>NZ_JAFMOT010000160.1:0-70799 GCF_019049695.1 Rahnella perminowiae
GATTTACTTGATTCCCATAGTAGGATTTAGTCGCTTTTACATCAGACGTCACTATCCCGAATAGTAAATATTGAACTTTTATTTCAAAAGACACTTTAATAAAAAATTTATTTTTTATTTTACATGCTTCATTTGTTATTTAAGAGAAATATCTTACTACATTTGGTATACCTTTTTAAAGGGATCACGGAGTAGACTTAGGGAGACGTTAAAATAAATAGCGGGCCTTCCGCCGCAGGTTCGACCCAGAGAAATGACAACAGGACATACCAGGGTGTTCGTATGGAATTTATATGAAAATAACCGCCACGATATTATTACTCACGCTATTTTCTATTGGTGCTAATGCAAGGACCTGCACTGAGAATGATGCAGAAGCAGCAGATATTGCAGTGGACAATCTCAATTCATGGGAGGCCATACATAAAAACTACATCGCTTACGCACAATGTGATGATGGCAGTATTGCTGAAGGGAATTCAGAAGCGGTCGCGAGGTTGCTTGTCGATAAATGGCCGGAAACCGTAAAACTGCAATCGTTGATAAGTCACGATTCAGGATTTGAAAAATATATTCTGAGGCATATTGATTCTACACTGGATACGGATGACCTGAATCGGATCATTACGCTGTCATCTGAATCCTGCCCCGCTGAAAGACAGGATTTATGCAGCAAAATTATTGCTCCAAAATGCAGAGAAATAACATTCGTGATAAATCACAGGCGACAGAAATATGATCTGCTGCCTGAATTCGGATGACATAGAGACTAATCAGCTCCTAAACAATGCTTTCCCGACAGAAGTCCACCACTGTTTAATTTCGGTAACTACACTCTCTGGAGTTACTGTTTTATCGCCTTCAGGATAAAAAATTAAATCAGTACCTGAAGGATGCCCGGTAACCCGGCTGAAATTTTCCAGTAAACTGTCCTGATATGACTCGCTGCCATGCACATCGAAAATATCTTTCACCAGCGCAATAAATTCGGCTTCCGAGTATTCTTCAAACTTATCTTTGAGCTGCATGTTTTTCTCTTATCTGAATTCAGTTGAAACCTGAGGGTCATTCGTTATCCAAAACGGCCCGAACCCGCGCTTTAAGTTCATCAGCATCAAATTCATCTTTCTCACGATCATTGTCAGGATTGAATTGATCTGCGAGACAAAAAATGGTCGAACATTTTTCACTGTCCTGATAGTTATCTTTCAGCGAATCACCATTTTCACCCTCAGTTTTCCATAATATCTGATAGGGGTCGGCGAAATCTTCGGCTGAGATCTCGCCATTAATAAATGATCTGGCGAAGGTTAAAAGTTTCTGACTCATTTTTTTGGCTCCCTGAGCTTGAAAACACTAAACTGACTGCTTTCTATTTTCATGAAATACAATAATCAGCGCAGCAAGGTCGTCTTCTTCGGCATAGAGATAAGCCACAGGCACATCCAATACTTTCGCAATTCGCTTCACCGTTTCCAGATCCGGCTGATGTTTACCTTTTTCATATTGATTCATCCGTGCGCTCGACGATGCCTCATCAACACCCGCCAGAACGCCTAACTTGTATTGAGAAAGCCCAGCACGCAAACGCGCTTCCTTGAGTCTCTTGATCAACATGATGCCGGAGCCAACCTTTTACTAAGTTATTCTTAGTTTTCTATTGTGTTATTTTTAAGCGCCACACATGCTAAGGATAACTTAGTATTCACCATTAACAGGGAGTCTTATATGACAGGTTCAAAAGATTGGCACACTGCAGATATCATCCGGCAATCAGAAAGAAAGGGACAACAATGGCAGCTGTTTCGAGGGACGCGGGGTTGAGTTCATCCACCCTTTCCAATTCGCTGGCAAGACCGTGGCCGAAAGGTGAAATGATTATTGCAAAGACGATTGGGGTTGAAGCTAGAGAGATCTGGCCGAGTCGGTATTTTGATGGGAATACAGGAACAAAAATAGACAGAAAGCTGAGGTGCCATCCTACATGAATTTTTGGTAATCAAGGAGTTTAAAGCTGAAATGGTGCCGACTACCGGAATCGAACTGGTGACCTACTGATTACAAGTCAGTTGCTCTACCTACTGAGCTAAGTCGGCATTTTGAAGTGTTACCGGGGAACTACGGGGTGCTAAATTAGTGAAATCTGAGGCTGCCGTCAAGCCCCCTGCTGTGCGTTTGCTGCTTTTCTCATCACCCTGAATGAAATAGGGATTTAGCACCGGCTTCATGACGAAAAATCCACCGGTGCCACGGGTTAAGGACGAACTAAATCGTCGCCGTAACCAATCCATTTGTAAGTCGTCAGGGCTTCTAATCCCATCGGGCCGCGGGCGTGCAGTTTTTGTGTGCTGACCGCCACTTCTGCGCCTAAACCGAACTGGCCGCCGTCGGTGAAACGGGTGCTGGCGTTGACGTAAACCGCAGAGGAATCCACTTCGCGCACGAACCTGTCCGCGCTGCTGATGGAACGGGTGAGGATCGCATCGGAATGTTCGGTGCCGTAGGTGCGGATATGCGCCACGGCGGCATCCAGATCAGCCACCACCGTCACGTTCAGATCCAGTGACAACCATTCATCTGAATAATCTTCTTCGGTCACCGCCAGCACTTTCGCCGGGCCGTTTTGCAGATACGGCATCGCGGATTCGCTGGCGTGCAACGTAACGCCTGCGCGGTGCATGTTGTCGCTCAGTTCCGGCAGAAAACGGGCGGCAATCGCCTGATGCACCAGTACGGTTTCAAGGCTGTTACAGGCGCTCGGACGCTGCACTTTGGCGCTTTCCAGCACGGTCAGCGCTTTGTCGAAATCGACGCTTTCATCCACAAACGTATGACACACGCCGATTCCGCCGGTGATCACCGGAATGGTGGATTGTTCGCGGCACAGTTTGTGCAGCGCCGCACCACCGCGCGGGATCAGCATGTCGACGTATTTATCCAGGCGCAGCAGTTCTGCGACCAGTGCGCGATCCGGGCTTTCAATCGCCTGAACCGCAGCTTTCGGCAATCCGCATTCTTCCAGCGCCATCTGAATGACGTTAACCGTCGCCTGATTGGTGTGGTGAGTTTCTTTACCGCCACGCAGGATCACGGCGTTGCCGGTTTTCAGGCACAGGCTGGCGACGTCGATGGTGACGTTCGGACGCGCTTCGTAAATCACGCCGATCACGCCGAGCGGCACGCGGCGGCGTTCAAGACGCAAACCGCTGTCCTGCTGTGAACCGTCAATCACCTGCCCGACCGGATCGCTCATGCGGCAGACATCGCGCACGTCGCTGGCAATCGCCGATAAACGCGCGGGCGTCAGCAGCAGGCGGTCTAATAACGCTTCGCTCATGCCGCTTTCGCGGGCGGCGGCCATGTCGAGTTCGTTGGCAAGAATAATGCTCTGGCTGTTGGCCTCGAGCATGTCGGCCATCAGCATCAGCGCACGGTTTTTCTGCGCGGTGCTGAGGGTGGAGAGCTGCCAGGACGCGGCTTTTGCGGCCTTTCCCATCTCGTTAAGCATCTGTAGCTCCTTAACTGACAATCATGTCGTCACGGTGAACGGCAACCGGGCCGTATTCGTAACCGAGAATTTCGCTGATCTGCTGAGAATGATGACCCGCAATCATGCGCATCGCATCGCTGTTATAGCGGCTGACGCCGTGCGCGAGGTCACGCCCGTTCAGGTTGCGGATGCGGATCACTTCGCCACGCGAGAAATCGCCTTTCACTTCGCGGATCCCCTTTGGCAGCAGCGAACTGCCGCGCTCCATCATGGCAGAAACCGCGCCGTCGTCGATGGTGATTTCACCGGCTGGCGGTGCGCCGAAGATCCAGCGCTTACGGTTTTCCAGCGGGGTTTCCATCGCGTGAAAACGTGTGCCGACCGAAATACCGTTAATGACATCGCCAATCACGCCCGGCAGGCTGCCCGCAGCAATAATGGTATCGACGCCCGCACGGCACGCGACATCCGCCGCCTGCAGTTTGGTGGCCATGCCGCCGGTGCCGAGACCGGAAACACTGTCACCCGCCACGCCGCGCAGTTCATCATCAATGGTCATGACTTCGCGGATAAGCTCTGCCTGCGGGTTGGTACGCGGATCGGCAGTAAACAGACCACGCTGATCGGTCAGAAGCAGCAATTTATCAGCACCCGCCAGAATAGCGGCCAGCGCGGAGAGATTGTCGTTATCGCCGACTTTAATTTCAGCGGTGGCCACCGCATCGTTTTCGTTAATGACCGGCACGATATGGTTATCAAGCAGCGCGTGCATCGTGTCGCGGGCGTTCAGGAACCGCTCGCGGTCTTCCATATCGGCACGCGTCAGCAGCATCTGACCAATGTGGATGCCATAAATCGAGAACAATTGCTCCCACAGCTGGATCAAACGGCTTTGCCCGACGGCAGCCAGCAGTTGTTTGGAAGCAATGGTGGCGGGGAGTTCGGGGTAGCCAAGATGTTCGCGCCCGGCGGCAATCGCGCCCGACGTGACAATCACAATCCGGTGCCCTGCCGCATGTTGCTGCGCGCACTGGCGGACAAGCTCAACAATGTGAGCACGGTTGAGGCGGCGTGAGCCGCCAGTGAGCACGCTGGTGCCCAGTTTTACAACCAGTGTCTGACTACCACTCATAATCGTTCCATTAATGTGAAAAAGAAGGGCTTCTTTGTCTTTGTAACCAGTGAGAAGCGTTATGCCAACCGGCATAACGCTATAATAGCAGTATTCATCGTGGGAATGGGTAGTACAGAAAGTCAGGCGGAGAGCTTCACCGGTTCCTCGCTGAAATCATCAGCAGGTTCCAGTCTGAGGGACATCTCTTCGATCATGGCATTCAGGTTTTTGTGGAACCCTTTTAATGTCGTCTCAAGTTTTTCCCGCACTTCA
Organism: Rahnella perminowiae; assembly: GCF_019049695.1. Lineage (NCBI taxonomy): Bacteria > Pseudomonadati > Pseudomonadota > Gammaproteobacteria > Enterobacterales > Yersiniaceae > Rahnella > Rahnella perminowiae. Next base: position 4,878 of record NZ_JAFMOT010000160.1, read on the forward strand.
GCATCTTTAATGTTTTGCGCTTTCCAGATGCCGTCTTTATCAAACAATCCGAAGTGATAAACATAGGTAAAACGTTCGGCTTCGGCCTGTAATTCAATCCACCAGCCCCAGAATTCACGCTTCTCCGGCGCGGGCTTAACGTTCACGCAGACAGCTAAACAGTCAAAGAAAAAGCGGTCGTTTTCGCATTTCCCTTCTCTGATGTACGGTCCCAGTGTACCGAAACGTTTCATTAGCCTGCTTTTAGGATGACCGCTTGGTAACGTCATAGTACAACCTCCATAGAAAGACGATCCTTTTTAACAAACCGTTAGGAATTAGCAACTGTTAAGTTAACGCATATGGTTTTGCAGCCAGCTGCAAATCTCATGTAAAGCGCTGTCAAAATGTCCGTAAAGCGGCTCGCTGCGGATAGGCAACAGCTTGCCGTCAGCGGAAGAATCCGCAATCAGCTTAGCTTCGCTCTTAGGACTGAAAATATCGTTCTCCCAGTATGCAGCCAGCATGGGCGTCGGCGTTCTCCGCCCGAGCAGCCCCTGCGTTTTCAGAGAATAACGATTAAGTTCGGTTTTCAATGCCGAATCAGACGCACTCGACATGCCAATACGACTCGCCAGCACATCCATATACATGTCCGGCACTTGTTCCTGGCATTTCGGGTCGCTCAGCAGTGTATGCACCAGCGCCCCCAGAGTGGCGACTGCACGCACGCGGCGCGGTTCGAGATACGCCAGCCGCACGGCAACGTTGGCACCAAAACGGTAGCCGAGCAAACTGACGCGGCTGGCATCAACCCATGGCACATCCGAAAGCTGCATCAGCACCTGCTGATGCAGGAAGCTGGTGTCCTGGGTCAGTTTCCACTTCGACGAAAAACCGATCGACGGCATGTCAATGGTCAGCATGGCAATGCCCATCGGCGCAAGATACGAACGGAACAGGCGCTGATGGTCACTCTGCAAGGTATCGAGACCGCCACACACCATCACCGTCGGGAACGGCGCTTTGCCTGCGTCCGGCAGGTGCAGGAAACCGGTGATCGGCGTGCCGCCGGAGATCTTAAATTCCAGCTCTTTCAGTTCATAAGGCGAATGTTCCGAGGATTTTTCAAAGGCTTTATTGGCCAGCGCCTGCGCCTGTTCCGCCAGCGTATCGCCTTTCAGATGCGGATAACTGGCAATACTGTAAAGGTTGGCGGCTTTCAGCCAGTAGTCGCTCGCCACATCCGGGTCTTTTTCTTCGGCGGCTTTTTGCTGCCAGTGCATCGCCTGTTTTGACCATTCGTAGATCCAGTTGCCATTACGGTAACCAATTACAGTATCAAGCAGCAACGGATCACTGTGTTCCGCCTGGGAGACAGCAATGCGCGACAGCACTTCTTCCACTTCCAGCGGATCGACCCCGCGCCACATCCACATCAAACGGTTAATCGTACGGTACCAGCAATGGACCGTGTCGCCTTCCAGTGCAGAGTGCATCGGCGGGTGCGTATTATGGTGATGAACGCGGTGAACCAGCGTCGATGTTTCCGGGTATTTGAACGAAGGTTTAAACAGTTTTTCCGTAAGATTGGCTGGAGCCATGATGCAAGATCCTCCGTTAGCAAGCAGCAGGTCGCCCGCAGGCGATCATTTAGACGGGATTATAACCCGCCCACGTTGCGACAAGTGAGGTATGAGGTCAAGCGGAAAGGATTTCAAGTCAACAAAAGCAAAACGCCCGGCAATGAGCCAGGCGTTTATCAACAGTAAGGGAAAATTACTTACCCACTAACGGAGGCACAAAGACAACCCCCATATCCCACGGCTGTTCGATCCAGGTGTTCTGCGGGATGTCGATCACGTAGTCATCGACCAGCGGAGCACCGGCTGGTTTTGCGAAGATGGTGATGAAATGCGCCTTCGGGTACATTTCGCGGATCGCTTTCGCGGTGCCGCCGGTATCCACCAGATCGTCGATCACGATGAAGCCTTCACCGTCGCCTTCTGCGCGTTTCAGCACCTGCATTTCGCGCTGATTATCATGGTCGTAGCTGGAGATACAGACGGTATCCACATGGCGAATGCACAGCTCGCGAGCCAGCAACGCTGCCGGAACCAGGCCACCGCGGCTGACGGCAATAATGCCTTTCCATTGTTCTGCCGGCAGCAGGCGTTTAGCCATGGTGCGGGCGTGGATTTGCAGCATGTCCCAGGTTACAACGTATTTTTCGCTCATAAAGGTGTCCCAGCCAGTGAATTAACGGCTTCTAAAAAAGTAGTGGGGGGAAAAAAGGTTGCGCGAGATTATAGTGAGTCCGGCTCACAAAAACCAGCGATTATCGGGTCCCTGCGCCCCAAAAATCCCGGAATTTCTCCCCGTGCCCGCGCACAGGTTAAGATTAAGTGATATTCTGTCAGGCCACTCGCCACACAGTCTGGCGGGGATTACTTAACCTTAAACCTACAGCATCTCAGTCAGTTCCCCTGCAAACGGAGCCTGAATGAGCTGACTGTTACAGGAGACTTATAGTGTCTGAACTGTCTCAGCTTTCGCCACAACCGTTGTGGGATATTTTTGCCAAAATTTGTTCTATTCCGCACCCTTCTTATCACGAAGAAGCGCTGGCAAAACACATCGTTGAATGGGCACAGGAAAAGGGTATCCACGCTGAGCGTGATGAAGTTGGCAATATTTTGCTGCGCAAACCGGCCACCCCGGGCATGGAAAACCGCAAAGCCGTTGCCCTGCAGGCTCACCTCGATATGGTGCCGCAGAAAAACAACGATACTGTTCATGATTTCACTAAAGATCCGATCCAGCCATTTATTGAAGACGGTTGGGTAAAAGCCCGCGGTACCACGCTGGGTTCTGACAACGGTATCGGTATGGCATCCGCGCTGGCGGTTCTGGCTGATGACAGCGTAGAACACGGCCCGCTGGAAGTGCTGCTGACCATGACCGAAGAAACCGGCATGGCGGGCGCATTCGGCCTGCAACCGAACTGGTTACAGTCTGAAATTCTGATCAACACCGATTCTGAAACCGAAGGCGAAATCTACATGGGGTGCGCCGGCGGGATTGATTTTACCGCCACACTGCCGCTGAGCCGTGAAGCGGTTCCGGCCGGTTTCAGCGTGCTGAAACTGACCCTGAAAGGCCTGAAAGGCGGCCACTCCGGCGCTGAAATTCACTTAGGTCTGGGCAACGCCAGCAAACTGCTGGCACGTTTCCTGGCAGACAACGCGGGGACCCTGGGTCTGCGCCTGCTGGACTTTACCGGCGGCACGCTGCGTAACGCCATCCCGCGTGAAGCCATTGCGACTCTGGCGGTTGCCGCCGATAAAGCGGACGCACTGAAAGCGGCAGCACAGGAATTCCTGGCGACGATTCAGTTTGAACTGTCAGCCGTTGAGAAGAAGATCGTTTTTGTCGCGGAAACGGCTGAAAGCAATGCCAGGGCACTGAGCCAGGACAGTCAGGATAAGTTCCTTGCGCTGCTGAACGCGACGCCTAACGGCGTGATCCGCATGAGTGATGATGTGAAAGGTGTGGTCGAAACATCGCTCAACGTCGGTGTTGTCACGATGAAAGATGACGAAGTGGCGATCAACAGCCTGATCCGTTCGCTTATCGACAGCGGTAAAGAATATGTGGTCAGCATGCTGAGCTCACTGAGTGAACTGGCTGGTGCAAAAAGTCTGGCAAAAGGCAGCTACCCTGGCTGGAAACCTGAGCCAAGCTCGCCGGTGATGACGCTGGTGCGTGAAACTTACCAGTCACTGTTCAGCAAAACCCCGAACATCATGGTGATCCACGCCGGTCTGGAATGCGGTCTGTTCAAAAAACCGTATCCGGACATGGACATGGTTTCCATCGGGCCAACTATCACCGGCCCGCATTCGCCGGATGAACAGGTTGAAATCGCCAGCGTCGGGCTGTACTGGCAACTGCTGACCGCCCTGCTGAAAGCAATTCCTGAAAAGAAATGATATTTTGGCTCCCTCCCCTGCGTGAACTGAACCCCGAATGTTGGACTTTTTAAACCTTCATTCGGAGTTCAGTTCATCACAGGGGGAGGAGCTCAAATCCAAAAGAAGCTGCCGCTCTATCTGCGGATCCTGCAACGTCACGTGTAATCCCACCAGCCTGACGCCCCGTCCGCCACGCCGTTTCTCCCATGCCTCCCGCGCCACTTTCAGTAAATCTTCTTTATTGAGCACCGGCCAGACGTGTTCCTGCGTGGTCTGCTGAAAATCATGGAATTTGAGTTTTACCCCCTGACGGGCGATGCGCAGATCCGGACTGACACGGCTCAGGCGTATGTGCAGTTCCGGATATAAACGTTCGATCAGTGCCACGCATTCTTCCCAGCTGTGAATATCTTCTGCCAGCGTGCGTTCCACGCCGACCGATTTGCGCAACCGCTCGGGGGATATTTCACGTTCATCAATACCCTGACAGCGCTCCCACAGTACGCGGCCAAACTTACCAAATCGTTTGAGCAGTGTCGCCAGATCATAGCGCTGTACATCGCCGCAGGTGTTCAGCCCCAGCGCCTGCAAACGCTGGGCTGTGACTTTGCCGACGCCGGGGATTTTACCCAGCGGAAGATCCTGTAAAAACGCATCGACTTTATCCGGCGTGATCACAAACTGGCCGTTAGGCTTGTTCAGGTCCGAGGCGATTTTTGCCAGAAATTTTATCGGCGCAATGCCGGCAGAGGCCGTCAGCCTGATTTCATCGAAAATGGCCTGACGGATTTCTGCAGCAATAAGCGTCGCAGAGCCGTTGCATTGCGTTGCGTCGGAAACATCCAGATAAGCTTCGTCAAGTGACAGCGGTTCGATCAATGGGGTATAACGCGCAAAGATTTCACGGATGTGGTTTGAAGCTTCTTTATAAGCCTCCATTCGGCCGGGGATGACTTTCAGGTGCGGGCAAAGTTTCAGTGCCATACCGGTCGGCATCGCACTGTGCACGCCGAATTTGCGCGCAGGATAATTGGCGGTGCTGATGACGCCACGGCGGTCACGGCTGCCGCCAATGGCAATAGGAATGTCGCGCAGGGAAGGATCATCGCGCATCTCGACGGCCGCGAAAAAGCAGTCCATATCAACGTGAATGATTTTACGCATAGCCCTCCCCTGATAACTGTATAAGTATACAGTGGTATGACGTAATTTCAAACACACAAAATCCGGGTTAATTTGGCTTAATGAATCACCAGAAATGGCATCGTAATAAATTTCCTATTTCGAAAGTCATTATTCATTATTTGGTGATTGCTAAAAATTTAATCAGTATTAATATGGCATCGTTTCAGACAGGCAGTACATAAGAAGAAAATCAGTGGCGGTCTTACAGGCAGTTCAGCTGTAGACAACATAATCAAAATTATTACCGAGCAGGACTTAGAATGATCAGAATCGCGCTGTTTCTTGCGATGCTCCTCAGTTTGCCTTTATTTACAGCAAATTACGCCGTGGCCAGCGATGCTGTCCCGGTCAACGCGACACTTAAAAAACAATTACTGGGCGCACCGGTTTATATTCAGATCTTCAAACAAGAACGTAAACTCGAATTGTATGCCCAGCTCGACGGCGAATTTCGCCTGATTGGCAGTTATGGCATCTGCGATTTTTCCGGCGGTTTGGGAAATAAACGTCGCGAAGGCGATTTTAAAAGTCCGGAAGGTTTCTACAACGTGGATATTCACCACCTGAAGCCTGACAGCCGCTTTTATCGTGCCATCAACATCGGTTTCCCGAATGCTTACGATATCTCGCAGGGTTATTCAGGTAAGTATCTGATGATTCACGGTAACTGTAAGTCTATCGGTTGCTATGCCATGACCGACGGCTATATGGACGAAATCTTTACGTACGTACAGGCGGCATTCCAGTTCGGGCAACGCAGTTTAAAGATTAGCATTTATCCGTTCAGGATGACCGATGCCAACATGAAGGCGCATAAAAACTCCAGCTACTACAGTTTCTGGAACCAGTTGCAGCCAGGATATGCGTACTTTGAAAAACACCATCAGCCACCGAATGTCGTGGTCACTGACGGTAAATATGAAGTGCTGCAACCGTTGTCCAACACCCCGCTGCCTTCACAGCTGGCGTTCGCCCCGATGAAATAATGCGAATTCACCTGGAGCAATTTTGTTCCAGGTTTCGTTCGCCGTCAGCGGTTGCGTGGCAATCACAGTGACGACATCATCCGGTGTCGTCTGCTGCTGAAAATCAATTTCCACATCCTGATCCAACAACGTTGCCTTGCCAAAAGGCGCACGCCGCGTGATCCAGTGTAAATTCGTCGAGCAATACGCCATCACAAAATTGCCATCCGACAGCAACATGTTAAACACCCCTTTCTGCCTTAACTCATCAGCCAGCGACGCAATATAGCGAAACACCGGCGGCCAGCTTGCAGGGCGGCGCGGATAACGTTGAGTGAGTTTGTGCAATAACCAGCAGAACGCGTATTCGCTGTCGGTCTGCCCCACCGGGCGCAGGGTACCGGTATCCAGCTGGCGATAGCCGCGAAGCTGACCGTTGTGTGCGTAAGTCCAGTTGCGTCCCCACAGCTCGCGGGTAAACGGATGGGTGTTTTCCAGTGCCACTTCGCCACGGTTTGCCTGGCGGATATGAGAAATCACCGCGCAGGATTTGATCGGGTATTCCTGAACAAGGCGGGCAATGGGCGAATTAAAGCTTGGCGTCGGATCTTTAAAAGTACGACAGCCATTGCCTTCATAAAAGGTGATGCCCCAGCCGTCTTTATGCGGGCCGGTTCCGCCACCGCGCTGCACTAATCCGCTGAAACTGAAACAAATATCAGTAGGAACGTTAGCGCTCATCCCGAGCAATTCGCACATCACCAGCCCCCTTTTTATTATTTTAATAATGCGCTGCACTATGGTGAAACAAAGCGGGATCTGGCGAAGAAGCGGAGTTTACACAGAGTAAATGAGCATTCTGAGCCAGATTTCAACGCCGTATTACCAACGTGCGGCGAATTATTTCGCCATTTCTTTTTCGATTAAGAGAATCAGGATATGGATCACTTTAATGTGAATTTCCTGCACGCGGTCAGCAAAACCAAAGTGCGGAACGCGGATTTCCACGTCGGCTGAACCGTCCATTTTCCCGCCGTCTTTACCGGTCAGGGTGATGACTTTCATGCCTTTGGCGCGCGCGGCTTCGATGGCTTTGATCACATTACCGGAATTACCGGAAGTGGAGATACCCAGAAGCACATCGCCCTTCTGACCCACGGCTTCCAGATAACGGGAAAAGATATATTCGTAACCGAAATCGTTACCGACGCATGAGATGTGGCTGACGTCGGAAATCGCAATGGCCGGATAACCCGGACGGTTTTCGCGATAGCGGCCTGTCAGTTCTTCTGCAAAATGCATGGCATCGCAGTGTGAACCCCCGTTACCGCAGGAAATCACTTTCCCACCCGCTTTGAATGAATCCGCCAGCAGCACTGCTGCACGTTGAATAGACTCAATATTTGACGGATCGCTGATGAATTTATTCAGCGTATCAGCAGCTTCGTTCAGTTCAGTACGGATAATATCCAGATACATAGCAGCCTCTTTTATGTCCATTTACAGCCGGTTTCAGCACGGCCGATAGCAATAAAACGTTCCGCTGTGCAGTTTAACGGAAAGCCGAAACAGCGAGAAGCAGTGAAGCGGTAATGATTCCGATAGTTTCTGTTTTTGACGCTTCGTGCGACCGGTTTGTGAGCTGCGTTGTAATTAATATGTAAACACATTGATAAAGAAATGAGCATGAACTACAACCATTGTATCCCTACAACAGGTCAGACCTCCTACGACTCAGGAGCTTTACTATGATGGTTCTTAGCATTGTTGCATTTATCGTGATCCTTGGTGCGTTGTTCTATCACAAGGTCAACCTTGCCCTTAGCAGCCTGATTTTGCTGGCGTTTACAGCGGCCATGGGCGCCATTCATCTGTGGACGCTGTGGTTGTTATTGCCGCTGGCGATCATTCTTCTGCCTTTCAATATTCCTGCCCTGCGTCGCGCCTTATTCTCCGGCCCCGCGCTGCGTACCTTCCGTAAAGTGATGCCTGCTATGTCCCGTACGGAAAAAGAAGCGATTGAAGCGGGCACTACCTGGTGGGAAGGCGACCTGTTTGGTGGCAAACCGGACTGGGAGAAATTACAGAATTACCCTGAGCAGCAACTGACAGAAGATGAACAGCGTTTTATTGACGGGCCGGTTGAAGAAGCCTGCCGCATGGCTAATGATTTTCAGATCACCCACGAACTGGCTGATTTGCCGCCGGAACTGTGGGCATATCTGAAAGAGCACCGCTTCTTCGCGATGATCATTAAGAAAGAATACGGTGGCCTGGAATTCTCAGCTTACGCACAGGCGCGTGTGCTGCAAAAGCTGGCCGGTGTGTCGGGCATTCTGGCGATCACCGTCGGTGTACCGAACTCCCTCGGGCCGGGCGAACTGCTGCAACATTACGGTACCGAAGAGCAGAAAGATCACTATCTGCCACGTCTGGCCGCCGGTCTGGAAATCCCGTGTTTCGCCCTGACCAGCCCGGAAGCAGGTTCTGATGCCGGAGCCATTCCTGATTTCGGTATCGTGTGCAAAGGCCAGTGGCAGGGCAAAGAAGTGCTCGGCATGCGCCTGACCTGGAACAAGCGTTACATCACGCTGGCACCTATCGCCACCGTACTGGGCCTGGCGTTTAAACTGAAAGATCCCGATCACCTGCTCGGCAGCGAAACTGATTTAGGCATTACCTGTGCACTGATCCCAACCGACACCGCCGGTGTGGAAATTGGTCACCGTCACTTCCCGCTGAATGTGCCCTTCCAGAACGGTCCGACACGTGGCAGCGATATCTTTGTCCCGATCGATTACATCATTGGCGGCCCGAAAATGGCCGGTCAGGGCTGGCGGATGCTGGTGGAATGTCTTTCTGTGGGCCGGGGCATCACGCTGCCCTCTAACTCGACCGGCAGCCTGAAATCTCTGGCGCTGGCGACCGGTGCTTATGCTTATATCCGCCGTCAGTTCAAACTGCCGATCGGTAAAATGGAAGGTATTGAAGAACCACTGGCACGCATTGCCGGTAATGCTTATGTGATGGATGCCGCCGCGACGCTTATCACTAACGGTATTATGCTGGGTGAAAAACCGGCGGTGCTGTCCGCTATCGTGAAATACCACTGTACACACCGCGGCCAGCGCGCCGTGATGGATGCGATGGATATCACCGGCGGTAAAGGCATTATGCTCGGCACCAGTAACTTCGTGGCCCGCTCTTATCAGGGCGCGCCGATTGCAATTACCGTGGAAGGTGCCAACATTCTGACCCGCAGCATGATCATCTTCGGTCAGGGTGCGATCCGCTGCCATCCTTATGTGCTTCGTGAAATGGCGGCGGCGGAGAAAAATGATCTGGATGATTTCGACCGCGCGCTGTTCGGACATATCGGCCATGTGGGTAGCAACCAAATGCGCAGTTTCTGGCTTGGCCTGACTGACGGTCGTACCAGCGATACGCCGGTCAATGATAAAACTGCCCGTTATTACCAGCACATCAACCGTCTGAGCGCCAATCTGGCCCTGCTGGCTGACGTGTCGATGGGGGTGCTGGGTGGCAGCCTGAAACGTCGCGAACGTATTTCCGCCCGCCTTGGTGATATCCTCAGCCAGATGTATCTGGCCACGGCGACGCTGAAACGCTATGACGAAGAAGGCTGTAACGAAGCGGATTTACCGCTGGTGCACTGGGGCGTGCAGGATTGTCTGCACCAGGCTGAAGTGGCTATCGACGACCTGCTGCGTAACTTCCCGAACCGTTTTGTGGCCGGTGTGATGCGGGTGGTGATTTTCCCGCTGGGCCGTTCGCATTCCGCCCCGTCAGATCGTCTGGATCACGAGCTGGCGCGTATTCTTCAGGTGCCTTCGGCCACGCGTAGCCGCATCGGCCGCGGTCAGTATCTGACGCCAAGCGAGCACAACCCGGTTGGCCTGCTGGAAGAAGCATTGCAGGATATTCTGGCGGCAGAGCCGGTACATAAACGTTTATGTGAGGCGATGGGTAAAAAACTGCCATTTACCCGTCTGGATATGCTGGCGCAAAAAGGTCTGGATGCCGGTCATCTGAGTGCTGATGACGCCCGTATTCTCAGCCGTGCAGAAGAAAGCCGTCTGCGTTCGATTAACGTTGATGAGTTCGAGCCGGATGCCCTGGCCGCGCAAAAACCAGCCGCGGAGAAAAACGACGCAAAAAAGGATGAGGCGAAACCCCGCCACACCGAAGCTGCCTGAGTGAACCGTTAGCCGGTAAAAAAGCCTGAGTGTTACGCACTCAGGCTTTTTGTTATTTGTGAAAATACATACCTATTACCCTAACGAGTTCGTGTCCCAGGACAAAGGCTTTAGCCTTTGAACAGCGCTCAAGCTGGCCCCGAAGGGGCGAGGCTTTGACGAGTAACGCGGCAGACAAGCGAGTCCCGATGAGCTTACTCAGGTAAGTGATTCGGGCGAGCATGTGCAGCCAACGCACCTGTGACGCGAAATATAACGGGTAATTTAGAAGTAGTATTTGAAGCGCACGCGCGCACCGTAACGCTCATCACTGTCATCATCGGCACTGTCAGCTTTATCTGCTTCCAGCATTGAGACGTAGGCACCCAGGTACACGTTAAAGTTTTCCATGTTCATGACGTTCGGGATCAGATAACTGGCGTGAATGGTATGAATGTCATAGCTGCCCGGCTCATCGAACCAGTCATCGTCGTAATCGGATGCACGAACGCCATTAATGTTGAAATCTTCAATTTTGTTATGCGCATAGATATAGCCCAGTTCGAAGCGTTTCCACAACGCATTGGCGCCGACGGTAAAATCTTTCTCATCCGATGCATCCATGTAGGCAGTGCTCAGGTTAGCCACCACGCCATTTTCAGGGTCAGCTTTCTGCCCGTCCCAGGTCATGGTCATGCCGTAACCATTACGTTTGGACTGGTCAACGAAATCGCCTTTATCGTTGGTGTAACCGTAAGCATTATTCACCACATTGGTTTCCATTGCGGCTGCCACCGAGAATGCATCAGCTTTCCAGGCAATAATCGGGCGCAGATACGCAACGTTTTTATCATTTTCAAGCTCATTGCCATGGTAATTTTGCTCGGCAAACAGCGCGGAACCATCTTCCAGTAAGGTATTGAGCTCGAAATACCAGTTGCCGATGTTTTTATTCAACATGATGTTGCCGCCGCTGTCACTGCGCCCGCGCCCTTCTTTCATCATATAGACATAGCCGTAGCCGTCAGCGTACAGATCATTGGCGGTATTACCGGAGTACTCGACAAAAGTATCCTGATTAAGCGGGAACATATCATAAGCTTCGAAACGGCCGATTTTTGCCATCCAGTCTTTTTCTTCGCCGAAGAAGAAAGCGGCATCATCAAGCGTCATTGAACCGTTCAGGTCAGCCGTCGGCTGTACAGAAAATCCAGAGAATTGCCCGTTATCATTACGACGATAACCATCCAGCCCGATTAATAACCGTCCGTTAACATCCCAGCGTTCATGGGTTCCCGGTTTCCAGTTTTTATTATCCTGCGTTCTGACAGAGGTTAATTGACCGCTACGGCTTGCGCCGTCGACATTAAATTCCACATCGCCGTATAGTTTTAAATTATCAAATCCATTAAGTGTTAACAATTTGTCTTTCGATATTCCATCTTGTTTAACTTCTACCGGCGTGGCTTCTTTCACGCTGGCTATTTGCTGCTCACGTTTCACATCCTGCTTCGTCAGTTGCTGGATCTGTTTTTCCGCCGTTTCCGCGCGCGCTTCTGCCTGCTGAAGACGTTGTTCAAGCTGCGCCATACGGGCTTCAAGACTGGCTGATGAACTCGCTGCCAGTGCGGGAGCAGACACAGCCAGCCCGACTAATAAAGCCAAAGTTGTAATCTTTCTCATAATTAAGATGTCCTTTCAATACAAATTAAATTCGCCATTTTAAAATAAACGGTGTTATTTCATTTTTATTAAAATAGTGCCCGGAGGTTTCATAATGAGAACAGAAGATAGTTTTCGAAGGAATAATCTGTCAAAAATAAAAGCGGGGAAACGTGAAGTAAAACTGTAATAACGAAATTACATCACTGAAAAACCAATAAACGTAAAACGGGGCGCTTTTTTCATAAAAGCACCCCGCTAATTATTATTTATAATACACACCATCAGATATATTAAGCTGGCGAATATTTTATATCTTAGCCTTTTTTAGGACGAACTTTCGCCGTCAGCCCTTTCAGGAAATAACGCATCACCTGATCGCCACACGGACGGTAATTTTTGTGGCCTTCTTTACGGAAGAACGCGCTCAGTTCGCCTTCAGACACTTTGAAATCAGCCGCGGTCAGGACAGAAATCATATCTTCGGTTTTCAGCTCAAACGCCACACGCAGCTTTTTCAGCATAATGTTGTTGGTCAGGCGTTTTTCCACTTCCGGTGCCGGGAAGCGATCGTCTTTGCCGCGTTTAAAAGTGATCAGGCCATTAAGGAAGTTTGCCATCACTTCGTCCGGCACTTCCATGTAACCTTCTTCGTCTTCTTTTTTCAGATAACGCGACATCACGTCGGGGCTGACAGGCGTACCGGTGGTTTTAAGGATCTCGATCAGCTGGCCTTCACTTAAATCCAACATGTAGCGCACGCTGCGTAAGACATGGTTATGCATCATAATTCTGTATTCCTGTTAAAAGTAAACCGAGGAAATGCCACCGGGTTTACCCCTACGCACCTCGAAGGCGGGCATTATACAAGAAACTTACAGGATTAGCTGAACTGACGGATCCGTGCAATAAGTGACTCCACATCGCCGATTTGTTGCGCAGTGAGGATCAGTTTTTGCCCGAGGCTCAGCGCATGGCGCTGGCAATCAGCGCGCATGGCATCATCTTTAATGGTATCGAGATCAGCAACATGCGCCAGGCCGACCGTACGACGAATCAACTCCGCGCCGCAGTAACCGACCGCGTCGTGCCAGACCTCCTGCAGGAAGAGTTCTGCATAACCCGGCTCCGCCAGCGTCGGATCTTGGGATTTATCCCGCGCCAGTTGCAGAAAACGCGCTGAGAAACTCAGCCACAGTTCGCGCACATCTTGCAGGCGCTGCTCGCGGCCATCCGCCGCTTCACGCACCCCAACCAGCCCCGGCAGACCACAATAGTTCAGTAACAGGTTGCCGAGAGCCGAACCGGGATCAAAGCCCATCGGGCCGTAATAACCGAACTCCGCGTCGATGGCTTTCAGTTTGCCTTCGGCAACGAAAATCGAACCGCTGTGGATATCACCATGCAGCAGCGCCTGCGCCTTGCTCAGGAAACGGTGTTTCAGCGCGGCGACGGCCAGACGCAGCGGTTTATCCTGACGCAGCGCCTCCACCGCCGGCTGCAATACCGGCTCAAAATTATTGCGCTCATGATCAACATACGGATCGGTGAAGAACAGATCTTCGGTGATCTGACATAATTCAGGGTTAGTAAAACGGGAGACTTCGGCTTTTTTGGCCTGCGCATTCTGGTAGAAATCGGAAGTATGGAACAGCGTCTGAGCCAGATATTCGCCCAACTGGGTTGCTGCCTGCGGGTAATGTTTTCCCAGCACCAGTTCACTGCGCCAGATATGATGATCCGACAAATCTTCCTGCACCATCACGGCCAGTTCAGCGTCGTGATGCAACACGTTAACCGTGTGCTGCGGGCAATACTGACCGTGGATTATCAGGGTTTCGGCTTCAATGCGCGCACGATCTAACGTCAGCGGCCAGGATTCCCCCACACACCGCACATAAGGGAGAGCCTGTTTCACAATCACCCGGCTTTTTCCCGCCGTATCGCGGATCTTAAACACCAGGTTCAGGTTTCCGTCACCGATTTCATCGGCCGTGACCAGAGATTGCGGATCCGCCACGCCACCAAACTGACGGGCATATTCAACGGCATCTTGGGCGGTAAAGGTGTAGTAACGTGACATCCTGACCTCTCGAATTCTTTTTTAGCCTTTAAAGCGTTTAGACGTCTATACATCCGTGAAGCATGTTGGCAGAATAAGTGAACAGATGCAACCGGGCAACAAGGATTTAACCAACAATGCAAAGCCTCACAACCACCAGTTTACGTATTCGTGAAAACCAGCTGTGGATCCTCGACCAGCAAGCTCTGCCGCAACGTTCAGACTGGCGCGAATGCCGCGACGTCAGTGAACTGGTGGATCACATCCGGACCCTGCGCGTGCGTGGTGCGCCGCTGATTGGTTTGTCCGCCAGCCTGCTGCTGGCATTGCTGGCTGAACAGGGCATGGCGCAGGATGAATTGCATCACGCGCTGGAAACCTTGCGTGCCTCGCGGCCGACGGCAGTGAATCTGATGAACAATCTTGACCGCATGAAGGCTGCATTGCAGCAGGCGGATTACGTGAAAGCGCTGACTGAAGAAGCTCTCCGTCTGGTGGATGAAGACAAAGCATTATGTGACAGCATTGCCACACACGGCGCGACGCTGGTGACGCCCGGCAGTCGTCTGCTCACCCATTGCAACACCGGCGGTCTGGCAACGGCAGGCATCGGCACAGCCATCGGGGTGATCCGCCGTGCCCATGAACAGGGCAATGTGGAACAGGTATGGGTGGATGAAACCCGTCCGCTGTTACAGGGCGGCCGCCTCACTGCCTGGGAACTTGGCGAACTTAACATTCCGTATCAGCTGATTTGTGATTCGATGGCCGCCAGCCTGATGGCACAAAAACGCGTCGATGCTATCTGGGTTGGCGCTGACCGCATTGCCGCCAATGGCGATGTCGCGAACAAAATTGGCACTTACAGCCTGGCGGTACTGGCGAAATATCACGGCATTCCGTTCTACGTTGCCGCGCCGCATACCACACATGATCCGCAGTGCCGGAACGGTGCCGCCATCCCGATCGAACAACGGGCAGCGACTGAAGTCACCGGCGTTTCCGGCAGTTTCGGGGCCGTGCAATGGGCACCGTTCAACGCGCAGGTTTATAACCCGGCATTTGATGTCACACCGGCAGAATTGATCAGCGGCTGGGTGCTGGATGTGGGGGTGGTGACGCCGGATCAGGTACAGGATGGTATCTTCCGTCAGGCATTAAGTTAAAACAGCCTGCCTGCAATACAGCGTCTGCGGGCGCTGTTTTTTTAAGCTACTGATAAGAAAAACTCACAAATGTAAGGAAATCGAAAACCAATATCTGTTAGGATTATTCTTAGCCAATTTAAATTTATCCCTTTTCTGCACCGGTTTTCGATGCCGTAAATAGAAAATCTGGCTATTGAGATAATTCGCGCCTTTAAGTGAAATATCAATTTCATCATATTGAGATGACATTAAGTCAAATTATTTTAATTTGGAACGGGCAGCTATTACCCGTTAATAAGACATTAAATGGACAAGGAATAGTAACATGAGGAAATCAGTTTTCGTTTTGTCGGCAATTATTGCGGCAGGCACATTATCAGGGTGCGCAACAGAATCATCACGCACGGTAGAAGTTCAGAAAGTGGCTTCTTATAACACGCAATATAATGGTCCGCGCAGCCCGATTTCTGTCGGTAAATTCGATAACCGCTCCAGTTATATGAGTGGCATTTTCTCCGATGGTGTCGATCGTCTGGGCAATCAGTCTAAAACCATTCTGGTCACTGACCTGCAACAAACAGGTCGCTTCAATGTATTAGACCGCACGAATATGGCGGAAATTAAAGAAGAAGCGGGTATCAAAGGCCAGGCACAAACTCTGAAAGGCGCGAACTATGTCATCACCGGCGATGTCACTGAGTTTGGCCGCAAAGAAGTCGGCGATAACCAGCTGTGGGGCATCCTGGGACGCGGCAAGCAACAAATCGCTTACGCTAAAGTCAGCCTGAATGTCGTTAATGTACAGACCTCAGAAGTGGTGTACTCCTCACAAGGTGCGGGCGAATATTCCCTGTCTAACCGCGAAATTATTGGTTTCGGCGGCACCGCCAGTTATGACTCAACCTTAAACGGTAAAGTGCTGGATTTAGCTATCCGCGAAGCGGTGAATAATCTGGTCAATGGAATCGAAAGCGGCGCATGGCGTCCGGCTAATTAATAATACGGATATTATAAAATGACAATATGTAAAAACCAAAGCGCCGTGATAAAGGGTGGCCTTATTACCTTGACGTTATTATTAGCGGGCTGTGCAAAGCAGGCGGATAAGTCACTTTATAATTGGGACAAATACCAGTCTACGGTATACCAGTATTATCAGGGTGACAAAGTGGGTCCTGAAGAACAAATCGCGTCATTAAAAGAATCGATTGAAAAATCCCGCGCCACCAATAAAGCCGTACCACCTGGCCTGCACGCGCAACTGGGATTGCTTTATGCCAATACGGGCCACACCGACCTGGCATTTCAGGAATTCAATACTGAGAAAAGTTTATTTCCGGAGTCAGCAACCTATATGGATTTCCTGCTGAAAAATAAAGGGAGTGTTAAATGAAACGTTTATTCCTGCTGACCGGCGTAGTGCTGACGTTACTGCTGACGGGTTGTGCGAAAAAAGCGTCCTACGATTACACCGCGTTTAAAGAGAGCAAACCGAGATCGATTCTGGTGCTCCCGCCGGTGAACCATTCTCCGGATGTGAATGCCAGTCACAGCATGCTTTCTACCGTCACCGCACCGCTGGCTGAAGACGGCTTCTATGTCTTCCCGGTGGCCGTCGTTGAGGAAACTTTCAAGCAGAACGGCATAACCGGTGCGGAAGATATTCGTGCCGTCAGCGCCGCCAAACTGCGTGAAATTTTCGGTGCGGATGCCGCGCTTTACATTGATATAACCCGCTACGGCAGCACTTACATGGTGGTTTCCAGCGAAACCCGTGTGACCGCTAATGCTAAACTGGTGGATTTACGCAATGGCAAAGTGTTGTGGACCGGTAACGCCACCGCTTCTGACAGCGAAAATGACAACAACAATAACGGTGGGATCATCGGCATGTTGGTTCAGGCTGCCGTGAAGCAAATCTCCAGCACGATTTCCGACAAAGGTCATGATATCGCCGGGCTCACCAGCGACCGTCTGCTGAGTGCATCTCAGACCGACGGCCTGCTGTATGGCCCGCGCTCACCGAATTACGCTAAGCAGGCAATGCGATAAAGGCCTAAAGAAAGCCGCCCCTTACGAGACGGCTTTCTGGCTTACTTGCCCGATGCGTCAATTGTCACAGAGAGAGAATTATTGGAGATACTCCAACTTCCTTTGCCCTGAAACATTGCCGCTCCGGTGACAACGATAAAGATACAGATGTACCGTTTCATTGTGCGGTCCTTGCAAAGACCGCTTCACGTCAACACCACCGGTGATATCTCCGTGAAAACAAGCGCTGGGTTGCGCCTGCGTTGACGGTCGTTGGACATCCTTTTCTGAAACCGGTGCCCGTTTGCTAAGACGGCGTAAAGGGCCGCCATAATCATACACTTGTTGTCGACCAACTTGACAAAATTGTTCAGAAAGCAGACTATGTTGTGGCTGGGTTGCGCTTGCGTTACATCAGTAACGAAGCCCGCTGGAAAGGCCGCTAACCTGACCAGCACAAAAAAACCACCTTCTGGTGGTTTTTTTGTTTCTGCAGTACGCAAATCTTATTCACCCATTCTCGGGTACGCATCGGCAATCTTATCGCCGGTAAAATGCGCCACCCACCCTTCGGGATTATCGAAAACGCGGATTGCCGTGAACGACGGAGAGCCGCCCATATCAAACCAGTGGCGGGTGTTGGCCGGTACGGAAATCAGATCGTTTTTCTCGCACAGGATCTGGAAAATCTTGCCGTTCAGGTGCAGACAAAACAGCCCTGCGCCTTCGACGAAGAAACGCACTTCGTCTTCACCGTGCGTATGTTCGGAAAGGAATTTAGTGCGCAGCACCTCGCGTTGCTCGTTGTCCGGACGCATGCTGATCACGTCCCAGCTCTGATACCCCTTCTCTTCGACCAGTTTGTCGATTTCATGCTGATAAGCGGCAATCACGTCCTGCGGCTGCGGGTTTGCGCCTAAATCGCGGTCAGCCTGCCAGCGTTCGAAACGTACATCAATTTTGCTCAGTTCGGCGGCGATCGCGTCTCCGTCTCGGCTTTCCCACAACGGTGCGGAAGGATCCTGGTCACTAAAAATCGTTAATGCACTCATGGTCAACCCTCTTATAAGAATGTTTCTAAGGCTATCTGATCAAAACGATTAACCTGCAGATGATCGCTGAGTTCATCAGCGTCATCGCGGATCAGCTGACAGGTATTCCAGCCCGCTAAACGCGCGGCGTCCAGCTCCTGACGAATGTCCGATAAAAAGAGTAAATCCTGCGGCGGCAATATCAGTTGTTCAGCGATGTTCTGATACGATTCCGTTTCACGCTTGGCACCGACGCGGGTATCGAAATATCTGCTGAACAGCGGCGTTAAATCACCGGCATCACTGTAGCCAAACAATAACTTTTGCGCGTCTACCGAACCTGAGGAATACACGCAAAGTTGCAGCCCCTCCGCTTTCCACGCTTCCAGCTGCGGCGCGACATCGGCATACAGATGTCCGCGAAAATCACCGTTTTCATAGCCGGTACGCCAGATGATGCCCTGCAATACTTTCAGCGACGTCGATTTCACGTCGTTATCCATATACGTAAAGAGCTGTTCGATCAGCGCCTCGACGCTGGCCTGTGGCCGGTCGATTTCAGCGCGTAAAGCGTCCAGGGCAGCGGCGACGTCCGGCTGTTCATGCTCATGGCGCAGGAAGTCGGCGAGACGCTGCCGGGCATAGGGGAATAACACCTGGTGTACAAAACGGATATCCGTGGTGGTGCCTTCAATATCAGTGACAATAGCGCGGATCATTTAGCCTCCAGCAGGCGACGTTGCAGTTCACACTGGAATAAAAACTCCAGCCCCTCCAGATGGCGGCGCGCTTCGGCCACATCCCGCCCCCAGCACGTCAGCCCATGGCCACGCAGCAAAAAACCATACTGCAACGGCGTGTGCTCCGCTGACGTCATGATCTTCTGCGCCAGCGCAGCAATATCCTGGCTGTTGTCGAAAATCGGGATCACCACCTGATCAAGGTGCGAGGTCTGGCCGCTGAGCGATTTCTGCATCTCATAACCTTCCAGCACCAGCACACCACTGCGTTCTGCCCGGGATAACACCGTCGAATTGACCGAATGGGTATGCAGCACCGCGCCTGTTTCAGGATAGCGGGAATACAGCATGGTGTGCAGCCCGGTTTCCGCTGAAGGACGACGTCCGCCGGGTGCCAGGCCACTGTCGAGTTCCACCCGCAGGAAATCTTCTGCGGTCAGTGATCCCTTGTCTTTTCCCGATTCAGTGATCAGGCAATGGGCATCGCCTTCGCGCACGGACATATTGCCGCCCGTCGCCGGGCTCCAGCCCTTCTGTCCAATCCAGTGACAGGCCGCCAGCAGCGCGCCCAGTTGCAAATTCTCTGTCATCGTATTCCTGAAAAGCTGTGGGTTGAGGGACGAAGTTCGGGATGAAACTGACGATATATTCAATGTTATGCGGCTTAGACCGAATTGGCATTTAGCCATCTAAGCGTCTCGATTGCCAAATATTAACATCGTGTTATATTGTGAGCAACATCGCTATTTGCACACCTGACGCCTGTCAGGTCAACGGTCCAGGAGTACTGACCCGCCATGAGCACAGCAGCACTGATCCCCGAAAGTAAACTTCCTGCTTTAGGCACTACCATTTTTACCCAAATGAGTGCACTGGCGCAGAAACACAATGCCATTAACCTGTCGCAGGGTTTCCCTGATTTCGACGGCCCCGAATACCTGAAAAACCGTCTGGCTTATCACGTCAGCCAGGGCGCGAACCAGTACGCCCCGATGACCGGCACGGCACAGCTGCGTGAGGCAATTGCCACCAAAACCGAACAGATTTACGGCTATGCACCGGATGCCACCACCGACATCACCATCACGGCGGGTGCGACAGAATCGCTGTATATCGCCATCACCGCGCTGGTATCGGAAGGTGACGAAGTGATTGCTTTCGATCCGAGCTATGACTGCTATGCTCCGGCGGTAGAACTGGCGGGCGGCGTAATGAAACGTATTCAGTTGCAGCCACCGGAATTCAAAGTTAACTGGGCGGAATTCGCAGATCACATCACTGATCGCACAAAGCTTGTGATCATCAACACGCCGCATAATCCGTCGGCCACCGTCTGGAGCCACAGCGACATTGAGCAGCTCTGGCAGAGCATTGCGGATAAGCACATTTTCGTGCTGAGCGATGAAGTGTATGAGCACATCTGTTTTGCGCCGGAAGGTCACGCCAGTGTGCTGCGTCATCCGGAACTGCGTCAGCGCGCCATTGCCGTGTCGTCGTTCGGTAAGACGTATCACATGACCGGCTGGCGTGTGGGCTATTGCGTGGCACCGGCGATAATCAGCGCTGAACTGCGCAAGGTTCACCAGTACCTCACCTTCTCCATCACCACGCCGGTTCAGCTGGCGCTGGCGGATATGCTGCGTGAAGCGCCGGAACACTGGCAGGAATTACCGGCCTTTTATCAGGCTAAACGTGACCGTCTCGCGCAGGGGCTGGCTAACAGCCGTCTGAAGGTCTTGCCGGGTCAGGGCACCTATTTCCTGCTGGCCGATTACAGTGACGTTTCCGATTTAGATGATGTTGCATTCTGCCACTGGCTGACTGAACATGCCGGTGTGGCGGCCATTCCGATGTCGGTTTTCTGCGCCGCGCCTTTCCCACATAAACTGATCCGGCTGTGCTTCGCCAAACAGGAAGCTACACTGGACGCGGCTTCGGAGCGCCTGTGTCAACTTTAAAACTGTCCGTATTGCAACAGCCACTGGTGTGGCTGGACGGCGAGGCTAACCTCGCACACTTCGACGGCCTGCTCGGTGCCCTGACCGCACGCGACCTGATTGTCTTGCCGGAAATGTTCACCACCGGTTTCGCCATGCAGGCACCGGGCAGCGCATTGCCTGAATCGCGTGTCGTGCAATGGCTGCAACAGTGGGCGAAACAGCTCGGTGCAATGATCGGAGGCAGCGTGGCATTGAGCACCACGGAAGGCGCAGTGAATCGTTTTCTGCTGGTCGAACCGCAGGGTAAAGTGCATTTTTACGATAAACGCCACCTGTTCCGTATGGCGGGTGAACACAATTATTATGTGCCGGGAAAACGTCGTGAAACCGTGGAATGGCGCGGCTGGCGTATTCTGCCGCAAGTCTGCTATGACCTGCGTTTCCCGGTGTATTCACGCAACCGGCAGGATTACGATCTGGCACTTTACGTCGCCAACTGGCCGGCACCGCGCAGCCGCCACTGGCAGACATTGCTTGCCGCCCGTGCGATTGAAAATCAGGCTTATGTTGCCGGTTGCAACCGTGTCGGCCACGATGACAACGGCCATTACTACAGCGGTGACAGCCTGATTTTTAATCCGCAGGGTGAAGAACTGGCGCGTGCTGAGCCGGGCTCAGCGATGATTATCGATGCCGAGTTGTCGCTCGAAGCGCTACAGGATTACCGCGAAACCTTCCCGGCCTGGCGTGATGCCGATACTTTTTTGCTTCATGATTAAGAAGGTTTAGCGCTTAAACAGCCTTCACAAACAAATGCCCCGGACGTCTCTGCCGGGGCATTTTTACTTTATACCGTTCTGTTGGGTGGCCGCCGCGGTTAATTTCCGCCGATAAAGTCCGCTTTACCAATATTCACGCCCAGATGGCGCAGAATGTTATACGCCGTGGTGATATGGAAATAGAAGTTAGGTATGGCAAATACTGTCACGTAGCTGTGTGCAGTAAATTTCATTTCACGGTTTCTGCCTTTCACCACGATCTCACGGGATTCATCGCCTTCCAGTTGCTGTGCGTCCACGCTTTCGATAAAACGCAGTGTGTTGGCGATACGTTCCTGCAATTGGGCAAACGTCACTTCGTTGTCTTCCATCGCCGGCGCGGTAATACCAGCCAGACGGGCAACCGCGCCTTTCGACATATCACTGGTGATCTGCACCTGACGCGCCAGCGGATACATATCTTCTGCCAGACGGGTATTCAGGACTTCTTCTTCTGATTTGCCGTTTTCCTTTGCCCATGCCTCGCCCTTTTCCAGTAATGCTGAAAGATTCTGTAAACCACGAACAAACTGTGCCGCTGTACTGCCATAAAGCGATGCTGACATGATGCTTCCTCAGTGAATGACGGGTTAGAACAACTTAGAACAACCGGCGCTACCTTAGCGCGTTCCGGTCTGAACAGCGTGACGTTTTATAGCAGTGAAGGATGGCGGAACGTCAGGTTTGCGACGTGCGCCGCTCTTTTTGTCAGCGCATGTAAAAACAATCCCGGGTGGATCAATTCTTGCATTTCCTACTCCCGCAAAAACATCTGACAGAGGACCCCTGATGACCATCACCTTTATTGCACACTCCACGCCCGAACCCGCGTTGTACGGCGCGATGGCAGCGATACTTGCTGAGCTACGCGCTTTGCCGCTGTGTCATTTTCCCGTCAGTCATGATGCGCAACGTTACCCGAATGCGCGCCAGCACGTGACGGCGCAGGGACAGGCAATAACCAGCGGGCTGGTGTGGCTGGAGCGCCTGACCGGGCGTGATGCGGGTGAGGAATCCGGCATTGAATCCCTGATTTATCGGGCACTTAAAGAAGATATCGTCGTGCCCTTGCGTGAACCGTTATCCGCAGAGTTGAACGCATTCATTACAGCACAGGGCATTGAAACTGAATCATTAACCGTGGTGCGCAATCAGGATAAATTCCAGCTGGAAGACTGCATCACCGGCAAAATTCGCAGTAACGGCTGGGGACGCGATGCCTTTGGCCGCTGGGCATTAGGTTCGGTTTCACAGCCGGTCATGCGGGCAGGAAAAACCCTGCGCGTGGCACTGGTGGGGGATTTTAGCGAGCAGCGCGACAGTTATCCGGCAATGCTCGCTGCACTGGGAGACGCCGCCGATGCACTGGCAATGAACATTGATGTTGTCTATGTGACATCCACGTTATTGGGCAGCCAGCTTGATTGCACACTGGCTGACATCGACGGCATTATCTTCCCGGGCGCAACGATCACCCGCAGCGATGCGCAGGCCGGACCGCTGGCAACCGCCACCTGGGCACTGGAAAACCAGACCCCGGTGTTAGGGATTAATCAGGGCATGCATCAGATGATCACTGCGCTGGGGCAGAAAGTGCTCGGACAGGAACGTGTAGTCATGCACGGGCCGTCAACGCTCGGCAGCCTGCAAACCGGTTTACCGCTGGCCGAACACACCCAGCCCCGTCTGGGAAATCATCCGGTCATCACCCGCCGCGGCACCCTGCTGGCCAATAAAACGGGCAATGAATTTTTGCTGCGCTACAACCAGCGCCGCTATCTGAATCCGCATTTACTGGCGGAGCTTGAAAGCGCAGGGCTGAACGTTTCAGGGTATGACGAAAGTGGTGAACAGGCGCAGGCTGTTGAGCTGAACAATCATCCGTTCTTTATAGGCGTTCAGGGGCAACCGGAGCTGACGTCACGACGCGAGCGGCCCAATCCGCTGCTGATGGCGTTTCTGCAACAGGTGCGTCAGTGCAACCGTGACCGCGATGTCAGTCACGCTGCACTGACCAAAAGCGTGCGTTTAAAACATCCGCACAGGCTGATGGGCTGATGACGACGCCGTCTAACTGCCGCGATAGGTGGAGCAGGAATAAGGACTGATCAGGAGCGGCAGATGGTAATGATCCTGTTCACCGGCGATCACCACATCAATGATCGCCGAGTGATAAAGCGTCTCACGACCGGTGGCGGCAAAATACGCGCCGATATCCGCACACAAGCGGTAATGCCCTGAGGCGACCGGTTCCGGTGTTAATTTTGCGGCACGACCATCGGCATCCGTTTGGGTTTCACTGACAAGCGTGATGTTGTGCCCTTCCACCCTTTCCAGCCAGACGCGCACATTGGCCGCAGGCTGCCCTGACGACGTATCGAGAATATGGGTGGTGACTTTCGTTTTAGAAACAGAGGTCATGACTGAAATATCTCCTTTAAACGCAGCAAGGTAATTTCTTTGAGTTGTTGCGCCGTTTCGCGATCTTCATCGTCCGGTAAATTCTGTAGCCGCCGTTGCAGATTATCCAGAATCTGCTCTGCGCTGCGCCCTTTGGCGCGGATCAAAAATACCCGTCCGAAGCGCTGCTCATAACGCAGATTACCGTCATGCAACGCATCAATCACTGCCTGCTGGCTGATATTGAGCGTCGCCTGTTCGCCACGGGAAAGCTGCGCTTCTTTGCCGGTGCCGCTGGCCCGTTCACCGATGCGCGGATGCGCAGACAGCGCGCGGGCAATGTCTTCCTGCGTCCAGTTGTCACAGGCCGCTTCGGCACAGCGCAGCACATCTTCCACAGAAGAATAAGGCCGCGCCTCACTGACCGTTTTCGCCCAGGCCGGAATACCGACCAGCGGGCGCAACAGGGAAACGGCTTCGGTTTCGGATAACGCATTGAACGCTTCCGGTGTCATAAATGTCCCTCACCAAAACTCAGCACAGTATTAATATATGCCTGCACCGCGAATGCCACGTCACCGGAGGTAACAGACTCATCGGGATGATGGCTGATGCCGTCTTTGCAGCGCACAAACAACATGCCGACCGGCCAGCATTCGGCGATAGCAATCGCGTCGTGCCCTGCGCCGCTTGGCAGCGACATCGCCTGTCCCTGCAAGTGTAAAACGCTCTGGCTGAGACGATGCTGTAAACCGGCGTGACATTCCGTCGCGCTGATGCTGTAAAACTGTTCGCAGGCAAACGTCAGCCCGCGACGTGTAGCAATCTCACGGCCCTTCGCCAGCAGTGTTTCAAGCAATGCAGATACATCGCCATCACGCGGTCCGCGCACATCCAGCGACAATTTCACCTGCCCCGGAATGACATTCACCGCGCCCGGCAGACATTCCAGCGTACCCACGGTTGCCACCGTATTGCGACCGGTGGCGGTGGTGATGCTTTCGATGGCCAGTGTCCATTCGGCTGCCGCAGTCAGCGCGTCCTGACGCTGCCCCATTGGTACGGTGCCGGCATGACCCGCATGACCGGTGAATTCACAATTAAGGCGACGCGCGCCATTAATCGCCGTGACCACGCCGAGCGGCACGTCCGCCGTTTGCAGGCACGGGCCCTGCTCAATATGCAATTCCAGATAGGCGCAAAAATCGCTGACCGCACGCTGTGATGCGCCGATATTCAGCGGATCCAGCCCGACGTGACGCATCGCCTGAGCAACCGTAATACCCTGCGCGTCCTGACGTTCCAGCCAGTCGGCGGGCCAGGTGCCGGTCAGTCCGCGACTGCCAAGCAGCGTGATGCCAAAACGTGTGCCCTCCTCATCGCAGAACCCGACGATTTCCACCGCCATCGGTAAACGGATGGCGTTCTGATGCAAATGCGCCACCACTTCCAGCGCGGTCAGCACGCCGAGCGGGCCGTCATAACGGCCGGCATTACGCACGCTGTCAAGATGTGATCCCAACAAAATGGCCGGTGCCGACGCATCCAGCCCTTCATAACGCCCGCAGATATTGCCGACGCTGTCCTGCCAGACGCGCATCCCGGCGGCGCTCATCCATTCGCCCACCAGACGATTGGCTTGCAAATGCTCCGGCGAAAGATACACGCGGGTCAGTTGCCCCGGCGTTTCGCTGATGGTGGCCAGTGCGTCGCAACGCGCCATCACCCTTTCAGCGGCAAGCTTTGCGCTTTCTGAAACCGCAGCCAGCGTAAAGGCTTCAGCCATTACTGACCTCCTGCGTAATGATCCCAGGCGGCCTGCGCCCCTGCGCCGTATTTCGACGCAAAGCCCAGACGGTTAAGCACCGCTTCCAGCGCCACCAGCGTCTGCAGCACACAGTCTTTACGGGCGTTGTAGCCCATGGTGCCGATGCGCCAGATTTTCCCGGCCAGCGGGCCAAATGACGTACCGATTTCAATGCCGAAGTCATTAAGCATGATCTGGCGAACCTGTTCGCCATGAACGCCCGGCGGAATGACCACGCCGAGCACGTTGCTCATGCGGTTATTCAGGTCACCGAACACTTCCAGTCCCATGCCCTGAATGCCGGCCAGTAATGCGCCACCGTGCAACTTGTGGCGTGCGATACCGGTATCCAGCCCCTCTTCCAGAATAATGCGTGCGCATTCGCGGGCTGCGAACAACATGCTGGTGGCTTCGGTATGGTGATTCAGACGCTCCGGCCCCCAGTAATCCATGATCATGCCCAGATCGAAATAGTTGGAGTAAATCATCTCTTCGTCACCGTCAGCATGATCCGCCGTACGGATGCCCTGCTCGACGCATTTACGGCGGCGGATTTGTTCTTCAAAGCGCGGGCTGATGGTGACCGGTGAGCTGCCTGACGGGCCGCCGAGGCATTTTTGCAAACCGGCAGAAACGGCGTCCAGCCCCCAGGCATCGGTTTCCAGCGGGTTACCACCAAAGGACGCCGTGGCATCGGAGTAGAACAGGACGCCGTGACGGCGGCAGATTTCCCCCAGTTGCTCCAGAGGCTGCAACATGGTGGTGGAGGTGTCGCCCTGCACGGTCAGCAGCCAGCGCGGTTTCACCGATTTAATCGCATCTTCGATTTGCTGCGGGTCAAACACTTCGCCCCACGGCGCTTCGAGGGTGTGCACTTCGGCGCGGCAGCGGCGGGCAATCTCGCACAGCAAATGACCGAAGCGGCCAAATACCGGCACCAGCACTTTGTCGCCCGGACGGATACCGGAAAGCAGCACGGCTTCAATACCGGCGCGTGAGGTGCCGTCGATCAGGAACGTCCACGGGTTTTCGGTTTTATACAGCGCACGGTACAGCGCCATCACTTCGTTCATGTAGCCGGTCATCACCGGATCATATTGCCCGACCAGCTGGCTCGCCATCGCCCGCAGCACGCGCGGATCGGCATTGATGGGTCCCGGCCCCATCAGCAGACGGGTTGGCGGGTTGATTTGTCCGGGAGAGATGAAATCTGACATAGTTAATCCTTTACAATGTTAGCTTGCTGCAGCCTCATTTAAGCCGCGTACGGATGCGATAAATTGTCTCAGCTCGGGGGTTTGCGGATTGGCAAACAACGTCCGGCTTTCGCCCTGTTCCCACACGGTGCCCTGATGCATAAACACCACGCGGTCGCCCACTTCGCGGGCAAAATTCATTTCGTGCGTCACCAGTACCAGCGTCATGCCTTCTTTCGCCAGTTGCTCGAGCACTTTCAGTACTTCGCCGACTAATTCCGGATCCAGCGCTGAGGTGATTTCATCACACAACAGCACTTTCGGGTTCATCGCCAGCGCACGCGCAATCGCCACGCGTTGCTGCTGACCGCCGGAAAGGCTGGACGGGTAATAATCCATGCGATCCGCGAGGCCCACTTTCGCCAGCATCTGTGCGGCCAGTTCACGGCACTCAGCGGCAGATTTTTTCAGCACCCGGCGTGGTGCCAGCATGACGTTTTCCAGCGCGGTCATGTGCGGGAAAAGATTAAAACTCTGGAACACCATGCCCACGGAACGGCTGATATCACGCGCCTGGGAATCGCGGTCGGTAATGGTCATTCCGCCCAGTTTAATGCTGCCTTCCTGATAACCTTCGAGCCCGTTCATGCAGCGCAACAACGTGCTTTTCCCTGAACCGCTGCGACCGATGATCGAAATCACTTCGCCGCTGTCGATATCCAGATCCACGCCTTTCAGTACGTGGTTCTGGCCGTAAAATTTCTGAACCTGATTGATGGTGATCAGCGGCATTACTGTTTCTCTCCACGCAATGATTTTTCTAAATGCTGGCTGTAACGGGACAGCGGATAGCACATCAGGAAGTAGCCCAGCGCCACTAATCCAAACACTTTGAACGGCTGATACGTCACGTTATTGAGCATGGTTCCGGCTTTGGTCAGTTCGACAAAACCGATAATCGAAGCCAGCGCGGTACCTTTCACCACCTGCACGGAAAATCCGACGGTCGGCGCGATGGCAATGCGCAGCGCCTGCGGGGTGATCACCCGCCATAGCGTCTGGCCGAAATTCAACCCGAGACAACGCGATGCTTCCCACTGGCCTTTCGGTAACGCGGCAATACTGCCGCTCCAGATATCCACCAGATAAGCGCTGGTATACAGCGTCAGCGCCAGCGCGGCAGCAGTCCACGGGCTGACATCAATCCCAAACAGACCCAGCCCGAAGAAAGCCAGGAACAACTGCATCAGCAACGGCGTGCCCTGAAACAGCTCGGCATAAAGACGCACAAACCTTCCGGGCCAGCGGCGTTTGGTGAGACGCAGTAGCAGCAACGGCAACGTCACCAGCGTACCGCCAATAAAGGCAGTCAGCGACAGCAACAATGTCCAGCGCGCCGCCAGCAGGAGATTGCGCACAATGTCCCAGTCGGTAAAGGTCATCATGAGTTTTCACTCCCAAAGACACGGCGTCCGGCCAGCAGCAGCAACTGACGCATTGCGACGGACAGCATCAAATAGAACAACGTGGTGACCAGATACACTTCAAAACTGAGGAATGTACGCGACTGAATTAAGTTTGCGGCAAACGTCAGTTCTTCATAGGACACCTGCGAGACCACAGAAGACCCGAGCATCACGATAATGCACTGGCTGACCAGCGACGGATAAATGCGTTTCAGCGACGGCGGCAGCACGATACGCAGGAACGTCTGGCTGCGGGTTAATCCCAGCACACGTCCGGCTTCCCACTGGCCTTTCGGCGTCACCTGAATACCGGCGCGGATAATCTCCGTGCTGTACGCACCGAGGTTAATCAGCATCGCCAGCAGCGCCGCTTCACCGGCGGTCATTTTCAGGCCGATAGCCGGCAGGCCAAAGACAATGAAAAATAACTGCACCACAAACGGCGTATTACGGATGGCTTCGACATACACGCCCCATACCGCACGCAGGGTTTTATGGTTGCCGCAGCGGATGGCCGCGCCGCAAATGCCGATTGCGACACCGCCAACCGTTGCCATTACCGTCAGCTCAATGGTGGTCCATAAACCGGCCAGCAGTTCCGGCATATAAGGCCATAGCGCGCTAAAGTTAAGCTGATAGGTCATGAAACATCTCCGTCAAACCCTGATTACGCGCCGATGGAAGCAGGCAGCGGTGCCTTCATCCATTTTTCAGACAGCGTATTCAGCGTCTTGTCTTTGATGCCTTCGGCGATCAGTGCATTCACTTTGTCTTTCAGCGCAGGTTCGTCTTTACGCAGACCCACGTAGCACGGCGAATCTTTCAGCATCACTTTGGAAACCGGTGCCTTGGCCGGATTCATGCGGGCAATGGCTGCCACCACCAGGTTACCGGTGGCGATGTATTCCACCTGACCGGACAGGTATGCAGACAGCGTAGTGTTGTTGTCTTCATAGCGCTGAATTTTGGCATCTTTCGGCGCCACGTCTGTCAGTGCCAGATCTTCCACGGCACCACGGGTCACGCCGATGGTTTTACCGGACAGCGCTTTCAGGTCGGACAGTTTGTCCCCCTGCGCACCAAACACGCCGAGGAAGAACGGTGCGTAGGCATTGCTGAAATCGATGACTTTTTCGCGCTCAGGATTTTTACCCAGGCTTGAAATCACCAGATCGACTTTATCCGTTTGCAGATAAGGTACGCGGTTGGCGCTGGTGACCGGCACCAGTTGCAACTTAAGTTTCATCTTATCGGCCAGATAATGTGCCATATCGATGTCATACCCTTCCGGCTGCAAGTCCTTGCTCACCGAACCAAACGGCGGGAAATCCTGAGGAACGGCCACGCGCAGTACGCCGCGTTTCTGAATATCCTGTAACTGATCGGCCATGACGGCAGATGCCTGAAGCACCAACATTGCCGCACCTGCCCACATCAACAGCCGTTTGTTCATGTTCATAGATTATCTCCGGTGAAAGGTTTTTGAAACGATAGATTCTTATATTTATAACTCTGCAACGAATGTGCCAAAACCAGCACAGCGAAAAAAATGCGGACAAAATCACGGTGCCACAAGGAATTAGAAAACGGAGGATACGATAAGGAGGGATTTTTTTGCCCTGAACCAGGGCAAAAGGACTGAAAAGAAGACAATCATGACGCACTAAAAATGTGCAAAAGCACCAGAAAAGCGCTCAGTTTGTTCTGCAAACGGGAATCAGCGCTGCTCAAGCTCATCCAGATCGTTATACAAATCGCTTATCTGATGAATGCGCTGCCGGCCTGAGGTGAGCATCTCGTGCAGCAATGCGTTGCTGAGTAAATTCGCCAGACTCATGGCGGAAGAATAGCTGTCAAACGCCGATACGCTGTCGAGAGGCGCGGCCAGATGCCAGGTTGCCAGTGGGATCAGCGTCTGGGCCTGCGGCTCGCAGATCAACAACACCGGCACGCCCATCGTCTGTAATTGCGTGAGAACTGCCTTCGCCATGCGCGGCCTGCGGCGGAAGGCGACGAAAATCACCACATCCTGCACAGTCAGATCCACCAGTTCTTCAGCCAGCGTCTGGCCCGGTTGCGGCATCATCATCACGCCAGTGCGTACCTGAATCAGTTGCTGACGCAAATGCAGCGCCACCGGATAACTGTTGCGAAAGCCCAGCAGGCGCACCTGCCGCGCCTGACTGAGGGCGGCGATCAGCGCGCCAAACTGTACGCCATCAATCTGATTAATCCACTGCGTCAGGTTGGCCATTTCCTGCTTATAATGCCGCGATAACAAAGTGTTGCCCTGCACCGCATCGCGACTGTCCGTCAGCGGCATACCGCTCTGGCGCAGGGTGCGCATTTCATCGCGCATGTCACGGTAACTCGGATATCCCAGGCGCTTGAACAGCCGGCTGACCGTGGCTTTCGACACGCCGCTCAGCCGTGCCAGTTCGGCGCTGTTATAACTCATCAGGTCGTCAATACTGGCAAAAATAAAGTCGGCCACCCGCTGTTCCTGCGGCGTCAGTTCTGCGTAATGGTCACGCAGACGTTCATCAATCTGTTTCATCCCCGTCCCTTTTGTAACCAATGTTTCAGCGGAACATACCATGCACTATGCTTGCCAATGCAAGCTAAATTATGAGTGAAAGCGTGAAGATTCTGCCGATGTGGAACACCTCTTGCTTAACTTTATCCCTACGCGCCCACATCCCTGCATGCGCGGGCAGCATAAAAAAAGCGTTTCAAAAAGGACATCGCATGATTAACAGTAACAGCGCGCCGCTGGGCATGGCGGTCACACCCCATCATCTGGCGAGCCAGAGTGCGCTTGCAGTATTGCGCGAAGGCGGCAATGCCATCGAGGCGATGGTGGCGGCGGCCGCGACAATTGCCGTGGTCTATCCGCACATGAACGGTCTGGGCGGCGATGGCTTCTGGCTGATTGTGCCACCGCAGGGAAACCCGGTGGCGATAGATGCCAGCGGTGCCGCAGGCTCCCTCGCCACTCTCGATTTCTATGCCGGTGAAACGCATATTCCGCATCGGGGACCAAAAGCCGCGCTGACAGTCGCAGGCACTGTCGGCGGCTGGCAGGAAGCGCTGAATGTGTCGGCTGAATTTGGCGGCGAGCAAAAACCGCTCTCCCGCCTGCTGCGTGATGCCATTCGTTACGCTGCTGACGGCATTCCGGTAACGGCCTCGCAGGAAGCTGCGACCCGTGCCAAACAACACGAACTTGAAAATTTCAGCACCTTCGCCGACGTTTTTCTGCCTAATGGCGATGTCCCCCGCGCCGGAAATCGCTTTACCCAGCCGCAACTGGCGCAGACATTATCGATGCTGTGCGAGGACGGGCTGAACAGTTTCTATCGTGGTGAGCTGGCCGACAATATGGCCGCCGACATGGAAAAGCTCGGCATGCCGGTCACCCGCGCTGATCTCGCGGCTTACAAGCCCCAGCGTCGTGTGCCGCTGCGGCTCAAACACAGTAAAGGCGAAATCTACAACCTGACACCGCCGACGCAGGGGCTGGTTTCACTGGCGATCCTCGGCCTGACTGACCGCCTGCCGCTGGAAACCCTGGATGAAAGTGCGACGATTCACAGCATTGTTGAAGCCACCAAACTGGCGTTCGGCCTGCGTGACCGTTTTATCACCGATCCGCGCATGATGACGCAGGATGCCCAGAGCCTGTTGGATCCCCAATATCTGGATGCCCTCGCCACCCGCATCAAACCCCACAGCGCTGCCGACTGGGGCAAAGGTAAAGGACCGGGCGATACCGTCTGGATGGGTGTGATGGACAGCAGCGGACTGGCCGTTTCTTTTATCCAGAGTATTTATCACGAGTTCGGCAGTGGCGTGGTGCTGCCGGGCAGCGGCGTGTTGTGGCAAAACCGTGGCGCGTCCTTCAGCCTCGATGCAGGACATTTACTGGCGCTGGCACCGGGCAAACAACCGTTCCATACCCTTAATCCTGCCGCCGCACGCTTATATGACGGGCGTACGATGGTTTACGGCTCAATGGGGGGAGACGGACAGCCGCAGACGCAGGCCGCCGTGTTTATCCGCCATGTGGTCCAGGGACAATCGTTACAGCAGGCGATCAGCGGCCCGCGCTGGCTGCTTGGCCGTACCTGGGGCGAGAGTTCGGATTCACTGAAACTGGAAAGCCGTTTTGCCTATCCGACGCTGGCGGGCCTGAGACAGCGTGGTCACGACGTCGAACTGTTGCCAGATTTCAGCGAAGCCGTCGGCCACGCAGGCGCGATCGTCCGCCATACCAACGGCATGTTTGAAGGGGCCTCCGACCCGCGCAGCAACGGCAGCGCAGCCGGATTTTGATCAGAGTTCGCTCATGAAAATTGATAAGGAAGCAGCATGAAAGAGACATCCGCAGCGACCAGCTGGGCCGCCTATATCTGCCAGATGGAATCCGTTCTGGCGCTGGAACTCGACGACGCACGTCGTCAGGAATTGCTGGTGCAGTTCAGCCGCATCGCCCAAATGGCGCAACCCCTGATGGATTTACCGCTCGATGCCCGACTGGAGATTGCCGGGGTATATCGCGCATGAAATCGCTTGATCACTTTACGATAAGCCAGTTACATCGGGCACTTGCGCAGGGGGATATCTCCGCCAGGGAAATAGCCACTTTCGCGCTTGATGCCATTGAACAGGCGAATCCGGTCATCAATGCTTATACGCATATCACCCGTGAACGCATGCTGAGTGAAGCTGCAAAAGTTGATAAAATCCGGGCCAGCGGCGCAACATTGCCTCCGCTGGCGGGTATTCCTTATGCAGTGAAAAACCTGCTGGACGTGGCCGGGGAAGTGACGCTGGCAGGCGCAAGCCTTAACAGCAACAATGCCGCCGCACGTCAGGACGCCTGGACGGTTTCACGCCTGACCTCACAGGGTGCAATGCTTTCCGGCATGCTGAATATGGATGCTTACGCGTACGGCTTCACCACGGAAAACAGCCATTATGGCACCACCCGTAACCCGCGGGATCTGTCGCGTGTGGCCGGAGGCTCTTCCGGCGGTTCGGCCGCTGCCGTCGCTGCCGGGCTGGTACATTTCAGCCTCGGCAGCGATACCAACGGTTCGATCCGCGTGCCGTCCTCGTTAAGCGGTATTCTGGGCCTGAAGCCCACCTTCGGGCGGATTTCACGTCGCGGCAGCCAGCCGTTTGTTGCCAGCCTCGATCACATCGGGCCGATGGCCCGTTGCAGCGAAGATTTGTCGCAGGTTTATGATGCCATTCAGGGCACGGAT
The DNA here is from genome assembly GCF_019049695.1 of Rahnella perminowiae. Taxonomy (NCBI): domain Bacteria; kingdom Pseudomonadati; phylum Pseudomonadota; class Gammaproteobacteria; order Enterobacterales; family Yersiniaceae; genus Rahnella; species Rahnella perminowiae. The sequence continues at coordinate 38,748 of NZ_JAFMOT010000160.1, forward strand.
CCGCAGGATCACTTCCAGGCCGATAAGCCTGTGACCGGGACATTTTCACTGCTTAAACGCGGGCAGGAAGGTTTGCGCAGTGCCGTTTTGGGCGGATATTTTTCCACCTGGTGCGATGATCACGCCAAAGTAGCCGTATGTCAGGTCGCGCAGGCACTGGGAGCGCAGGAAGAAATTGAAATGCCACAGGCCGAACTGGCGCGTTCCGCTGCGTTTATTATCAGTGCGTCGGAGGGCGGCAATCAGTATTTGCCAAAACTGCGCAGCATACCGGAACAGTTTGAGCCGCTGTCGCGCGAGCGCTTACTGGCGGGGGCGATGATCCCGGCGGCATGGTATGTTCAGGCACAGCGTTTCCGTCAGCAGTTTCAGCAGCAAATCTTGTCCTTGTTCGATCATTGGGACATTCTGATCGCGCCTGCCACACCGTGTCCGGCGACCTTCATTGGTCAGGAAACCTTTCACATCAACGGTCAGGATCTGCCAACGCGTGCCAGTATGGGTATGCTGACGCAGCCGATTTCGTTCCTCGGCCTGCCGGTGGTAACGGTGCCGGTCACCACATCAACCGGTCTGCCGATAGGATTACAACTGATAGCGCCACCGTGGCGCGAAGACCTTTGCCTGCGCGCTGCCCGGGCGCTTGAGCAGCAGGGGATCGTGAAAGTCAGCAGTTCTCCGGTGATGCCCGCCTGACAGCCTGCATCCCCGTTTTCCAGGGTGAAGTGAAAAGAGTAAAGAGAGTCACTATGAAAACTGAACATATCGACCGCCCGGCAATCCTTGCCGAAATGAACGCGGCATTTTATCGCTATGAACAGGCGCTGATCACTAACGATACCGCCGTCCTCGACGAACTGTTCTGGCACGACCCGCGTACCGTGCGCTACGGCGCGGGAGAAAATCTTTACGGCATTGACGCCATCCGCGCATTCCGCATAGCACGATCGTCACAAGGGTTAGACCGGGAACTGGTCAATACCACCATCACCACTTTTGGCGACGACATGGCGGTCGCCAGTACGGAATTCCGCCGGGAAGGCAGCGACAAGATTGGCCGTCAGCAGCAAACGTGGGTGAAGATGCCAAGTGGATGGAAGATTGTGGCGGCCCATGTGAGTCTGATGGTTTGACCGAACCATTGGGCGGTTCAGCTTTGGAAAGCTGAGGAAACTTTTTTCCGGTTTCACCGAAGGGGAGTTTTGGTTACCACCGAGGGGAAATCTGAACGGTGATAATTTCGGTTTCTCAATAATAGCGATCACTTATCGCGCTGCGCCGAAACCGCCCAAAAGGGGAAAGTGCTTTTCCCCTTTTGGATTTCCCCTCGCTGTTACAACACGCGCTTCGCTCGCTGGCTATGTTCCAGTTACCACCGTGACAGGCTGGAAATCTTGCCGCTCTGCGGTTCCTTCTCTCGGTCTTCGAGCCATAGGTCTCGAAGCCGCTCCGTTCAGCAAGATTTCTGAATCGCCCGTGGGCTTTTTAAAAAAATATAGTGAGGTTGTGAAGTTGAAGCCTGAGGCCGGTTCCAAAATCGCGCCGGAGGAGAGGTGGAAAACCGCGCGTCTTTTTGCGCGGGTTGTAACCCGAACGGAGGGCACCGCGGAGCGGCGGGATTTTGCGGCTATCGCTATGGCTTATGAAACATAGCCAACGAGCAGAGCGCGCAGTGAAAGAGCCTGGGATTCTTAAGGGGTGCGGCGATAGGCGCCCCTTAAGGCCAGTTTGGGCGGCGAGCCCAAGGTTTTGATTTTGAATGTCGCGATTAAACACCGAAATGTTTCACCCAATGGTCGGCAATGTCCTGCCGTTTACACACCCATACCTTCTCATGTGACCCGATGTAATCGAGAAACCGCTGTAAAGCCCGAAACCGCCCCGGGCGGCCCAATATCCGGCAGTGCATCCCGACCGACATCATTTTCGGCGAGGTTTTGCCTTCTTCGTACAACACGTCAAACGTGTCTTTCAGATAAGTGTAAAACTGCTCACCCGTGTTGAACCCCTGCGGGGAGGCAAAACGCATGTCGTTGGTCTCCAGCGTGTAGGGGATCACCAGATGCTGTTTCGTTTCACCATTTTCCAGTTTGACCGGCGTCCAGAACGGCAGATCATCGCCGTAATAATCGCTGTCATACTGGAACCCACCCGACTCTACCACCAGCTGGCGCGTATTCGGGCTGTCGCGTCCGGTATACCAGCCGGACGGTGCTTTACCGAACAAATCGCGCAGAACGGTAATCGCTTTTTGCATGTGCTCCGCCTCCCCGGCTTTGCTCATGTCCTGATAATGGATCCAGCGCCAGCCATGGCTGACGACGTCGTAATCCGCCGCCTTGATCGCGCTGACGATTTCCGGATTGCGGGCCAGTGCCATCGCCACGCCGAAAACGGTCAGCGGTAAGCCGCGTTTCTGAAACTCATTGTGGATGCGCCAGAAACCGGCACGCGAGCCGTATTCGTACAGCGAATCCATCGACATGTGGCGGTCAGGGAAACTGGCGGCACCGATGATGTCCGATAAAAATTGTTCGGAACCTGCATCACCATGCAAAACGTTGTTCTCGGCACCCTCTTCATAATTGAGAACAAACTGCACCGCAATGCGGGCGTTGCCCGGCCAGTTGGCATGCGGCGGGCGTCCGGCGTAACCGATTAAATCGCGCGGATAGGCATCCGTAAAACCGTACTCAAAATCAGACATAATTATCTCTCAGATTCAGCCCGGCAAAGCGGCCAGACAAGGGTTTTTCAAGGGGATAATCCAGATCACCATGTTTACCGGTCGTCAGACGCAGAGCAGCCAGTGACTCGACCATTTTGACCGCCGCGCTGACGCCGTCGATTACCGGCATATTCAGCTCGAGTGTCAGTTCCTGCGCCAGATCAGCCATTCCGCCACAGCCGAGGACAATCGCTCCGCTGCCGTCAGATTTTTTCGCCGCGATACACTGCCTGCGGACTTTTTCCTGCGCCAGCCCGCTGCCGTCTTCCAGCGATAGCACCGGCAGATCGATAGCGTGTAAAGCCGCGCAATGGCGTTCGAATCCATACTGATGCAACAAATGCCGGGCGATTGTCAGCGTACGCGGCAAAGTGGTCACGATAGAAAATCGCGTCGCCAGCATCGTTGCCAGATGCATCGCCGCTTCGGCAATACCGATCACCGGTGCACGCGCCAGCTCGCGGGCGGCCAGTAATCCCGGGTCACCGAAACAGGCAATAATATGCCCGTCGACACCGGCATCGCGCCCCGCTTTTATCTGCTGTAATACGCCCAGCGCGGCAATCGCTTCATCGAAATGCCCTTCAATTGACGGTGCACCTTCTTCAGGGCAAACGGCCAGAATGTTTGTTTCCGGCGCCGCAACCGAACGGGCTGTTTGTGCCATGATCCCGGTCATCGCCTGGCTGGTATTCGGGTTGATCAGTTGTATACAAAGTGATTTGACCATCAGCCTGATTCCTTGCCGGTAACGGGTTTGTGCGTGGCAAAAATCTGCGCAAAATCGGGTATCTGCCCGCTGTGCTGCTCAAAGTGCAGGCTGGCCACGATGCTGTCGAAATGGTGTGCCATGCTTGCGGTCAGCCCGGCAACATCGCGTTTTTTCAGCAGTTCAATAAGGTCATCATGGTCATGACAACGGCAACCCTGCTGCCACGGTGCACCCCAGGCGGCAATCGCCAGCGAGGAACGCAGGGTCAGTTGCGAGACAGACTCAGTAAGTACTTTATTACCGGAAATGGCCTGAAGCTGAACGTGGAACGCGGCGGAAAGGCGGATCGCAGCGGCACCATTACGTTCATCGTGAGCACGCTTTTCTTCCTGCACCAGTTTTTTCAGCGCCACCAGATGTGGCGACTGGCAATGAGCGATGACCAGCGGCAGGTTGGCGCACTCCAGGATTTTACGGGTCGCGAACACATCGCGCGATTCTTCCGCATCCGGGGTGGTGACATGCGCACCACGCTTGGGCAATAACGTCACCAGTTGCACTGCAGCAAGGCGCTGCAGGACACGGCGGATCCCCGTGCGGCTGACTGAAAACACCTCTGCCAGCGCTTCTTCCGGCAATTTGCTGCCCGGTAAAAGCTGGTGTTCCACGATAGATTTCACCAGCGCGTTATAAATATGGTCGTCCTTATCCTCGGTAAAATAGGCCGTATTCAGCCCGTTCCAACTGGTCATTGCCGTTACTCCGTATACCGTTCGAGAGATTAATCGTATACATGAAAGTGATTTTTTGTATACAAAAAATGAAATTTGGCCTGATTCATGCAGTGCTCCTGTGACTGCTTTTTAACTTTGGACAGCCGGCAGCCGGCTTCCGACTTTCACATGTTGTTTATGACAGGAGCACGATTTATGCCAAATCAGGAAATCACCTCCGCCACGGCGCCATCTGAACAGAGCGCCGGGATCATCAAACCTTATTACAGCCCGAAGCTGTGTAACGATGATTTAGCACCGACGCGTGACCAAAACTGGAGCTGGTACAACATATTTTCTTTCTGGATGTCCGATGTGCACAGTATGGGTGGCTATGTTGTAGCCGCGAGCTTCTTTACGCTCGGCCTGACCAGCTGGCAGGTTTTGCTGTGTTTGCTGTGCGGGATTTGTATCGTGCAGATTTGTGCCAATCTGGTGGCAAAACCAAGCCAGCAGGCCGGTGTACCTTACGCGGTGATTTGCCGTCAGGCATTTGGCGTGTTCGGGGCGAATATTCCGGCAGTGATCCGCGGGCTGATCGCTTTCGCCTGGTACGGCATTCAGACCTATCTGGCGGCTAACGCGTTAATGCTGGTATTGCTGAAGTTCTTCCCGTCGCTGACGCCAATGACCCTCCCGCACTGGCTGGGATTGTCGGCGCTGGGATGGGTATGTTTCGGCATCATGTGGGTATTGCAGGCGATGGTGTTCTGGCACGGAATGAGCGCAATTAAGCGTTTTATCGATGTGGCGGGCCCGGCGGTGTATGTCGTTATGCTGCTGCTGGCGGGTTGGATCCTGTATAAAACCGGCCTGAGCAATATCTCTTTCACGCTGTCGACTAAAACCCTGACCGCCGGCCAGCAAGGCTGGGAGATGCTGACCGCCACAGCGCTGGTGGTGTCTTACTTCTCCGGTCCGTTGCTGAACTTCGGCGACTTCTCACGTTACGGCAAAAGCATGGGCGAAATCCGCCGCGGTAACCGCTGGGGCCTGCCGTTTAACTTCCTGCTGTTCTCGATTGTGACCGTCGTGATCGTTTCAGGGACACAATCCCTGTTCGGACAGATGATCACCGATCCTATCGAAACCGTCAGCCGCGTCGGCAACAGCGTTGCGGTGGCACTCGGCCTGCTGACAATGATCATCGCGACCATCGGTATCAATATCGTGGCGAACTTTGTTTCACCGGCATTCGACTTCTCTAACTGCTCACCGCAGAAAATCAGTTTCCGTACCGGCGGGATGATCGCTGCTGTCGGTTCTGTTCTGCTGACACCGTGGAACCTGTTCCAGTCACCGGAAATTATTCACTACACGCTGGACGTGCTGGGATCATTCATCGGCCCCTTGTTCGGGATTTTACTGGCCGATTATTACCTGATTAAGCGCGGGCATATGGATGTGGATGCGCTGTTTAATGCAACGCCTTCGGGTCGTTATTGGTATCGCAACGGATTCAACCCGAAAGCGATTGCCGCGCTGGTGCCCGCGGTGGCGATTGGTCTGTTTATCAGCTTTACGCCGAGCCTGCATCAGGTCGCGAACTTCAGCTGGTTTATCGGCGCGTTTCTGGCCGGGGGCTTATACCGCTATATTGCCCGCCATGATCGTGCGGCCAGCGGGGCGATGGGATATATGAAAACCGAAGTGGAATAAAGGGTTATATCAGGGAAGAAAAGAGCCAGGATGGCTGAAACGACGAAGCCCTGAGTGATTTCTCACTCAGGGCTTCTGAATAGTGGCGGAACGGACGGGGCTCGAACCCGCGACCCCCTGCGTGACAGGCAGGTATTCTAACCAACTGAACTACCGCTCCGCGCTGTGTTCTGGTTAAGAACGGAGCGGATATTAAGGAATGGCCGCCTTTACGTCAATGCTTTTCCTGATATTTTCAATCAACCGCACAGTTTTTCCGCAGTCTGGTGCGTTTCAATCCGAAAGACCGGATAAGCGGCTTACGAACGCCATAAACAGTTACCGCCTTTTTTAACCACTAAATCTAAACGTTCTTCATGCCACGCCAGTTCCTGCTCTGTGGCAGCGATAACTTTCAATCCGGAGGCTGGCCGCGCCACGCGCTGGATCCCTAATCCGTCCGCGCCGGTATTTTGCTCGCCTTCGTGGCTGAATTTAATGCTGGTCTGGCCGCCGGTCATCATCAGATAAACTTCGGCAAGAATTTCGGAGTCAAGCAACGCGCCGTGCAGCGTACGCTTGCTGTTGTCGATCAGGTAGCGATCACTCAGCGCATCGAGATTGTTACGCTTACCGGGGAACAGCTTACGCGCCATGGCCAGGCTGTCGGTAATTTTACAGAACGTTTCGGTTTTCGGCAGGTCACGGCCGAGCATGTCGAACTCGTAATCCATAAAGCCGATATCAAACGTTGCGTTATGAATGACCAATTCGCCGCCGCGAATGTATTCAATAAAATCGTCAGCGATGTCGGCAAACGTCGGTTTATCGGCGAGGAATTCATCACTGATGCCATGAACGCCAAAAGCCTCCGGATCCACCAGACGATCGGGTTTGAGATAAACATGGAAATTACGCCCTGTCAGGCGACGGTTAATCACTTCAACAGCACCGATTTCGATAATCCGGTGCCCTTCATAGTGGACGCCGAGTTTATTCATACCGGTAGTTTCGGTATCGAGGACGACGATCCTGTTAGAGGTGTTTTGTAAATCCATGGCTCATTATCCAACGCTGACAGTCAGTTGCAGAAACGATCTGCCCGGCACGAAAATAAAATCTCGTGCCAGGCACTTTAGCTTACGCAGGGATTTGCTGTGTAATGCAGTGGATGTTACCACCGCCCAGCAAAATTTCACGGGCAGGAACGCCGGTGATTTTGTACTCAGGGTACATTTCAGCCAGTAAATTCCCGGCCTGCTGATCCGTTGTCGCATCCAGCAGCGGGAAGATGATGTGGTTATTGCTGATCAGGTAATTGACGTAAGACGCCGCGAGCCGGTTGCCTTCCACACGCTCAATGGCCGTGCCCGGCAACACGCCGACAGTTTCTTCCGCAGTAGCATGCATGACAGGAGGTGAGGGCATTTTCCAGATTTTCAGGCTGCGACCTTGAGCATCTTTCGCCGCTTCCAGCACTTTCAACGCCGCCGCAGAACGCGCGTATTGCGGATCCTGCTCGTCGTCAGTCCAGTGCAGCGCCACTTCGCCCGGACGAACAAAGCAGCACATGTTGTCGATGTGCCCGTCAGTTTCGTCATTGAACACGCCGTCTTCCAGCCAGATAAATTGCTTCACGCCGAGGTATTTCTGCAACTGCGCTTCTATTTCAGCTTTCGAAAGATGAGGATTGCGGTTCGGATTGAGCAGGCATTCTGCGGTGGTCAACAAGGTGCCTTCGCCGTCAACATGAATGGACCCCCCTTCCAGCACCAGGTCTGTCGACACATAGGGAATGTGCTGATAGTTCGCCACCTGACGGGCAACCCGTTGATCGCGTTCCCAGCTCGAATACAGACCGCCGTTGAAGCCGCCCCAGGCATTGAATGTCCAGTCGATAGCCAGACGCTCGCCTTGCGGATTGACCACAATCGTCGGGCCGGTATCACGCATCCAGGCGTCGTCGCTTTCCATTTCCACCAGGGTAATCTGCGCCGGCATCACTTCGCGTGCGTTGGCCATTTCTGCTGCCGGAACCGCCATAAATACTGGCGTTTGAGTCGCAATCGCTGCCGCCACATTGGCGAAAGCCAGCTGTGCCGGACGCCCGTTAGAGCGCCAGTTATCGGTGCGGTAAGGCCAGATCATCCAGACAGCCTGTTGCGCGGCCCATTCAGCGGGCATCACAAAACCTTCAGCCTGAGGATTGATATCAATAGAAGACATCAGTTATTTCCTTGTTGAACCGTCGGATGTCGCGATGGCGCCATACATTTCAGGACGGCGGTCGCGGAACAGACCCCACGATGCGCGTTGTGCAGCGATAGCATCCAGATCAAAGGTATGAACCAGCACAGCTTCGTCGGTTTTGTTGGCTTGTTCAACCAGCGCACCGGTTTGATCTGCAATGAAGGAAGAGCCGTAGAAGGTCATTTCATAATCAGGAATAAATTTGCTTTTTTCCGTGCCGATACGGTTAGAGGCAATCACCGGCACCAGGTTAGCCGCAGCGTGGCCCTGCTGAACACGGGTCCAGTGTGGCTGGCTGTCGATTTCCGGATACGCCGGTTCAGAACCAATCGCCGTCGGATAGAAGATGATTTCCGCACCCTGCAATGCCAGGCAACGTGCGGTTTCCGGGAACCATTGATCCCAGCAGATGCCTACGCCGATTTTCGCATAGCGGGTGTTCCACACTTTGAAACCGGTATCGCCCGGAATGAAAAATTGTTTTTCCTGATAGGCCGGTCCGTTAGGAATATGCGTTTTGCGATAGACATCCAGCACACTGCCGTCAGCATCAATCATGACCAGCGAGTTGTAATAAGCATTATTGCACTTCTCAAAGAAGCTCAGAGGAAGCACCACTTCCAGTTCTTTTGCCAGTGCGGAGAAATGACGAATGAGCGGGCTGTCAGTCAGTTCTTGCGCCAGACTGTAATGCTCAGGGCTCTGATCAATACAGAAGTAAGGCGCAGCAAAAAGTTCCTGAATCAGAATAACTTGCGCACCCTGGTTATGGGCCTGGCGAACCAGCTTTTCGGCGTTAACAATATTCTTTTCCAGATCCCAGCTGCAGCTCATTTGTGTTGCAGAAACCGTTACATTTCTCATCAGACATCCTTAAAGCATTGAAAAATTGGCAGTGAAAAAACCATGAAAGGCTCGACTCGCTCAGAGTTTTGAACTGGCACTCTGCATTTTCCTATTATATTGCAAATGACAGCGCTCTCCAGCCAAAAGAGTGGTGAATGCCTGTATAACCTGCACCAAAGGCACCTCTTCGTCTCTCTTTCAGACAGTTATACCCCAAGATAGTGCTGTGCCCGGTACGCCGGTTTATGTCAAACTTGGCGTTTACTTTTGATGACAGAGCCTGCCAGAAATGACCAAACAGGTAGAGATTTTCACCGATGGCTCCTGCCTGGGTAACCCGGGCCCCGGCGGTTTTGGTGCGATTTTACGCTACAAGCAACACGAAAAAGAGTTCAGTGCGGGTTTCCGTCTGACCACTAATAACCGTATGGAAATGATGGCGGCGATTGTGGCGCTTGAAGCGCTGACGTCGCCGTGTGAAGTGACATTGAGCACCGACAGCCAGTATGTACGCCAGGGGATCACGTCGTGGATCCACAACTGGAAAAAACGTGGCTGGAAAACCGCGGATAAGAAACCGGTAAAAAACGTCGATTTATGGAAGCGTCTCGATGCCGCGATCCAGACACATGAACTAAAGTGGATGTGGGTGAAAGGTCACGCAGGACACCCTGAAAATGAACGCTGTGATGTACTGGCTAAAGAAGCAGCGGGAAATCCGACCCTGGATGATGTGGGCTATCAGGCGGAGAATTAAACGGCTGCGCGCTGGCTATTCTGCGATGAAAAAGGACGGTTGAAAACGGTGATAAAATGCACACCTACCGGGTATAAGCTGCGTTTTTTCGTCCGTTTTCGTCTTGTCTGACCTTAGCTTGTTCGTTAATTCCTGCCTCAGTCAGTCCCGGTGTTCTTTGCGGTAACTCTTCGTCGCGCCCACAGCCTGCGGGATTTTTTGCTTTTGCGCCGTGACTTTTTTCGCTGTCGGTGTCAGCGGGAAGGTCCGTTTGCGGGCAATAATCAGCGTCATGCAACCCAGTGCAGGAAGGTGCGTACTCAGTAATTTACCGCCATTCTTTTTCCACGGCAGAACATGAAAACGCCGGTGCACTATCACTTCATAATTAAGTAGCGAAAGCCAGTCAAGCAGACGCATTTGGGTAAACAGGCGACTGCTGTACGGCTGACGCTTACGAAAGAGCGGCATCAGTTTGCCTATCCCCAGCAGACTGAGCGGATTAAAGGTGCTGAGCACCATCCAGCCATCATCAATCAGTACGCGATCGACTTCACGCAGAATGCGGTGCGGGTCGTCCGCGTAGGCCAGCGTATGGCTGAGCAGGCAGGCATCCACGGATTTTGCCGCGAAAGGCAAATAGTAGGGATCCCCCCGCACATGCAGCCCCTCGCCTTCGGGCGCGAAGTTCACCTGATGCGAGATTGGACAAGCCTGCGTATCGATTCCGGCACTTAATGCGCCGATTTTCAACAGGTGGAAACCGTAGAGTTTCCCCCACCAGGGTTGCAGTTGTTGCTCAAGCGCGGCACGGTAGTAGTCACCGCACGGGATCTCATCCCAGCAAGCCGGAGCAACAATGGTCTTACGGGCGCGGGCTGGTCGCATAGTTTATTATCTTCTTTCAAGCAGTTGCCAAAGAGAGGTTGCCATGAATCTTATCAGTATTCCTGCGTTGCAGGACAATTACATTTGGATGCTCGATGACCAGCAAGGACATTGCGTGATTGTTGATCCCGGAGAAGCTGCCCCTGTTTTAACCGCACTGAAAAAGGCGAATTTAACCCCGACAGCTATCCTTCTGACACATCACCATCACGACCATGTGGGAGGCGTTGATGAGATTTCGAGCCATTTTCCGGGTCTGAAAGTGTACGGACCTCACGAAACTGAGAATAAATTTCGTCAGATTAGTCTTAAAAACGGTGATAAATGTGTTATTGGCGGTGTGGAATGGCAGATCTTTGCTACGCCAGGTCATACGCTTGGTCATATTTCATACTATAGCGCGCCTTATCTTTTTTGTGGAGACACGATGTTTTCCGCCGGATGTGGCCGTTTGTTCGAAGGGACGCCAGAGCAAATGTACCAGTCGTTTCAACGGCTAGCGGCGTTGCCCGATGAAACATTAATCTGCGCTGCGCACGAGTACACTCTCTCAAATCTTAAGTTTGCGCGTGCTATTTTACCTGAGGATGATGATATCCATTCTCATGAGCACAAAGTGCAACAAATGCGTGAAAAGGGACAATCTTCCCTGCCTTCAACCCTCGGTCTTGAGCGTAAAATTAATCTCTTTTTACGATGTGATGACGTTGATTTACAAAACAAATTAAACCTTAACGATCCCTTAAAACCTGACTGGCAGGTTTTTGCCCGATTAAGGGCACTCAAAGATAGCTTTTAGCCCCAAAGGTTGTGTTTTTTTCCGAAGCAAAGTATTATCGCTCGTCTTTTAAGCAACTATGACACACACATGAAGGCAAACGCGATCTTAATAATCGCCTCCATGTTGCTCACAGGTTGCCAGGCGTCCAGGCAGGGCGTGAAGGTACCGGAACAACATGCACAGAGTTTGTCTTCAGCAAGTCAAAGTGAAGCAGGACAGTACACAGATGATGGCCGTGCGGCCTCTGGGGGATGGCTGGATGGAAACGACGCCGTCTCCCAACAAAATTTGTGGAACTTCATAGGCGACGAGCTGAAGATGAAGGTTCCGGATAATCCCCGGATCCGCGAACAAAGAGTTAAATATTTAAAAAATAAGAGCTATCTCCACGATGTAACATTACGGGCAGAGCCGTACATGTACTGGATCACCGAGCAGATTAAGAAACGTAATATGCCGATGGAACTGGTACTGCTACCCATAGTGGAGAGCGCTTTTGACCCCAAAGCAACCTCATCAGCTAACGCTGCAGGGTTGTGGCAGATTGTGCCGCAAACGGGTCGAAACTATGGTTTGAAACAAAACCAGTGGTATGACGGACGCCGCGATGTTGTGGCTTCGACGACTGCTGCGCTTGATATGATGCAACGTCTGAACAAGATGTTTGGTGGCGACTGGTTATTGACCGTTGCTGCGTACAACAGCGGTGAAGGCCGTGTCATGCAAGCGGTGAAAGCGAACAAAGCCAAGGGACGTTCAACGGATTTCTGGGCGCTGGCGCTGCCACGTGAAACATCGATTTATGTGCCGAAAATGTTAGCCCTTAGCGATATTCTCAAGCACAGCAAGAAATACGGTATCAGCTTGCCGAAACCGAGTGAAGACCGTGCACTGGCGCGTGTTGAAGTCGGACAACAGATGCAACTGACCCAGGCGGCCGAGATGGCGGGCATGTCCCTGACCAAGCTCAAGTCGTTTAACACCGGCTATAAGAAAAATGTGACCGCGCCGAATGGCCCGCATTACATTGTTCTGCCGAAGGCGCATGCCGACCAGTTAAAAGACTCACTGGCTGATGGCGATATCGCCGCAGTCCAGGAAACCAAACTGGCCAGCAACACTCCGTCAGGTGCAAAACAGTATAAGGTTCGCTCCGGCGACAGCTTATCTGGCATTGCAGCCCGGCTGAATGTGAAGACCCGTGATTTACAGCGTTGGAACAATTTGCGCTCAGCAGGCGCGTTAAAAGTTGGGCAAACACTGCAAGTGGCGGATAACAGCGTCAGCGATACCAGTGTCAATGGCGGCAGTATCACTTATCAGGTACGTAAAGGTGATTCATTGTCGAGCATTGCCAGGCGTCACGGCGTCAACATCAAGGATGTGATGCGCTGGAATACGAATGCCGACAACCTGCAACCGGGCAACAAGTTAACGTTGTTCCTGAGCAACAAAATGAGCCCTGATACCTGATCGTGAAAGGTCGCGGCAATAAAAAAGCACCCTGAATATGCCGGGTGCTTTTTTTTTGTCTGCATTTTTTAACCAGCGAAATAAGCGTTACTGTACCAGAGGCTGCCCTGCCAGGAATTCAACCCGCAGCGGATTATGGTCCGAGGCGCGCGTTTCCATCACAGACGCGCTGGTGACGCTGAGGTCACGGTAGAAGATAAAGTCCAGCGGCCTGCCGAACGCCCGCTTGCGGTAATCAGCAGGAAAACGAACCTCCTCCAGATGGATATTTCCCGCAAAGCCAAACAGGGCATTGATACGCTGTTTGCTCCACGCATTGAAATCCCCGGCCATGATCACCGGCCCTTTGTGGTTCGCAATCTGCTCGCCAATCGGATCCAGCTGTTTGCTGTAGACGTCGATTCCGATACTGAAATTCACCGCATGAATATTCACTACCATCAGTAAACGGCCATCGATAAGCGGATACACCGTCACTAAAGCCGATTTAGACAGCCTGAGAAGCGGCTCACGCTCACGCAGCGGACAACAGTAAACCGGATGCGCTGCAGAGAGTGTCATCACGCCAGAGGGGTGCTGAGGCAGCATAAATGCCGGTACCTGATCGGCGGCCAGATAATTGGAAGTCGCAAAACGAATCAGCTCAGGGGTGGTTTGGGCTTCCTGAAGCAAAACCAGTTGCGCATCTTTGCCGTAATCACGCAGAACTGACAACCAGTCAGCACGCTGTTGTTTAAAGATATTCCACACCATCACGCGCAAAATATTCGAATTGGGCAGCGCAGCACCCGGTGGCAAATCTGGCCCCAAATGAGCGAGGACTCCTGGAAAGATTTGCTCTGCGGGCTGACCTGCGACATACCTCATTGCATATGTTTTTTTCCGCACGCTAATCGCCTGTTTACCCGTTATATCGTTGCTTTATGAGAGAGATTCCCACGCGAAAGTTCAGTATACGCCCGCAGACGCTCAGACCAAATCTGTTTACATTGGTATACATCCTGGTCACATCTACAGGCTAGCATAACTCATAAAAACGGCTCGCCAGAGGCGAGCCGTGCAGACACAGAATGTAAGAAAAATCAGGCTGGCGAAGTCGTAGGTTTGCGGTCCAGGTGCCCGCTCAGGCGGGTAAACAGCAGTGCACCCGCCACGATGATTGCACCGATCCACGGCGTTTGCGCCAGGCCAAGGGTAGAAACCACCTGCCCGCCAATCACTGACCCCAGGGCGATACCGACGTTAAAGGCCGCAATATTCAGTCCGGAAGCCACATCGACGGCATTTGGCGTCACCTCTTCGGCCTTCTGCACCACGTAAACCTGCAATCCCGGTACGTTGCCGAAGGCGAAAACCCCCATCACCAGCAGCGTGATCAGCGCCGGAATACCGAAACCTGAAGTGAACTGGAAAATCAGCAACAGCACGGTGAGGGCGGCAAAAATAATCGTCAGCGCTTTAACGGCACCATGACGGTCAGCCAGTTTGCCGCCCCAGATATTGCCGATGGCCACTGACACACCATACGCCAGCAGGATCCAACTCACCATGCTGGCTGAGAACCCAGCCTGTTCCTGCATCATCGGTGCAAGGAATGTAAAGGTGGTGAATACACCGCCGTACCCCAGCGCGGTAATCGTGTAAATTAGCAACAGACGCGGATTCATCAACACTTTTACCTGATCAGCAATACGCGCCGCCGGTTTGTTTTTGATGTTATTCGGTACCAGGATCGCGCTGGCGATAATGGCGATAACCCCAATCAGCGACACCGCGAGGAAGGTTTCGCGCCAGCCAAAATGCTGGCCGATGAATGTCCCCAGTGGCACACCGGTCACCAGCGCAACAGTAAGACCGCCAAACATCAGCGCAATCGCAGAAGCGGCTTTTTCTTTTGCCACCAGACTGGTGGCAATGGTCGAGCCAATTGAGAAGAAAACGCCATGCGCCAGGCCGGTCAGCAGGCGGGCTATCACCAGCGTGCTGTAATTCGGTGACTGCCACGCCAGCAGGTTGCCCAGCGTAAACAGCACCATCAGGCCTATCAGTAACGCTTTACGCGGCACGCGGGCGGTCAGCGCGGTCAGAACCGGTGCGCCAGTCGCCACGCCGAGAGCATAAATGGACACCAGCAAACCGGCGGACGGGACAGAAACGCCCAGTTGCTGCGCGATAGTCGGCACCAGCCCGACGATAACAAACTCTGTTGTTCCTATAGCAAATGCACTGATGGTCAGTGCTAATAATGCAAGCGGCATAACCTTTACTCCACATGAATGTCGATTTGATGGCGGCTATTATCGGCTTGTGCTTAAATGACATAAATAACCAAAGTATCAATTTATTTATGCCGGAGTAACAACAATGCGAGCCAGTTCTGAAGAGCTGATTACGTTTGTGACCGTGGTAGAAAGTGGCAGTTTCAGCCGTGCCGCAGAACAACTGGGACAGGATAATTCCGTGGTCAGCCGGACGCTGAAACGGCTGGAGCAAAAACTGGGCATTACCCTGCTCAACCGCACCACACGTCAGATCAGCCTGACACATGAAGGCGAGCGCTATTTTGTCCGGGTACAAAAAATCCTGCATGAAATGGCGGCGGCTGAAGATGATTTACTGGAGAACCGCGACGATCCTCAGGGGCTGTTGCGCATCGATGCCGCAACACCGGTCATTTTACATGTCATTTCGCCGCTGGTGGCGGAATTTACCGAACGTTTCCCGAAGATGTCACTGGCACTGTTCTCGTCGGAGAGCAATATCAATCTGATCGATCATAAAGTGGATGTGGCGATCCGCGTTGGTGAGCTTGAAGATTCCAGCCTGCGGGCCCGCAAACTGATGCTGAGTTATCGCAGCGTGCTGGCTTCGCCGGCATATCTGAAAAAATGGGGAACACCGCAAAGCGCCGATGATTTGCTGGATCACCGTTGCCTGGGCTTTAACGAAGTGATGGCGCTGAATAAATGGCCGCTGCTGTGCGCCGATGGTCAGCAACTGACGGTCACCCCCTTTATCAGTTCAGGAAGCGGGGAAACGCTGCGCAGGCTGTGTTTGCAAGGTAATGGCATTGCCTGTCTGTCGGATTTTATGACCGATGAAGATGTGGCGCGAGGTGACCTGGTGAAACTGCTGGTGCCGGACATTATGCGCATCGCCATGCCGCTGCATGCGGTGTATTACAGCGATCAAACCGTCAGCACGCGGATCCGGTGCTTTATTGATTTTCTCAGTGAAAAGCTGGGAACCCGCGGGGTTTAAACATTGGCTCCCTCCCCGGTGAAGGAAAAGGAGCAAAGACATCAATCCCACGCAGGCGCCAGACCTTCAGGGCTGACCAGTCGGCCATTGCGTTCAAGCGCCGCAATTTGCTGCATATCGGCCTCTGTCAGCGTCAGTTGTTGTGCCAGCAGGTTGCTTTGCAGGTTTTCGCGTCGGGTCGACGAGGGGATCACCGCGTAACCCAGTTGCAATGCCCAGGCCAGAACGATCTGAGCAGGCGTTGCGTGATGTCGGGCGGCAATCTCGATAATCGACGTATCTTTTAACGCATCGCCATAAGCCAGCGTCATATAAGATGTCACGGCGATACCGTTCCGGCGGGCGAAATCTGCCACGGTCTGGTTTTGCAGAAACGGCGACAGTTCGATCTGGTTGGTCGCAATCTGATCCGCGCCCACCGCGTCGATCGCTTCCTGCATCAGCGCTACGGTAAAGTTGGAAATACCGATCTCACGTGTCAGCCCCCTCTTTTTCGCCTCAACCAGCGCGTGCATCGTTTCTGCTACGCTGACGGCCTGATTCGGGGACGGCCAGTGGATCAGGGTCAGGTCAACATAATCCGTTTTCAGTTTGCGCAGGCTTTCTTGCAGACTGTCGATGAGTTTGTCAGCAGCGAGATTTTCAATCCAGATTTTGGTGGTGATATAGAGCGCTTCACGCGCAACGCCACTTTCAGCCAGTGCCTCACCCACCGCAGCTTCGTTGTCATAAATCTGCGCGGTATCAATGGCGCGATAACCCAGTTCAACGGCGGTGGCAACAGACGCTTTTACCACTTCATCTTTCAGGCGGAATGTCCCCAAACCGAAGGCAGGAATACTCATCATGTTCTCTCTTTAAATTTTTCTGGAGGATAAATCGTGGAGAGAGTATGGACTGCGCATTCATGGATAAAAACGACCGTATCGCCAGAAGACTTTTGACCAGAGTGCAATAATCAGGAGGGGGAAAAGCGGGCCCAGGGCAGTGAAACCTGCCGGAGAAAACCGCCGGAAGCAGCATCAACCTTGTATTCCTCTACCTCAGAAACGCCCGCAGGCAACGCCAGCGCCCGCATCACGTTTCCATCCGCAGCGAACCATAAACGGCAGTCCGCTGAAGATTCAGCAGTAAAACGCTGATGGCCCGGTTCGAGGCGGATCCGGCCCATCTGCCACACACTTCCACCCTGCTGTTTGAGCCATGCCTCACGCAGACACCACAACTGCCAGAACGCCGTCTGCGGGTCGGCCTGTTCCACCAGCCACTGACATTCGATATCACTGAATGCTGCGCGTGCCACGTCAAGATAACGCCGGCGCGGGCGAATTTGCTCCACATCGCCGCCGCCTTCACCCGCCGGACACAGCAGCAGTTGCAGATGATGTTTACTGTGGCTGAGAGAAAAGTGTGGCAGGGAGGCGTCCGCAAAATACGGTTTTCCCTGCGCGGAAATCTGCATGGCGGGTAAGTTGTCACAACCACTGAAAACTGACAGCGCTTCGGCCAGAAGCGCCCGGCCCGCGCACCATTGCTGGCGGCGGGCAGGATTCATTCCTTCACTTTTCATTAGCCATTGCGCGGGCACACGTGACAATGAAAAGTTGTCATCCAGCGACGCCGTAATGAGCTGCGCCCGGTTCATCGTTAAGGCCAGCGACGGAAAACTAAAGAGGTATTAATTCCGCCGAAGGCAAAGTTATTCGACTGAATAAATTCAGTCTGAATATGGCGCGATTCGCCCATCACGTAGTCGAGTTCACCGCAAAGCGGATCCGGTTGCGTCAGATTTATGGTCGGTACGAAGCGGTCTTCGCGCATCATTTCGAGCGACATCCACGCTTCCAGCGCGCCGCAGGCACCGAGCGTATGGCCAAAGTAGCTTTTCAGCGACGAAATAGGTGTCTGATTGCCAAACACCGCAGCAGTCGCATGGCTTTCCGCAATATCACCGCGATCGGTGGCCGTACCATGCGCACTGATATACCCGATTTCGGAAGCAGGAATACCGGCATTTTTCAGCGCTTTTTCAATACAAATCTGCATCGTTGATTGCTGCGGCTGAGTGATATGCGCCGCATCGCAGTTGGTAGCAAAACCCACAATCTCGGCGTAAATCTTCGCGCCGCGCGCCTGTGCATGCTCCAGTGACTCGAGGATCAACGCCCCGGCACCTTCGCCGATCACCAGGCCATCACGCTGCATATCAAACGGGCGCGGCGACAGTTCAGGGTGTTCGTTTTGCTGACTGGTGGCAAACAGCGTATCAAACACGGCAGCTTCTGACGGGCAAAGTTCTTCCGCACCGCCGGCCACCATCACCGTCTGATAACCGTGTTTAATGGCCTCATAGGCATAACCAATGGCCTGGCTGCCCGACGTACAGGCGCTGGACGTCGGGATCACGCGGCCTTTCAGGCCGAAGAACAGGCCTGCATTCACCGCCGTGGTGTGCGGCATCATCTGTACGTAAGTCGTACCGGTAATGTTGTTGGTATGCTTTTCCGTCAGCATGGTTGCAAATTCGCTGACCGGGCCGGTGCTGCCGGTCGATGAACCGAAGGCAATACCGGTTTCGCCGTCAGTAAGAATCGTGTCTTCCAGCAGACCGGCCTGCTCCAGCGCCAGCTCCACCGCACGGGTTGACAGCAGGGACACGCGCCCCATTGAACGGATGCGCTTGCGGGTGTAATGCGCCGGGATAACAAAATCATCCACCGGTGCGCCCAGATGTGTGTTCAGCCCCTGATAAATCAGCCATTCATCCATGTGGCGGACAGCGTTTTTACCCTGTTGAAGGCGGACGGAAATCTCGTCCCAATGGTTACCGAACGCTGTTATGCCTTTCATGCCGGTAATGACTACACGCCGGGTCATATCAGGCCTCCGTTGATGGAGATCACCTGTCGGGTCACATAACCGGCGATATCTGACATCAGATAGCTTGCCAGTCCGGCGACTTCTTCCGCCCGGCCCATCCGCCTGAGCGGAATCATGCTCATTGCGGCATCGAGCGCCGGTTTTTCCATATCAGGCATGCCGGTGTCGATCAAGCCCGGCGCAATGCAGTTTACGGTGATTTTGCGTTTCGCCAGTTCCAGTGACAATGCTTTGCAGGCACCGATAATACCGGCTTTGGCCGCACTGTAGTTAACCTGTCCGCGATTCCCCGTAATGCCGGAAACCGAGGAAAGCGCGATAATACGCCCGCCCTGACGCAAGCCGATCATCGGCATCACACAGGGCTGTAAGACATTGTAGAAGCTGTCGAGATTAGTGTGGATCACACCGTCCCAGTCCTCGTCGGTCAGTGCCGGGAATGCCGCGTCACGGGTGATCCCGGCATTATTGATCACGCCGTAGTACGCGCCATGCGCCTCAATATCAGCGTCAATCACGTCCCGACACTGCTGGCGGTTGCTGATATCAAACTGCACAATTCGACCCCTGCCGCCGTTGTCAGTGATGTTTTGCAGGGTATTTTCTGCCCCTGCTTTATCGCTGTGGTAATGAATGACAACAAAAAAACCATCAGCGGCTAACTGACTCGCAATGGCTTTGCCGATCCCTTTGCTGGCACCGGTCACTAATACCGAACGCATCATTCCTGTTTCCCCTGAATTAATTTAATGAGTTCGTCCTTGTCTGGCTGGTAGGTATTCAGCCTTCCTTTTGCAACCTGCAGGTTATCTTTTTCGTGTTTAATGCAGATCACGCCTTCGAAGCTGGCGAGTTTTTCATCGCACAACACCATTAAGACGCTGATGAATAATTCACTGCCTGCCGCGAATTCCGGCACGCTGGTTTTCAAAGCCCTGCCACCCAACAACATGCCCACCTGCGGCGGTTCGCCACTTTGCGCGCCGTGCCAGCCGCTCCAGACACCGACAGTTTGCGCGATCAGTTCGATCGCATACCACACGGGCAATGCGCCCCGCTCATTAAGAAACGGTGCCAGCACGCTGTTTTCGGACACCACAACGCTGCACAGCGCGGTCTCTGCTGTGACGCTAATGACCTTATCCAGTAAGACCATGGGTGATTCATGCGGCAGATATTGACCCGCGCTGAGCATGCTCATGACGGCCTCCCGATCAGAATGCAGGCATTATTCCCGCCAAAGGCAAACGAGTTTGAAAGGATAACGGGCTTCGCCAACGCTTCGTCTTTTTGTACCAGCCGTATATCCGGCAAACAGCTATCGCGTGGTGTAAGGCTGAAATCCTGTGACGGCAGTTTGAGATTTTGTGTCAGGATCAGCCAGCCCAGCGCCGCCTCTGTCGCGCCAGCCGCACCCAGCGTATGGCCGGTAAGATGCTTGGTCGAACTGCACGGTGTCTGGTTGCCAAATAACCGATGTATGACGGCGGCTTCCGCCTGATCGTTAAGAGGTGTCGCGGTACCGTGGGCGTTAATATAACCGATGTCTGCCGCACTCAGCCCGGCCTGCGCCAGTGCCATACGAATTGCCCGTTCAGCCCCGAGGCCTTCCGGATGCGGTGCAGACATATGCCACGCATCGGACGACTCGCCCGTGCCCAGTAAAGCGACGTCTGCGGGCTCACGGGTCAGCAGGATCAGCGCCGAGGCTTCACCAATATTAATGCCATCCCGGTCTTGCCCGAACGGCGTACAGCGCCCGCGGGATAAAGATTCCAGGCTGTTGAAGCCGTTCACTGGCATCCGGCACAGGCTGTCAGCGCCACCCACCAGGGCGGCGTCGGCCAGCCCGGCGTCGATCAGGCGCTTCCCGCTGATAATCGCTCTCGCGCTGGATGAGCAGGCCGTGGATAAGGTATAAGCCGGACCACTGAGATCCAGCAGTTCCGCCATAAACTGTGAAGGATCGCCCAGCTCCTGTTGCTGGTAATCGTAGCCCTGCGGGAATTTCCCATGCCGGTGAAGATGACGCACCGCGTTTTCGCCTTCAGCAATGCCCGACGTACTGGTACCCATAATGACCGCGACACGATCGCGTCCGTACCGGCTGACAGCCGCCTGCACCTGGGGATCAATCTGCGCCAGCGCAGCCAACAGCAACTGGTTGTTGCGGCTGCGGTGCGCTGACAAAGAGCCAGGGATCGCAGGCAGTTCGCCGGTCACCGCACCGAGCCAGACGGGCCGTTCCTCTGTCAGCCAGCCTTCCTGCAACGACATTCCCGGCGCAAAGCCTGATTTCAGGCTGGCAGCGATTTGCGCATTGTTGTTTCCCAGCGCGTTCACCATGCCGACGGCCGAAAAGTAAATCATGTTAGTCACCCACATTCCGGATAGTTATCTGATAGTGAAACGCCATCTGCGTGATCGACACCGGCCGACGTCCGCGGCCCTGTGGCAGATAGTCAATGCGGGTGATCGTGTTGCCTTCGTTATCCAGTAACGTGCGGCGCAGCGGCTGATCGTCAAGTTTCCAGCCTGCAGGCAACAGGGGTTGCCATCTCTGCGCCGGCCAGTAGCTCAATATAATATCGGCAAGAACCTGATTTGCTGGAGGTAAACCATCAATTTTCATCGTCTGTTCAGTGTGGATCCCTGTCTGATCGTAGACCACTTTGAACAGCCGGATCCCCAGAGGAGAAAGCCCGGCAAGCTGTAACGATTTTCCGTCAGCATTGAGCAGGACCAGCAAGGACTGTTGTTTACCTTTCACCGTGGCCGTCAGTAACTGCTGCTGACTGACCGGTTTATCCAGGGTGGGTGCGGGTAATTTCACCTGCACGCCGCGTTTCAGCCAGGCTTGTGGCTGTGTATCTGAAGGGGGATTTGTCGCACACCCGCCCAACATAAAAATCAACAGGGCCAGCGCAGGCAGCCTAAACCGGGTCATTTTTTACGTCCTCGTTTTTTGGCCGGCAGAGTCAGGGGTGACAACAGAAATGCCGTTAATATGCCAAAGCTTAGTACGATGCCGAAACTACTGATGGCTTGTGTTGAACTGAAAACCAGCATACCGAAAGTCAGCAGCGTGGTAACGGCGGCCATAAAAATGGCAAACATGGACGTCGTCGGTGTGCCGCGTGGATTGGTGAAAAACAGGGTGTAATTGATGCCGATCCCCAGAACCAGAATCAGTGCCAGCAGGGAGAACAGATTAAGATTATGGCCACTAAAGCCCAGCGCCGCGACACCCATCCCGAGGGAAAGTAAGGTCGGAATCAGACAAATAAACCCGTGGGGCAGGCGAAAACGCCAGAGATAAATGATCGCAATGACCGCCACGGCGAGGGCCAGCAACCCGGTCAGATAAATACGGTACTGAGAGAAGAGACCGCTGAATTCAGTTTTGCGATTGATCCAGCCGGTTCCCGGTACAGACGCCGACAGCGCCACCATGGCGGCGCTGTCATGCACACCATTCACCGGAATAAGGGTGGCGCTGCGC
Source organism: Rahnella perminowiae (assembly GCF_019049695.1). Taxonomy (NCBI): domain Bacteria; kingdom Pseudomonadati; phylum Pseudomonadota; class Gammaproteobacteria; order Enterobacterales; family Yersiniaceae; genus Rahnella; species Rahnella perminowiae. The sequence continues at coordinate 61,216 of NZ_JAFMOT010000160.1, forward strand.
CCGTCCGGTAAGGACAACCACAATAAACGCCAGCCTTCACTGACTGTGCTATTAAGCCATTCCGGCACATCAACCGTCTGCGCACTGAGATCCGGTTCCGCCACCGTGATCCCCGCCTGCTGCAACTGTGCAATAATTTGCGGCGCACGCAGGCGTAGCAGAGATAAATCCCGCTGCTGCCGGGCTTGCGAAGACAGGTTTATCGCCCGGAAACCGTCAATTACGCCTTTATCTCTCGCCTGGATGAGCGCGGGCCGCAATGTTTCAAGTCGTTGCAGCGTCTGCTCGGCGCTGTCACCGTATACCACCAGCCATTTCTGATCGTTAGTTTGTCCGGTCAGTGCAGCAATCTGCTGTTCCTGCTGTTGTAAACCGGCCGGAAGAGATTGAAGATCCGCAATGTCATCGTTGATTTTCAGCCGTGAAATTCCGGCCGCTACCAGCACTAATATCAGTAATGGCAGACCGATGCGTACCGCTTTGCGGCTGCGCCATGCCAGCAACCAGCGCATGATAATCGCCAGCCCAGGTGCGGAGCCGACCGGTAAACGCTTCGACAGATACGGATACCAGCACATCACGGTGATACAGGCGGCGCTCAACCCGGCAGCGGCAAAAACTGCCAGCTGTTGCAAACCCGGAAATGGTGCAATCAGTAACATCAGATAGGCCACCACCGTGGTAAGCAGCGCCATTGATAATGCAGGGAACAGTTTTTTCAGACTTTCCAGCGGTGTGCAGGAATCGCCATGCACCCGACGTTCGGTCAGGAAGTAAAGTGTGTAGTCTGCAGAAATACCGACAATGCTGGTGCTGAGCACCAGTGTCATCACGTGGATTTCACCAAATACCCACAGGGTCAATACCGTGCCTGACAGTGCGCCGATGGCGATTGAAAGTAAACTGAGCAGCATCGGCAGGACCGAACGGAACATCAGTAAGATCAGTATAAACACGCCGGTGACTGACGCAGCCCCAATCGTGGAAATATCGTGCTCAGCCTGCTGGCTGGCATAATTGCTGTAGAAAATCGTGCCGCGCTCAAGCACTTTTGCACCCGGCCAGCGTGCTTCAAAAGCCTCTTTCGCCGCTCCAAGAGCCGCCACGGTTTGTTTAGCCGACGTGATGTCATAGGAAGATGCTTTCAGCTCGCCATGTACCATGAACCAGTTGCGGCCATGTTGATCGCGGGCCATCAGCCAACCTTGTTCCAGCATCATGCCGCCGCTGTTCTGCTGCTGTGCCATCTGCGAGGCACGGACCAGCAATAACGGATCATTCGCCAGCTCTTTGCCGCTGACGCCGGAAAAGGCGGAATACACCTGACCGAGGATCCACTGACTTTGTGTCTCCGCGCCTGCCGTCAGACGCTGACGGGTGGCATCATCAAGCAAGGCGTTACGATGCCTGAAGAAGAAAGTGCCCCACTCCTGCTGACGCTGAACGTCCATCGGTCCCTGCACCTGACTCAGTTGAGGCAGCGCCTGCAACTGCTTCAGCCAGTCAGCGGCGGGCTGAATACCGGCACCCGGCGGAGGGCTGACCAGCCACATCAGCTGGCGATCCAGCCGCTGAGTAAAGCCGTCAGACAATGCCTGTGGAATAGGGGTTTCCTGTTGCTGCGGCAACAGCGCCAGCACGCTGCTGTTAATTTGGCTGCGTGGTAACAACCAGAACAGCGCTGCAACCAGCAGCGCAATAATCAGCAGCCAGCTTTGCGCCAGTTTTCGATGAAGATCAGGAGGCAAAATGGCGTTTCTCTGCATCAGTCAGCGTGGCGGGTGTGGTCTTCTGATTGAAGAAACGAATATGCGTGGCATCGCCCTGCATATCATTAATATCGATATTGTTCAGGAAGGTTTCGCCACTGAGCGTAATGCTGCGGAACAGACGGTTCAGCGGTGAGACCTTTGGTGTCAGAACAAGCGTCCAGGCGCCTTTACCCAGATCAGTAAAATTAAGCGAGAAGTTCTGTCCGAGCGCCCGTTGGTCAGCGTGAAACAGTGCGCTAAGCAATGAATTAAACTGGAACATCTGCGGATTGGTGTCCGCCGTAACCACCTGCGGAGATTGCCCCGCCATGATTTGGACCATGCGGTTTTCAGTCAGCAATAATGTCAGGGTGAACGGTTTTTCCTGTTGCCACCACAGCCCTTGCTGCCGGGCAATCAGCAGATTCCCGCTGGAATTGAGCGGTTGTGCCATCCCGCTGATGGTTCTTTGCTGCGCAAACTCAGCACGGAGTACCGGCACCTGGCTGAAGCGCTGTTGTAATTCCTTCAGCGTCACAGCGTTAGCTGTGACGCTGAAAATCGTCAGAGCCAGTAGCAGTAAGACCTTCACAGGCTGACTCCTGTTTTATCGAAAAGAACCTGCGGCGAGACAAAACACATTTCTTTGGAGACAGCGTCCACTGCGACCTGCAACGTATAGCCTGTCGTTGTACGTTTACCGCTTTCGATATCGTAAATCTGATAGCCGATGCGCAGACGGTTTTCGATTTCCTCCAGCTGTGCATGAACGGCAATACGCTGTTCAAAGAGCAGCGGCGCAATATATTTCACGCGGGTATCAACAATCGGCCAGACATAACCTGATGCTTGCATCTGACGATAACCGTAATCAAATTGCTTGAGTAGCTGCTCGCGCGCAATTTCCAGATAACGGAAGTAGTTGCCATGCCAGACCACGCCCATGGCATCTGCGTCGTGGAAAGGAACCGTGATTTCAACGCAGGTAGAAAATCGCGGATCGTTAAAACGCGGATCAAGTTTGGAAGTCATATCATTCAGGTTTCCTGTCAGAGGCGACATCTGCGGGATGCTGCCAGAAATCATAAAAATTGAACCAGTCGTGAGGTGCCAGCAGGCTGTAATGCTCAAGCCGTGCGGCATAATGATCGACTGCGGCCTGTAACGCAGGCAGGCGGTTGGCACGCGGCAGGATCAGAGGATCGGCAAAAGACTCACAATAAATATGCAACCGCTTTTGCTGCATGATGCCAAACATCAGCATAACGGGTGCGCGTAGCGCAGCAGCCAGAATAAAGGGTCCCTGCGGGAATGCGGCAGTTTTGCCCATAAACTCGCTGTAAATCATGCGGGAATGTTCACCGCGCTGATGATGACTGGCAGAGGTGCGGTCGCCGACAATCGCCACCCACTCACCGGCATCAAGTTTTTCCTGCAATAAAATCGCGGTCTCCGGCCCCATCTGGTTAACCTGGATCAGATTCACCACGGCCTGCGGATTAATCTCTTTCATTACCTGATTGAACCGCTCGGCATGTTCTGTAAAGACCAGCGCATTTACGGTGATGCGATGACTGAGTGAACCTATTGCCCGACATGATTCGATGTCACCTAAATGTGAGGCAAGGATCAGCGTGCCTCGCCCGGAGGTAATATGAGATTCGCAAATGTCGGGATTGACCAGCACCGCATCAGTCAATGTTTTATCGCCCTGCCAGCTCGCCAGTTTGCTCAGCATAGATTCACCAAACCGCATAAAATGCCGGAAAGTGCTCAGCGGATAAGGCAGGGGAATATGGCGATGTGCAGCCGTCACGCGCACACGCTCCAGCCAGCGGGCAGAGGCATTGCGCTGTTTGTGGCCGGTGAGCCAAAAATAGGTGATGACCGGATAAAGCAACAGACGAAAGGCGTTGTATCCCAGCGTCCGGTAAACCGATAACATCAGGCGAATGCCCCACAACCCTTTACGTTCCTGCGTCGAGGACCAGTGTTCGGGACGATTTTTCCGCTGCTTCAGCAAATAAGGAATGCGTCGCAACATGCCAAAAAACAGCCGCGTGTGCATCCACGAAATCTGCAGGTTGTCCTTCACGGCATCAAAATGCGAGAGGCCATCTTCAGGATAAGTCACCCGCGTGGGCAGGAAGCGGCTGCGTGTGCCTTGCCAGTAAAGACGCACCATAATTTCCGTATCGAAATCCATCCGCAAACCCAGGTTTTTTTTTGCCATCAGTTGCAGGCAGGGTCTGAGGGGATAGACGCGGAATCCACACATACTGTCTTTTACTGAAAATGACAGTGTCTCGATCCACACCCAGAAATGGGTGATATAGCGGCCATAAAGGCGTGATTTCGGCACACTGTCATCGTAAACCGGCTGTCCGGAGATCAGGCAATCCGGATAACTTCTGGCTTCAGCCAGCATCGCAGGAACGTCTGAAAGCTGATGCTGTCCGTCGGCATCCACCTGTAAGGCGTGCGTAAACCCCTTTCCGGCGGCCAGCCGCAGCGCCGCCATCACAGCCCCGCCTTTCCCCTGGTTTACAGTGAGCCGCGTCAGGCTCATCCACGGCGTCAGACTCTCCAGATGCTGCAACTCTTCTGCTGTCTGCAGGTCACTGCCGTCATCAACCACAATGCAGGGCAAACCGAATGGCCGGAGACTTTCCAGCACACCCGCCATCATCGGTCCATGGTTGTAACAGGGAATAATCAGACAGGGAGAAAAAGAGGCTGACGGCGTCATGGACATAAGGTGATTTTCCCGCTGCTGGCGATCGCCTGACCCACACTGTAACGAAATACCAGCCGTTGTTTTTCTTTAAGCCAGTCGATCTGCAAATTCACAATTTCTTCAGGCAACAGCGGTCGCTGGAATTTCACCACTTCCATGCCGGAAAATGCTTTATCCAGACTAAGAAGTTCTTCAGCGTAACCCATGACCCAATTGACCTGTGTCACGCCAGGCAAAATCGGAGACGACGGGAAATGGCCTTTGAACCAGAATAAATCCGCAGGTAACCGGAGCGTGAGAAGCAGACTGGTGTCGCTGGCGCGTTGCCGATGCAGCATGTCAGGCAGGATCATAAAAACATTTCCTGTAATTCAGCAGTCGCGCGTTTGCCTTGCTGGTTAAGAGGAATCGCAGGTGCAAAGCGCCAGTATCGCGGCATAGAAACCGGAGATAGCCAGTCACGCAAGATCCCGCGGATCTGTCCAAGCAGCACGGCCTGCCCTTGCGTCTGGAATAACTGCTCGCCGACCTGACTTAAAACCAGCACGGCTGCAACATAAAGCCGCCCCTGTTTTTCAAGCGTCAGTACGCTGGCGTCGCTTAACAGATCCATCGCACACAAACGTTGCTCAATTTCAGTCAGTGAGATCCGCTGCTCTGCAATTTTAACGATCCGATCCTGACGGCCTAAAAGAAGAAACTGACGTTGATCGGCATTCAACAGCTGAATTTTATCACTGAGGATCATGCCATCCGGTTGCGGGATCAGCGGAGAAATCAGGGCGATATTGCCATCAGCCAGTGGTGAGAATTCGAGATTATCAAAAAGAGTCCAGACTGCTTCCGGCTGATGTTGCGTACGGAAGGCGACGATGCCGCTTTCAGTCGTGCCATAGATTTCAGTCGGCCGGCAGCCACAAACATTTTCCACCCGTAACGCGGTGTCATGACTCAGCGGGCCTCCGGCAGAAAAGACATGCCGGAGATTTGCGGGCTCCAAAGCCATATCAAGTCGTTTAAGAAAGGCCGGGCTGCTGGTCAGAACCAAGGCATTCTCTCTGGCAAGCGAGTGTAACTGTTCGTGATACTCCACCCTTTTCGTCGCAAAAGGTCGCCCAAGAGTCAGGGGCAACATGAAAGCGAAACTGAGACCGTACATATGATGCGGTGCCACGGTGGCGACAAAGCGTGCATCTGCGCATTGCTCCCCCCAGTATGTGCAAAGCCACTGACTCTCCAGTTCCAGACAAGAAACCGGCTTGATTATTTTTTGCGATTTACCGGTCGAACCGGAGGTGAATAAAATCAGTACGGCGTTTTCCGGCCATTCGGGCAAAGCTGTTAACGGTTGATCTGCTGAGAAGGGAAAACGAAGAATAGGGCAATCAATCTGCAAAGGAAGATCGGTGATTAACGCATCGAACTCATCACGTTGCCCGGCCAGAACAGCGGGCCGAAAATGACCGGGTAAAACGGGTGTATGACCGCTGTAAAGCACCGCCAGCAGTGCCACGGCAAATGAATAGTTATCTTCAAGGCACAATGCCCAGCGGGAATGCGATGTCGCGCTGATATGAGTCAGCAGAGATAAGACATCATGCCGGAAATCACGCTGACACCACTCCCGGCTTTCGCTCCAGGCAACCAGATGTTCGTCTGCTCTTCCCGCGCTTAGCCATTCGCACATTCGCTGCGTCATGGGTGTCGCAGACGCTTTCTGACTATCCATTCAATACCCATTAATAAGCCAATCAGCAGATAACTGATCCCGCCGTTATAAAGAGCCCATAAAGCCATATCGCCTTTCAGGCAGGTATATAAAGCCAATGCTCCGTTACACACAAAGAAAATGCACCAGGCCTGGGTCACACGACGTGTGTAAACCACCCCTTCCGGCGGTAAATCGGGTTCATCCAGCCGTGCAATACGCTCAACCAGCGTTTGGCTGGCGCGTAATGAACTGAAAAATAATCCGAGCAATAAAAGATTTACCGCGACGGGGTAATACAACAGCATCGATGTTTCGCGTAATAAAATGCTGGTGCCGACCAGTACAATCCCTGCAACTGCAATCGCTTTTCCGAAAAAAGTTAACTGGGATAACTTCCCGCGAAAAGTCAGTAAACGCAGAATAAAGATCGCCATCAGTACGGGCGCCAGGATGCGAATTCCCCACGTTTTTAAACCGCACCATACAACCAGCGGATAAGCAATCACCGCCACTGGCATCGCCCAACTGGCCATCTTCGTAACCACAGGAAATGAGAAACGCCGGATTTTATCCATAAAAAAGATATCCGCCCATACTAGGAAGCGGGGGAATTAAGTAATTCATCTATGGCATCAACGACATCCTGAACGGTACGAACAGATTTAAACATTTCAGGCTTAATTTTTCTGCCAGTGATTTTCTGCAAGTGAACCACCAGATCAACAGCATCAATGCTGTCTAATTCCAGATCCTCGTAGAGCTTTGCATCCGGCCGGATATCATCTTCATTGATTTCAAATAGCTTGATTAATAACGCGCTAATCTGCTGGTAAATTTCTTGCTTCTGCATAGGAATCTCTTTAACCACGCTGTGCTGATATAAATCTGGCCAGACTTTCAACAGAATAAAAATGCTCACGCATTTCCTGACTTTCCGCCGAAAGGATCACACCGTATTGCTTCTTTAACGCCAGACCAAGCTCAAGGGCATCAATAGAATCCAGCCCTAATCCGTCACCAAAAAGCGGAGCCTGTGTCTCTATCTCATCTGGCGCCATCCCCTCCAGATTTAGCGTCTCAATGATAAGTACTTTTATGTCGTTACTTAATGAATCCATGACTTATTTCTCGTTATTTTGCGTATTACTGCGCATCAACTCAGTGCACAAATGCTGTGTCAATCGCCGTGCAGCCAGGGCAGGTGAAAGATCGCTTTCATCTAAAAAGTCTTCAGCCTTTACCTTATCGGCAACGGTAATCACAAACTGAGGTTTTACCCGGGGAATTTCGTACCATTTCCCCTTTTTTGTCAGCATTGGCGGCTGACATGAAATATGGACAATCCTGACATCACATCCTGCCCTCAGCGCAATGTTAGCGGCACCACGCTGCAGTATCATCGGTTTTCCAGGCAAGGAACGTGTCCCTTCCGGGAAAACTAATAGCGTACCGCCTGCTTGCAAACGGGTTTCACAGGCCAGCAACAAAGCATCAGAGCCAGTGTTAATCAGGTAACCCGCCGCTTTTATCACTCCGCTTAAGAATGGGTTTTGCAGCAAAGCTTGTTTGACGATGCAGTCACAACGAGGCATACGCGACGCCAGAATCACATAATCAAGCAGACTGGGATGATTCGCCACTATCAGACAGCCGGCATCTTGCTGAAATTTCTCATCACCGATAAACCGGTAATCCATCACTCCCACCCTCCGTAATCCACTCAGGAATAACCTGAAACTATTACGAATGCTGTTGAGTGTCATTCTGTGCAATCTTTCAGGTTGCCGGATGATGAGTCGCAACAGATTAAACCAGATAATAGAAAGCAACAGCCCGCCAATTCCGAAAAGTGCGAAAAAGAATCCGGTTGCTAACCACCGCCAGATGCAATTAGCTGCGGAAGACTTTTCTTCGGGCACTAACGTTTCTCTCATCACAGATTACGAACCCACTGCCAGCTATGGCGATTATCTACACTGATATGGAATAAAGGAGAGGAGGAAAGATAGCCACGCAGAAATTGCAAACTCTGCGGAAGTTCTGGATTCATATCCTCACCCGACAACGAAATACGCTGACACTTCAAGGTATCGCCAGCAGTTAATATTATTGCTACGGCGTAAGGGAGAAACTCAGAATTTACCGATTCGTTGTATATATCAGGAATTTCACCATCAAAATCAACCAACATAACGCGGGAAGCCCCCGTTGCCAGCATTGCCTGAGCTTCCAGCATTCCCTGATGAAAGCTGTCTTTGCCGGCCGTTAACGAGGTTACCGGTAATGGATTTTTGCTAATAATGGTAAGCCAACCCGCGGCGGTATTATGTACTGACATGGAGAATTCAGTCGGAGATAAAGCCTCTCCCCCGGCCAGGGAATGCAAAATTCGCCCCGTTTTCTCCAGTTCACCATGACGACTGGTAAAAATTGCAGCATCTACGTTGTTATTGACGAGCAACGCAAGCCCGGAATCCACAGCAAAACGACTGCCGATACTCATTCGTCGTGCAGACATCATGGGAATTTGCTGGCTTTTAGGGTTTGCGCCGGAAAATGTATTTATGTCTGAGCACCGAGCCCACTGGATCCAGTGCTCACAACTATCGACTCCCGGAGCCACAGCCCGCCAGTCCACTATATCCAGTGAGAATTTCATAATGATTATCTTAGTGATTCTGCCAAATTGAGACTTTATGATATTTTATTGAAACTTGCATCTGTAATCTGACAACTTAGTAAACTTCATTAAGAATTTTAGTGCTGGTTTATTATGAGTTTTTTGGATACATGGAGAGTCATCTGAAAAGCGAAATTTTTCAAGTTGATACGAAGTATTTTTTCGATATCCGGCCAGCCTTATTTCCTGTCGGATTCAAACAATCAGTCATCATATTAAGTAAAATATAATACTTCTAATATTAATTACTCTCTCAGAATTAAATTCTGAAAGGAGCGCAGATCAGATAAACGTGAATCCGTGAGATAATAAAATATATCCCAGAAAGATAAGAGGTTTTATTGGCATTTTCACCAGGATACAAATGCAAAAAGTCCCTGAACCTTTCGATTCAGGGACTATGCAATAATTGGCGGAACGGACGGGGCTCGAACCCGCGACCCCCTGCGTGACAGGCAGGTATTCTAACCAACTGAACTACCGCTCCACCGGTTCTTTCACACGCATCAGCAACCGGCTGATGCCTGTTTGTTCCTGTTATTTTCCTTGTCAGGGGAAAAGGAACACGTTCTTTACTAATTTGATGCCTGGCAGTTCCCTACTCTCGCATGGGGAGACCCCACACTACCATCGGCGCTACGGCGTTTCACTTCTGAGTTCGGCATGGGGTCAGGTGGGACCACCGCGCTAGTGCCGCCAGGCAAA
>NZ_JAFMOT010000187.1:0-419224 GCF_019049695.1 Rahnella perminowiae
GCCCACGACCTTGACCTTAAAGCCGGTTTGGGTGGCAACCCAAGGTATTGATTCTAAACCGTCAGTGCATCGGAAGGCACACTCTTAGCAGTGAATTGATTCTCCGGCTCCCGCAACCCCAGATTTCCCCGCAACGTCTCACTTTCGTATTCCGTCCGGTACACTCCCCGTGCCTGCAAAATCGGGATCACACTGTCGGTGAAATCATCGAACGCCGTTGGCGTCCCGCCGCGGACAATAAAGCCGTCGGCAGCGCCCGACGTGAACCAGTGTTCCAGTCCGTCAGCGACGTCTTCGGCAGTACCGGAGAAGGTCGGGCGTGGCGTGGCGGCTTCCAGCGCGGCCTGACGCAGCGTCAGCCCGCGCTCGCTGGCGTTGCGTTTGATTTCATCCGTGGTGCTGCGGAAGCTGTTTTGCCCCAAATTACCTATGTCGGGGAAGGGGGCGTCGGGGTCATATTGCGCAAAATCGTGATGCTCGAAATAGCGGCCAAGATAATCCAGAGCACTTTCCAGCGTCACCAGTTGCGCCGTTTCCTGATATTTGCGTTCGGCGTCGGCGGGCGAGTCACCGATAATCACGCTGATACCCTGAAAGACGCGGATGTCGTCAGCGTCACGGCCGTTTAACACCAGCTGACGCCGGACGTCGAGCCGGAACTCGCGGGCCAGTTCAGGGGTTTCCTGACGGGTGTAAATGGCATCAGCGGCTTCGGCGGCAAAAGCTTTGCCCTGTTCCGATGCTCCGGCCTGAAAGACGATCGGACGGCCCTGCGGCGAGCGTCCGACGTTCAGCGGCCCCTGCACCGAGTAGTATTTGCCGTGATGATTAAGTGTGTGCAGTTTCTCCGGCACAAAGAACTGGCCGGTGGCTTTGTTGCGCACAAAGGCATCTTCTTCCCAGGAATCCCACAGTCCTTTCACCACGCTGACGTATTCACTGGCGATGCGGTAACGCTCATCATGCTCCGGATGTTTATCGCGGGAGAAGTTTTTCGCCGAGCCTTCCAGCGGTGAGGTCACGACGTTCCAGCCCGCCCGGCCACCACTCAGATGATCGAGGCTGGCGAACTGACGCGCGACGGTAAACGGCTCGCTGTAGGAGGTGGATAATGTGGCGACCAGTCCGATTTTGCGGGTGACCAGCGACAGGGCAGAAAGCAGGGTAATCGGTTCAAAACGGTTGAGGAAATGCGGAATAGATTTCTCAGTAATATAAAGTCCGTCGGCGACAAATAAGAAATCAAATTTAGCCTGTTCAGCTCGTTGCGCTAATTGCTGGCAGAACTGAATATTAATACTGGCATCAGCAACCGCATCCGGATGACGCCATGCAGACATATTTCCGGATGCGCCCTGAATAATGGCACCCAGGCGTATTTGTTTTTTCTGACTCATTGTTTCATCCTTATGAGGGTATTATTCAGCCGCTGTTAAACCAGCGTGCGTAATTCAGCGATAGAGCGAACCAGCGGCGCCTGCTCCAGTGCTTCGAATGCCTGCTGGTTGAGAATTTTGCGCAAATAGACCAGTTCCACACCCAGCGGGTTGGTCGCGGTATGAAATAGCTCATAACCCCGTCGCTGATACAACCCGGTCAGCCACGGATGTTTCACCGCCGTTGCCAGATACACCGCCGGTGATTTCAGCGTGTCCCGCAAAAACGTCTCTTCCACGTAGCGGATAATTTCATTGCCAAATCCCTGGCCTTTGGCGTGTTCTGCCACCGCAAACCAGTGCACAAACGGCCATGGCGCAAGATGATTTTTCGCGGGTGTCCACAGAAAACGGGTGGTCAGCGTCGCGGTCAGTACACCGTCTTTTTCCAGCACATAAGTGGTTTCATTACGGATAACATCCCGCACATCCTCAACGCTGGCGCGGGTAATGGTGAAATGAATGTTATGTTCCAGCAGCGGCTCGTAAGCCTTTTGCAAAAGACTGTGCAGCGCCGCTGCTTCAGACTCCTGAGCAAGGCGGATCACATGGCTCATATTCCGTTCCTTTAGTTCACAACACATCGTTAACAATGATTATTAAAGTCAGGGACAAGCGATGTAAAACAACAATAGTTGCTATGCAGTTGCGGGAGATGGAATAGGGGCGGTCATAAAGCTCCCTCCCCTTCGCAGTGGGAGGAGTAAAGAGAAAAACTATCTTCCTTTGCATTTAAGATCCTACGGGCAAGATTTCCAGCCTGTCACGGCGCCAACTGAAACAGAGTGTCTGGCGACAGCGCGCAGGCTTTTTCCCGCGCCACGGCAGAAGGTATGGTGCCGAATTCAGGGGGTTAAGAGCAGGGAGAGGAAGGAAAAGGGCGTTTTTACAACGCCCTGAGGAGATGCTACTACTCGTCTGTAGGGGGTTTCTTGGCCGGTGTACGCAGCGGACGTTCAACAAATTGCATGGTGCGCTTATCGAAATACCGGCTTGGCCAGATGATAGAAGGCGGCACACCGATAGCCTGGCTAATCAGCAACTCACCCTTTGGCCAGGGACGGGTAAGCGCATTGGCTAAGGTGGTTGAACATAAACCCGCCGCGCGTGAAACCGCAGACAGGGTGGTGCCTTTTTTGCGCAGTGCAGCAATGATGTCGGCAGGGTGCCAGTCCTGATTAATCAGGATTTCACCCTCATGTTGCTGAATATATGAGGTAGGAAACGGCAGAAATGTCGGACTATGGGGCAGTTTCATGTGTATTCTCCGATGTGATAGTTAACCACCACCGGAGCTGCGAAACTCTTTTTGGTGGTGGCTCAGACAAGGTTCGCAGTACCGGTCACATCGGAATCCGGCCAGCCCGGGGGCTGCCTTGCCTGAGTCACCATAGGATGTACAAATTACAAGCATCTGCATCTGACAGGTGTACCGAGGCTAATACATAATTATTACATATGTATTTCCGATGTGGTATTCAGGCTGCGAAACCTCGCCGCGTTTTTTTGACGCAGCAAGGCAAATATAACGTAAGCAAGGGTGCTAAACCAACTGGATAACCACTGAGATGGGATTTGCTTTCCAGAGAAAAATATATGTTGCAGAGCTTTGCAGCAGGCATTTTTACCCATGAGGGAGAGGGCGCAAAAAGGCAGGCATATTGCTGAAAATGTCTGCAATATGCCTGTTAAGTGCTTTAATTAGCGGGACGGGTGATTCACTTCCACCGGTCGCAAATCAAAAAGTAATACTTCTGCCTGATCACCGTCCGTAAAGGTGAGTTTATCTTCCTGACGGATACGGGCACCGTCACCGGTTCTGAACTCAATGCCGTTCACTTTGATGCTGCCGCGTGCCACATGGATATAGGCATAGCGGTCAGGATCCAGATCAAACGTGGCCTGTTCTGCGCCGTCGAAGAAACCCGCGTAAATCTTCATGTCCTGACGCACCGTCAGTGAGCCGTTGTCACCCTCCGGCGAGACAACCAGACGGAACTGGCCACGTTTTTCCGCTTCAGCCACAGAAACTTGCTGGTAACCCGGTTTGGTACCCGTTTCAGACGGCACAATCCAGATTTGCAGGAAATGGACATTCTCGTCGCCGGAGTGGTTGAACTCACTGTGTGTCACACCGGAACCGGCGCTCATCAGCTGTACATCACCGGGAACAATCACAGAACCGGTACCCATCGAATCTTTATGCTCCAGCGCGCCTTCCAGAACATAAGAGATAATTTCCATATTGCTGTGCGGATGTGCGCCAAAGCCGCGGCCCGGTGCAACCTGATCATCGTTAATGACCAGCAGGTCTGAGAAACCGACCTGTTTCGGATCCCAGTAACTGGCGAAGGAAAAAGTATGGCGTGAATGCAACCAGCCGTGATCACCCAGGCCGCGTTGTTCAGAGAGACGTTGTTCGATCATGATGTGCTCCTCAGTTTGTCAGGGGGGAAGTGCGTTTGCGCTTCCGATGAACAGAGAATACACGTAAACTAATTTGCTCAACAATGCGCTGGTTTGACTATCACTGTCACGTTTTGGTGGACAATCAGCGGCATGATAATCAAGGATGCGGATAAGATGCAGATAGAAGATCTTCGTATTTTTGTTGCGGTGGTAAAGGCCGGGAGTTTTACCGCAGCGGCTGAACAACTGATGCTATCAAAACAATATGTCAGTCGCCGTATGGCGTCGCTGGAGGCTGGCTTAAATGCCCGGCTGCTCAACCGCAACACCCGTAAACTGTCGGTGACCGAATCCGGTCAGTTGTTCGCGCAACATGCTCAGCGGATCCTCGATGACATCGAAGAAGCCGAACGCGCGGTGTCGCCCAAACGGCAGGCGCTTCAGGGGTCATATCGCATCAGCATTCCGATGTCGTTTGGCATCAGCCATCTCTCACCGCTGATTGCCGAGTTTTTAGGTCAGCATCCGGCTATCCAGTTTCAGGTAGAACTGGTCGACCGCTATGTTGATCTGGTGGGTGAAGGTTTCGACATTGCGTTGCGCATTGGTAATCTGGTTGATTCGTCGCTGGTGGCGCGGCGCCTGGGCGAGCTGAAGCGGGTGATCTGTTGCAGCCCGCAATATCTTCAGCGCAAGGGAACGCCGGAAACGCCGGAGGATTTGCTCAGCCATCACTGCCTGCGTTACGGGCGTGAAGGACAGACCGGCTGGGAGCTGGAGCTGCACGGCAAACGCCGTCTGTTTGATGTGCGCGGGCCGATTGTCAGCAATAACGGTGAAGTGTTACGCGATGCGGCCGTCGCCGGACTCGGGCTGGTATTACTGCCGGAATTTATCGTCGGCCCGGCACTGCAATACGGGGCGCTGGTTCGCGTACTCGATGCGTTTCATCCCGGCCCGCTGAGCCTGCACGCCCTTTATCCGCAGCATCGTCAGCGCAGCGAAGTCACCCGGGTATTTCTCGACTTTTTACAGGAGAGACTCAAGGCACAACTGCTGGTGGCGGTCTGAGAGACATGCTGCGGATGTAAGCCGATCTGTCTCACACTTTTTTGGCGATCACACATAAATCCAGTGTTTCGTAGGATTAGCATCGTTTTTTCCTATAAAAACTGCCGTACTTTCATGTTACGCAAACGTTAACTGAAGGGGCGGGAAATGAATCATTCATCTGAGCAATATCTTGCAGCACTGGGCGCAACACAACCGTTAACGCCGGCACAGGCGGACGAACTGGAGACGCGCGGATACCTGATTATTCATGATGTGATTGACCAGGACTGGCTGGCGGATATGCGTGTCACGTTTGACGCGCTGGTGGAAAAAGAGGGCGATAATCTCGCGGTGGAACATCATCAGGAAGCCACCGCCACCCGTATCGCCAATATGATCAACAAAGGCACTGTGTGGGAAAAGGTCTGGTCGCATCCGCTGATCCTGTCCGTGTGCCACCATATTTTCGGCGGCGCGTTTAAGGTTTCGAGTCTCAATGGTCGTGAAGCGCTGCACCGGGGAGGACATCAGCCGCTGCACGCTGACTGGAAAAAACCGCGTCCGGATTTCCCAAAGGTGCATCTGGTGAATGCAATCGTGGCGATTGACGATTTAAGTGCCGCCAACGGTGCACCACGTATTATTCCGGGCACTCATCACCGCCCTGAATTGCCGGAGGACGTGCTGGCGGATGTCGAATTGCCGCATCCGGATGAGGTGGTGTTTGAGGCACCGGCAGGCAGTGTGATGATCTATAACGCTCATGCGTGGCACGGTGGTACCAATAACCACGCCGGCACACGTCGCCGGGTGCTGCACAGTTTGTATATTGATCGTGCCGATGCGCAGCAGCAGGATCAGCGTAAATGGCTGACGCCGGAAACGGCAAGCCGCCTGACGCCTGCGCAAAAATGGTTGCTCGACGTGCTCTGAATGGCTGTTTCCCTCCGGGCCTGGCTGCCGGTCAGGCTTTTTTATTGCATTTTACCGGGTCTTATAATGGACACCAGAAGGGGCACTATGTGGCAGGCGGGATTACCGCGTATTTGTTAGGTGTATGTTATGATCAAAAGAAATCCTCTGAGAGGCTGCCATGCTGCAAGACGTGATAGAAACACTGTTCCGATCGGTATCCGGCAGTGATGCGTTTGCTGTCCGGTTCCCTGATAATTCCCTGCCTGCGCCCGAGCTGGCCTCGGTGGTTAGTTTTCCGCGTATCGAATTTGTGGTTGAAGGCGAAGTCCGTGATCGCAGCATCGCCGCCGGTAAAGGGCTGCTGAGGCAGGGCGATGCACTGTATATTCCGGGCGGGAAGTGGAATCTGATGGTGTGGGATCAGTCCGCGACAGTGCTGAGTATTCTGTTCAGTAAAGAAAAACTGGGTTTCAGTTTGCAGTTCTGGGATGGCGTGACATTTACCGGTACCGATAAGCAAAGTGTTTCGCGCCTTGGTCCGCGGGTAGGCTCGTTTTTGTTGCAGGCGATGAATGAAATTATCTCTAATCCTGACGACCAGCAAACCGCGCGCTGCGTGGTCGCGGGGTTGTTAAGTCATTGTCAGGAACAGCTCGCCAACCGGGCGCAGATCCTCACCCGCAGCGGTGCGCTGTTTGAGGTCATCAAAAAATATATTGAAGAGAATGCCGCACTGCCGCTGACGCGCGAAAACGTGGCAAAGCGTTTCCATATCACCCCCAATTACCTGTCTCATTTATTTCGGAAATCCGGTGATATCGGCTTCAGTGAGTATCTGAATCATGTCCGGCTGGAAAAGGCGAAACTGCTGCTTAAAGGCTATGAGCTGAAAATCAAAGAAGTGGCAGCCAGCAGCGGCTTTGTTGACAGCAACTATTTCTGCCGCGTTTTTCGCAAAAGCACCGCCCGTTCGCCTTCTGAATATCGCAGTCAGTGGCTGAGCCAGTTGTCGGATCGAAAGTCGTAGCCAGCCTGTAGCCAGAAAGTAAAACATTCCGCACCGCAATGGGGCGAATTGTTTTTTTCTGGTGCAAAAAAACGTCATTTTTTGTTCACTTTTATGCCTCACTGCCCGTCACAATCGCCATATTCCGCTGCTATTCCTCCGTTTTGATAAGTTGGCATTCTGCTTGCTAGGTTGTACATACAAGTTAGTACATGTCAGGTCTGCGAAATGATCACAAGCAGGCGTCCTGTGAAAAACACTCCGTAATGTGGCTGGAAATGTAATGATTTCATTTGAGAACATAAGCAAATTTTACGCAGATGGTACGGTGGCTGTAGACAGGCTGTCGTTCAGTGCGCCGACAGGGAAAATCACCATGCTGGTCGGGCCCTCGGGCTGCGGCAAAACCACCTCGCTGCGTATGATCAACCGGTTAATCGAACCCTCTTCGGGCAGCATTTTGCTGAACGGGCAGCCGACCGCCGGAATGGACCTGGTAAAATTACGCCGCAAAATAGGTTATGTGATCCAGAATGCGGGGCTGTTTCCGCATAAAACCGTGCAGGACAACATCGCGGTCACGGCGTTGCTCAACGGTGCGACACGTACGGCTGCGCGTAAAAAGGCCCTCGAATTACTTGAGCTGGTCGGGCTTTCCCTGTCGATGGCGGAGCGCTATCCGTGGCAGTTATCCGGCGGTCAGCAACAACGGGTGGGCGTGGCACGTGCGCTGGCATCGGACCCGGAATTTATGCTGATGGATGAACCTTTCAGCGCTGTCGATCCGGTGGTGCGCGAACAGTTACAGGATGAGTTTTTAAGGTTACAGCGTGAAATCGGCAAGACCATTATTATGGTTACTCACGATATTGATGAGGCGATGAAATTAGGCGATCAGGTCGCCGTTTTCCGCCCCGGGGGGCGTCTGGCGCAAGTCGCCTCGCCGGTGAAATTACTCAATGAACCGCAGGATGCGTTTGTTGCTGATTTTATTGGTCGTGATCGCGGATACCGTAAACTTTCCTTCGACAGCATCCCCGGGAATATCAGTCTGACGAAAGAACCTGTCATCGAACCGGGTATTTCCGTCAATGCAGCCAGAGCCCTTGCCGGAGAAAGTACCTGGGTGCTGGTGGTAGAAAATGAATGTCCGCTCGGCTGGTATGATGTCACACAAAATAAAATAACCGTGGATGCGGAAGATATTAATCTCGGCAGTACCTTCGCGCCGAAAAATGGCACGCTGCGACAGCTAATGGATGCCGTATTAAGTTCTCCCTGTCAGCGCGGTATTGTGGTAGATGAACATCAGCGTTTTATCGGCACGGCCACTATAGAACACGTCTTTTCACCTTCTTATTCCCGGACTGTGAGGTAGTGCCATGCGTTTTGACTGGTTATTTCAGCAGCGGGAAAATATATTAACGCTGCTCGGCTGGCATATTTACCTGTCTGTTATTCCGGTATTGATCGGGCTGGCACTGGCTATTCCGGTAGGCGGTGTTTTACACCGATGCGGAAAATTTAAAGACGGTATTCTGAATTTATTAGGATTGCTTTATACCATTCCTTCACTGGCGTTATTTGTTCTATTGCCCGGTTTGCTGGGCACAAAGATTCTGGATGTAGTTAATGTCGTGGTGGCCCTGACATTGTATGCATTTGCGTTGCTGATCCGCACCGTATGCGACGGACTGGATTCTGTGGCGGATGATACCCGCCAGGCCGCTGTCGCCATGGGCTACCGACCCTTGCAGCGTTTCCTGAGCGTGGAATTACCGCTGGCCGTGCCGGTCATCGCCGCCGGTATGCGGGTGGTGGTGGTTTCGAATGTCAGTATTGTGTCGATTTCGGCGCTGGTTGGCATGCCGCAACTGGGGGCATTGTTCACCCAGGGTTTCCAGCTGCATTTCCTGACACCGATTATTGCCGGTATTTTCCTGTGCATTGTGCTGGCGCTGCTGCTGGATAATCTGGTGCTGCGTACCGGCAATAAAATGACCACATGGCAACCGAAAAGGAATGCGAAATGATTAACTGGTTGCTGGACTCCGGTCACTGGCTCAATGATGACGGTTTGCTGATGCTCATCTTTCAGCATCTGATTTACAGCATTGAAGCGTTGTTCATCGCGGTGATTATTGCTTTTCCGATTGGTTGCTATGTCGGCCATACCGGTAAAGGTGCGACGCTATTAATCGGCAGCGCCAATGCCATGCGGGCGCTGCCTTCATTCGGGTTAATCATCTTGCTGGTAATTCTGTTCGGGCCGGTATTTGAATCGGACCTGGCTTTTATTGTGCCTTGTCTGATTGTGCTGATTATTCTGGCCTTACCGCCCATTATGATGGGGGTGTATTCCGGCATCCGGGCAATTAACCCGGCAGTTATTGATGCCGCAACCGGTATGGGGTATTCACCGCTGAAACTGTTGCTGGCGGTAGAAATACCCTGCGCACTGGCGCTGATATTATCCGGCATCCGCAGTGCTGCGCTGCAAATTGTGTCTACAGCCACGATTGCAGCGTATGTTTCGCTTGGTGGCTTAGGGCTGCTGATTATTGATGGCCGTGCCCAGAATGATTATCCGCAAATGGTTGCGGGTGCTTTTATGGTGGGAATATTAGCGTTACTGGTTGATATATTTTTCTCTTTTTTAATTCGTTTCATTGTTTCACCAGGATTGCGGCAG
The DNA here is from genome assembly GCF_019049695.1 of Rahnella perminowiae. Taxonomy (NCBI): domain Bacteria; kingdom Pseudomonadati; phylum Pseudomonadota; class Gammaproteobacteria; order Enterobacterales; family Yersiniaceae; genus Rahnella; species Rahnella perminowiae. Next base: position 9,512 of record NZ_JAFMOT010000187.1, read on the forward strand.
CGTGAGCGCCGCCGTAAAAAAACCATTCCTTTATCGAATCACTGAATTATCTACTCACTCATTCCGGAGCCTGACAAAAATGAAATTGAAAAATTTGCTCGCCGTTGCCCTGTTTTCTGCTGCCGTCGTACACGTCCCTGCTGCGTTTTCCGCTGATACGGGGGGCACTATTATCATCGGCTCAGCGGATTTCCCCGAAAGCCAGCTGATTGCCACTATTTATGAGCAGGCACTGGCAGCAAAAAATGTGAAGGTGGAAACCAAACTTAATATTGGCAGCCGTGAGGTGTATATGCCCGCGCTGCTTGATGGCTCCATTAATCTGATCCCGGAATACAGTGGTGCCACCCTGAGTTATCTCGACGAAAAAACGCAGGCTCATTCTTCTGAAGATGTGGCGGCGGCGCTGGCAAAAGCTTTACCGGAAAAAATCAAAATGCTGGATATCTCAGCCGCGCAGGACAGTGATGTACTGGCTGTGACTGAGAAAACGGCCAAAAAACACAATCTGAAAGACATCATTGATCTGGCACCAGTGGCGAAAACGCTGGTTCTGGGCGGTCCGGCAGAATGGAAAACCCGTCGTGAAGGCGTGAGAGGGCTGAGCGAAGTGTACGGCCTGACCTTTAAAAACTTCAAAGTGCTCGACGTCGCCGGCCCGCTGACACTGTCTGCGCTGACCAATAATCAGATTCAGGTCGCGGACATGACCTCAACCGACCCGGCGATTAAAACGAAAAATCTGGTGGCGCTGGAAGATTCCAGACACTTATTCCCGGCACAAAATATTGTGCCGCTGATTGCTAAAGACAAAGCCAGCGAGGTGGTCGAAACCACGCTGAACAACGTGTCCCGACAACTGACCACCAGCGATCTGATCGTGATGAACGGCAAACTGGCGAATTTTGAAAGTGTGGATGCCGTAGCAAAAGAGTGGCTGGCCGGGCACGGGCTGGATAAATGATGACGCGCACTGTCATCTTAGGCACGGCGGAAACCTCCGTCCGTGATATCGCGGATATCGCTTACGGGGCACCGGTGTTGCCGGACCCGTCAGCGTCAGATGCCATGCTGATCGTGCATGAGAAAATCAGGCAGGCGATTGCCGACAACAAAGTGATTTATGGCCTGACCACCGGCGTGGGTGACCTGGTCACTCAGCGCTTATCACCGGAGCAAATTTCTGACGTACAGCTCAATATGCTGAAAAGTCACGCCTGCGGTACGGGGCCGGTGCTGGCGCAGCATGAAGTGCGGGCGATGATGGCGGTGATGATGAAATCGCTGCTGCAGGGCTACAGTGGCGTCAGCCCGGCGCTGGTGCAAACGATGGCCGACATGCTTAACAAGGGGGTGACGCCCTGGTCGCCTGCCAAGGGGTCGGTTGGTTACCTGATTGCCACTGCGCATATCGGGCTGTCGGTGTTTGGTTACGGAAAATCGTTCTATCAGGGCGAACTGTTACCGGCACGGGAAGCGCTGGAGCGGGCGGGGATTGCCGTGCGCATTCCCGGTCCGCGCGAAGGCCATGCGCTGGTCAGCGGCACCTATGAAATCACGGCGCTGGGCTGTCTGGCGGCGCAAGCCTTCCGCGAATTACTGCCGGCGGCGGATGCTGCTGGTGGCATGAGCCTGGAAGTGCTGAAGGGGAATATCCGCGGGTATGATGCCCGCCTTCACGCATTGCGCCCGCACGACGGCCAGCAGGAAACCGCGCGGATTTTGCGCTGTTTCCTGCGTGACAGCGAGATCCTGGATAAATACCGGGATTTTCGCGTTCAGGACGCACTGAGCCTGCGCTGCATTCCGCAAATGCATGGCGCGGTACGGGATGTACTGAGTTACTGCCTGAAAACGCTGACTACCGAAGTTAATTCGGTCACAGATAATCCGGTGTTTATCGTGGAAGAGGGGGAGCTGAATGTTTTGCCGGGCGGCAACGGGCACGGTGCGCCGGTGGCGTTGTGTCTGGATGCACTGGCGATTGCCATTGCGCAACTCAGCACCGGTTCGCAGGCCCGCGCTGACCGACTGACAAACAGTCATCTCAGCGGATTACCGGCTTTTCTGGTGGCCAATGGCGGGGCGCATTCAGGCATGATGATCCCGCCTTACGCTGCGGCCGCGCTGGCAGGGGAAAACCGTGCACTGGCAGCACCGGCCAGCGTGCATACCGTATCCACCTGTGCCGGACAGGAAGATCACATTTCCATGGGGGTAACAGCGGCGCGTAAAGCGATTGATGCCGTTGAAAATGCCATTGATATCGTGGCGATAGAAATCTTGTGTGCCACGCAGGCGGTGGAATTCCACCGTCCGCTGCGCGCCTCAGCGGGCACGGAAACCGTATTGTCTCTGGTGCGCGGGCAGGTGGCCTTCCGGCAGAGTGACGAGGAAATGTATCCGGATATGCTGGCTATCCGTCAGCTGATCGGACAGGGCGATATCTTGCGCGCGCTGACCCCCCTGATTTTCGCAGACCTTGCTGACGGAGAAAATGTATGAGTACATCCGCGACATCACGGCCGCTGGAGGGGGTCAAAGTGCTTGACCTTTCCCGCGTGCTGGCCGGGCCTTACTGCGCTTCGCTGCTCAATGATTTGGGTGCGGAAGTGATCAAAATTGAAATGCCGGGTAAAGGTGACGACTCCCGTGATTTCACGCCGCATATTCATGGTGAAAGTACCTACTTCATGCTGCTTAATCACGGCAAAAAAAGCCTGACGCTGAATCTGAAATCTCCGCAGGGACGGGCAGTGCTGGAGCAACTGATTGAAGGCGCGGATGTGCTGGTGGAAAACTTCCGGCCCGGCGTGACCACGCGTCTGGGCATTGATTATGACGCTGTGAAGAAGATCAATCCGAAGCTGGTGTATGCCAGTATTTCCGGCTTTGGTCAGCACGGGCCGCTGGCGCACAAAGCAGCTTATGACCATGTGATCCAGGCAATGGGCGGCATTATGCAGGTCACCGGCTGGGCGAATGGTGAACCGACCCGGGTGGGGGATGCGATTGGTGATGTGGTGTCGGGGCTGTACTGTTCGTGGGGCATTCTGGCGGCATTGCTGCAACGGGGCATCAGCGGTCTCGGGCAGCATGTGGATGTCGCCATGCTCGACGCGATGGTATCGATGCAAATGGTCTCGCTGACACAACTGCTGGGCGGCATACCGCTGGCCGGGCGACTGGGCAATGCACATCCCATCAGCGCCCCGATGGACAGCTACCGTGCGGCCGACGGTTATCTGGTGATTGCCGTGGCGAATGACAGCCTGTTCCGCCGTCTGGCACAGACTATAGGTAAACCGGAAGTGGTGCAGGATGTGCGTTTTGCCACGGATCCGCAGCGCCTGAAACATCAGTACGCATTACGGGTGCTGATTGAAGAATGGCTGCACGACAAAACCGTGGACGGGGCGCTCGCCCTGCTTGATGCAGACGGCATTCCTGCCGCCCCGGTCTGGGGGCTGGATCAACTGCTGCAAAGCCCGCATGCCGCTGAACGGGGATTACTGCATCAGGTGAAACATCCGGTTGCCGGTGAAATCAGCATATTACCGCAGCCGGTGAAGCTGAGCGGCATGCATCAGATACCCGATTTAATGCCGCCACGGCTTGGTGAACACACGCGCGCCATTCTCAGCGCGCAACTGGGGCTGTCTTCGCAGGAGATGGACACACTGGAGCAACAGGGCGTTATTTAACCGGAGGCAGATAATATGGCATCAACACAGGTTGCGGTGATTGGCGCGGGCACCATGGGTGCGCGCATCGCGGCGGTATTTGCCGCCAGCGGTTTTAAGGTGGCGCTTTATTCGCGTACGGAAAACTCGCTGCACAAGGCTGCAAAAGTGATCGACAGCATCGACGCCGGACTGGCATCAGCGGTCACTTTTACGACATCCCTGGCGGAATGTCTGAAAGGCGCGAAGATTGTTTCGGAAAATATCGCTGAGGTGCTGGCACTCAAACAGCAGATTTTTCAGGAGATCGAAAAACAGGTCAGTGACGACTGTCTGCTGACCACCAACACCTCCAGCGTCCCTGTCGGGCAGATTGCCTGTTCGCTGGCGGTGCCGTCGCGTTTTATTGGCCTGCACTGGTTTAATCCGGCTGATGTCATGCCGATGGTGGAAATTGTCTGCGGGCCGCAAACCAGTGACCAAACGCGTCAGCAGGCCGGTGCATTGTGTCAGCAACTGGGCAAACAGACAGTGACCCTTCATAAAGACGTGCCGGGGTTTATCGTCAACCGGCTGCAATACGCCATGCTGCGCGAGGCGTTGCATCTGGTGACGGCCGGTATAGCCAGCATCGAAGACGTAGATTTTGCTGTGCAAAGCACACTTGCACCGCGCTGGTCGGCGATGGGGCCGCTGAAACTGATGGATTTTGCCGGGCTGGATACGGTGAAGAATGTTGCGGCGATCTTATTGCCGGTGTTATCCCGTGACGACGCGTTGCCGCCGTGGTTGCTGGCGCAAATTGAGCAGGGCCACCTGGGTACCAAAACCGGCGCAGGGTTTTATCCGTGGACGGCACAGGATATTGAAGAAGGGCTCGCGCACCGTAATTCCACAATCCGCGCCATCAGCAGGATGCAAAAACCATGAGCGAACTCATCCGCTGTGAACGGCATCAGGGCGTGGCGCATATCACCCTTAACCGGCCGGAAAAACTCAATGCACTGAGTGCGGAGATGCTGACGCAATTGCTGGAGAAAATGCGTGAACTGGACGGGGATAAGCAGATCCGCGCCATGGTGATTTCCGGCTCAGCGCGGGCGTTTGCCGCCGGCGCTGACACCGGCACGCTGGCTACCGCCTCAGCGATAGCCCTTTACACCAGCGGTTTCAGCGAAAAATGGGATCAGATCGCCGCCATTGAAAAACCCGTGATCGCGGCACTGTCCGGTTATGCGCTGGGTGGCGGACTGGAACTGGCGTTACTGTGCGATATCGTGATTGCTGATGACACAACCGTTATCGGGCTGCCGGAAACACATATCGGGATTATCCCCGGCGCAGGAGGGACGCAGCGGCTGGTCAGGTCTGTGGGGAAATCACTGGCGATGGAAATCATCCTCGCCGGGCGAAAAATCAGCGCCAGCGAAGCGCTGGCTGCCGGGCTGGTCAGCCGCATCACCACACCTGAAGCATTAACGGCACAGGCGCTGACGATTGCGCATAATATTTCCCGTGCCGCACCGCTGGCTATTAAGATGGCCAAAAAAGCCGTGCTGGCGAGTTTCGATATGGGCTTAACGGCAGGCATCAGTTATGAGCGTTCGTTGTCCGCCCTGATTGCGGCCAGCGAAGACCGCAACGAAGGCATGCGCGCACTGGCGGCGAAAGAACAGGCGGTGTTTACCGGCGAATGACCTCCGGCAACGCGAGCCAGGCAATATACAAGGCAGGAATGATGTCAACAAACAGAACGCTATCCGAAGTCATTGCGGACGCCGGAGACGAGCCATCTCCGCTGTATAAGCAGGTGAAACAGGGGATCATCAACCAGATCCTGCACGGGCACTGGCAGCCGCGCCAGCGTGTGCCTTCAGAAAGTGAACTGGTTGCTGAGCTGGGATTCAGCCGGATGACCATCAACCGGGCACTGCGCGAATTAACCACCGAAGGCTACCTGCTGCGTTTACAGGGCGTTGGCACCTTTGTCAATGAAATGAAGGCGTTTACGCCGATGCTGGAAGTCAATAACATTTCTGATGAGATCAAAAACCGCGGGCATTTTCATACTTCCCGCGTTTTGCAACTGGATGAGCAAATTGCCAGTCACAATATGGCAATGAAATTTATGCTGCCGCCCGGCGTAGCGTTGTTCCATTCGCTGATCGTGCATTACGAAAATGATATTCCGGTACAGCTGGAGGACCGGCTGGTGAATCCGGATATTGCACCGTTGTATTTACAGCAGGACTTTACTAAAACGACGCCTTTCGCCTATCTCACCCAGCTGGCACCGCTGACGGCGGGTGAACATACCATTGAGGCCGTGATGGCCGGTAACGACGAGCAGCGCCTGCTGAATATTCATCAGACCGAGCCATGCCTGCAAACCCTGCGTCGGACCTGGCATCATGAAAAAGTCGTCACCTGCGCCCGGCTGTTATATCCGGGCGGCCGTTACAAGATGTTCGGCAGCTTTAAGAAATAAACCGGGCAGGATCAGGCAAGGATTCAGGAGGACTGTGGCTTGTGACTTCGGCGTTAAATTCTATAGTGAATAGGTCATTAACGACTCAGGAATTGACTGATGAAAACTGTCGGATTTGCTGCTTACGATCCTAAAAAACCGCTGGCACCGTTTACCTTTGAACGTCGCGGCCTGCGTGATAACGATGTCGCAATGGAAATTCTGTATTGCGGGGTTTGCCATTCTGATTTACATACCGCAAGAAATGACTGGGGCTGGAGCTACTATCCGATTGTTCCCGGCCATGAAATCGTCGGGCGCGTCACACAGATTGGTAAAGGCGTCACCCGCTATAAACCGGGCGATCATGTCGCTGTGGGGTGCATGGTAGACAGTTGTCAGGAATGCGATCAGTGTAAAAAAGGTGAAGAACAGTTGTGCCGCGAAGGTAATACCGGCACTTACGCGGGTTATGACCGTTTCACCAAAGCACCGACGCAGGGCGGATACTCCAAGCATTTAGTGGTGCGCGAGGAGTTTTGTCTGCGCATGCCGGAAGGGTTAGATCTTGCTAAAGCCGCGCCGCTGCTGTGCGCCGGTATCACCACCTGGTCGCCGCTGAAGACCTGGAACGTCGGGCCGGGCAGCCGCGTCGGCGTGATCGGCTTGGGCGGTCTGGGGCATATGGCGGTCAAACTGGCGGCCGGTCTGGGGGCAGAGGTTACGGTCGTGAGCCGTTCCAATGCCAAAGCAGCCGATGCGCTGGAATTAGGCGCAAGCCGTCTGCTGGTCAGTGCCGACAGTGACGCCATGGCGCAGGCACACGATCATTTTGATCTGATCATCGATACCGTACCGGTCAGACACGACATCACGCCGTATCTGCCGTTGCTGGATGTGGACGGCACGCTGGTGCTGGTCGGGCAGGTCGGGCCGATGGAAGAATTTAACACCGTTCCGCTGCTGTTAGGCCGTCGCCGCGTGGCGGGTTCGCCCATTGGCGGGATCCGCGAAACGCAGGAAATGCTCGATTTCTGCGCGGAGAAAAACATTCTGCCGGATTGCGAAATGATCCGCATGGATGAAATTAATGAAGCGTTTGAGCGTATGGAAAAGGCCGATGTGCGCTATCGTTTTGTGATTGATATGGCCTCGCTGGCCGCGCCTGCGGTGGTGTAATCTCCCTGCGTAAGTAAAACAGCAATGGCTCCTGCGGGAGCCATTTTTTCAGGCAGAAACCGGTACGGTTGCGCGTCTTTTCAGCGGTACGGTGATGAAAATCAGGCATGCGACGACCAGGCCGATGCCCGTCCAGCCCATCGGCGGCAAACGTTCACCGACAATCACGACCGCCAGCACCGCCGCGACCGCCGGTTCCAGCAAGGTTATGGTGGTTGCCATGCTGGCCGGAATGCGCGCAAGGGCATAGCCGAAACAGACATAACCTACAAACATCGGGATCAGCGCCATGTAGGCGCCGACCAGGGCGTTATTCCACGAGGCCAGAAGCGGCGCGCCGGTTACCCACAGTACCGGCATCAGCAATAAACCGCCGAGCCCGAAGGTGGCACCCATTGCCGCACGGGAAGGGACGCCGCGCTGCATTAAATGACGTGCCGCCCAGGAGTAAAGCGCGTAAGTCAGCCCGGCAATCAGGCCAAGCGTCACACCGGCAATCGTATGGTCGCCCTGACCGGAGACGGCATGACCTGCGCTTTTGCCGATGCAAAGCAACACCATGCCCGCTACGCCAATAGCCGCACCGGTCATCCAGCGGCGGGTAAGGCGTTGTCCGTCGAGATAATATTCAATCAGCGCTGACAGCAGCGGGGCGGAACCGATGGAAATCACCGTGCCGACCGTGACGCCCGCCAGATGCATCGATGCGTAAAACGCCAGGGGATAAACCGCGACCGCCAGTGCGCCGGTGAGTAACATGCGGCCGTTTTGCCGCAGTGTTACCCGGCTGGCGACAATCCCTCTGGCGGAAATCAGCGCCTGCAACAATCCACCCAGCCCCATCGCCACGGCCCCGATCGCCAGCGGGCTGACGTCGGGTGCAAATGTCGCAGCCGTACCGGTTGACCCCCAGAGAAAGGAAGCAAATACCACGGCGAGTACACCTGTCATGCGTTCACGAGGCGTTATCGTCATGATGCCTCCATCATTGAGGCCGCCATGTCCATCGCCTGACGGACACATTGACCGTTGCCCTCCAGACCCGCACGCGAAATCGCACCTTCCAGTAAAAAGGAAAAATGCCGTGCCATCAGCCGGGCTTTCGCGTCGTCATCAGGAAACAGTTCCAGAAGATGTGCGGTTACGATGGCTTCGACATGTTCTTTATGCCCGCGCACGGCCTGTCTGCCGGGTGCTCCGGCGGGCAGTTCGGCGGCGGCATTCAGCAACCCGCAGCCACGAAAACCACGCTCATAGGCAAATTCAGCGTGATCGTCATAGGCCTGAAATACGGCGAGCACTTTTTCCTGTGGTGTTTTGGCTTTTTTAACGCGCAGGGCGTACAGCTCCAGCCATTCATCGTGACGGATTTCAATGTACGTCGCGACCAGTGCAGCCTTGGATTCGAAATTGTTATAGAGGCTTTTTTTGGCGACACCGGCGCGTTTGACGATGGCATCAATCCCGGTCGCGGCAATGCCGTCGTTATAAAACAGAACGCGGGCGGCACCGAGCAGCCGGTCACGTGCGGATTCAGGTATGGACATTTTATTTATCTCGTCTTGTACAGATATGAGTAGGTATACCAGTCTACCTACTGCTTGTAAACACCCGGTATGAATAAGAAAAAGTGACGACTTAACCGTGCCTTTAGTACGGGAAAGAGACATAATCCGTTAAAAGCGGCGGAGAGACAGCGGGCTGGAGCCATCCGCCGCAGGCAGAATTGTTGTTAACTTCCGGAGAGATAAAAATGCTTCATGAGTGGTTCAACGCCTTGCACATCATTGCGGGTGTATTGTGGATTGGCGGCATGCTGGCCATGGCGCTGGTGTCGATGGCATATTCGCGCACATCCGGCGCGGCGGAAAGTGCAGGGCAGAAGTTACTGCTTGAGACGGTGCGCAAATGGACGCGCAGTGTCACCAGCCCGGCGATGATCCTGTTGTGGGTGGCGGGCATCGTGATGATTGTCAGTTATGGCAAATTCCCGCATGCCTGGCTGCTGATAAAAATGGTCGTGGTATTGATCCTCTCCGCGCTGCACGGCCTGCTTTCCGGGGATTTACGTCGCCGCGCCACCGGTCAGCCGGTCAAAGATTTCGCCCTGGTGCGCAACGCCGGTGTGGTCATTATTACCGGTGTGATCTTCATCGGTATTCTGGCGATAATCAGGCCCTTCTAAAATTTATTCATTATCCGTATGGCGCTATGACTCACCGTTCACCAGGGCAATCAGGGTGCAAGGCACCGGCGGAATATTGCCTTCTTTTAATATTGTCAGTGAATGGTTTTCGCGCACGGCAAACAGCGGCAGCACGCCGCTGTTTTTCTCAAGATAATCAATCCAGCCAAAACTCTCATTTAACTGTGTGGCCTTAATCACCGCGCCTTTCGCCAGCAGGGAACTGAGCCTGGAATAAGTGGCTTCGGTGCTGAACAGTACTTCGTGACGCTGAAAACGGCTGTTTTCCTGCGAGCGTCCGCCTTTGGGCACCGGACCTGAGCGTACGGCAAATACCTTTTCCCGGCCGAAAATGTGGCTGAAATGGTAGACTGCCAGCGCATTCTGATGGCGGTTCGGAGACAGTGCCAGCACCTGCGCGGTGCTGCTCAGATCCAGATAGTTTTCCGCATGTTCAGACCACGCGTTACCATAATACGCCGGAATGCCATCCATCCGCGCCTGCCGGTAATATTCCCAGCTGCTGTCGGTGAGCCGCACCGGAATATCCTGCTTCATCAGTACTTTTGCCAGCATTCTGGCCACACCGTTCGCGCCGATGATCAGCACGCCGCGCGGTGCTTTTTGTTGCACCCGTAATCCGCGTGCGATGGCACGGCTGGAAAGGCTTTGTAATACCACGGTGCCGATGATCACGGCAAAGACCACGGTCACCAGTTTGTCGGCCTGCGGGTAATGCATGCGTTGTAGCGTGAGGGCGAACAGGGAGCTGACGGCGGCGGCGACAATGCCCCGCGGCGCTATCCAGCACAGTAATAACCGGTCCCGCCAGTGCAACGATGACCGCCAGGTTGACACGGCTATACACAGCGGACGCGCAACAAACTGCACCACCAGCAGCAAAATAATCAGTGGCCAGCCCATCGCCATCAGTGCATGGAGATCCAGCCTGGCAGCCAGAATGATAAACAGTGCGGAGATCAGAATTGCTGACAGTTCCTCTTTAAATGCCAGAATGTCGGTGGTATCCACATCACGCATATTAGCCAGCCAGATGCCCGCCACGGTGACGGTCAGCATGCCCGATTCATCGGCAATGGCATTGGAAACGCCAAAAGCGGTCAGCATCACCGCCAGTACTCCCAGGTTTTGCAGATAGGCGGGGATCCATACGCGGCGCAGGGCCACGCCGAGCGCATAACCAAAAACCGAGCCCAGCACCAGCCCGACGGCGACGGTTGCTCCGAGTGTCCAGAACAGATGCATCAGTGATTCGGCGTGCTGGCGCAGGGTGATGAATTCGAATACCAGCAGCGTGAAAATCGCGCCTACCGGGTCAATCACAATTCCTTCCCAGCGCAGAACCTGATTAATCGCCGTGTTCGGGCGAACCACGCGCATTAACGGTGCAATCACTGTCGGACCGGTCACCACCGTTACCGCACCGACCAGCGCTGCCAGTTCCGGTTCAAACCCGAGCAGCCACCAGCAGGCGAGGCTGATCACGCAGAACGTGACCAGCATGCCAATCGTGACCAGATTGCGGACCACGCCACCCAATCCGCGAACTTCATCAATTCTGAGCGTCAGCGCGCCCTCGAACAAAATGATGGCCACCGATATTGAGACCAGCGGAAACAGCAAATCGCCAAACAGGGCATCGGGCATAACGACGTGCGTGACCGGCCCCAGCACTATACCCAATAACAGCAAAGGCAGGATCGCGGGGATTTTCAGCAACCAGGCCAGCCACTGCGCGAGTAACGATCCCAGGCCAATTACAACCAGCATCAGCGGAGCCGACAGCAGCATAAAATGTCCCTTTCAAGAAGAGGAAGCAAAGGTCCGGCTTACGGCCAGAAACAGGAAATGATAATCAGCATCAGTGTGCATCAAAAAACCCGCAATTTTTGCGGGCCTTTTTATATTGAGTATCAACCAAAAGATTTATTTTTTCTTATAAACGTCAGCAGTGCCGTGAATTTTATTGTTGGTATTACCGGAGGTTAATACAAATACATCGCCGCCTTTTTTATCGGCTTTCTTCGAGAGATCTTCAATGGCACCGGACTGCGAGGTTTTATTTGAGGTAGTGACAGAACCGACTTTGGTATACTGCGAAGCCACTTTTTCAAAATCTACTTTCTTCATTAATTCAGCTGAATAAGCGCTAAAAGAGACACAACCCATCACAGCCAGTGCCAGCAAAGCTTTAGATATTTTCATGTAAGCCTCAGATTTAAAATTGCTCAGTAAATTGAAGGAGAAGAACAGGAAGACGCTTATTGATTGAAATCCCTGTTAAACAATAACCCACCTTTTAAACAATGAGTTATCACTGCATTTAGTAATAGACAAGGAAGTAAATAATTACAAGGCGGAAAGGAAAATTAAGCGGCGAATACGGTGTTAAACCATCAATCCCGCGCAAACATCCCCGGGGATTTAATACCCGCTGTGTATGTTATTTGCCTGTTAATACGTAACCCGGAAAATGTTTCACTGCTAATAATTAAGTTTGAACCTGCCGTACTGGCACAACGTCAGCCTTATCAGCCTGATCTGAGCGCAGAACATATCGGTTATGGCCGTGCGCAGCCCGCTTTCCGGCACGGAACAGGGTGCCTGCTGTATTACTTTTAACTGAACGTGACGGATAGCGTGTCCCCGCGATGTCCCTTTAAGAATTCCTTAACGTAACGTCTGTAGGATGAGCGTTCTGACTGCCGGAAGTCTGGAATTCTCATCGCAGATATTTTCAATAAAGGGGCATCGTCATGGTATTAAACACCGCAGTGACCGCCACGATTGGCAGCATACTGATTACCCTTCAGTTTTCTTCTCTCGTCATCGCCTGGTGGCGGATGCGCAGTGGCGTCCTGCGCGATGAAGTGCATGAAACCTCGGAATTTATCGTGCTGGTGCGGCCATTGTGCGGGCATAACGCCTTCGAAGAGGAGACCATGCGCTCCAGTTTTTATCAGGATTATCCCGCTTATGAAATTGTGTTTTGCGTGGCGTCACGGTTTGATCCGGTGATCCCGCTGGTGGAAAAACTGATGGCGGAATTCCCCGATAAGCCTGCACGACTGCTGATTGGCGATGACAAGATATCCGCCAATCCGAAAGTGAATAATCTTAATAAAGCCTGGAGCAATACCACCGCAGGCGTGGTGGCAATGGCAGACAGCAATCTGCTGTTACCGCCGGATTATCTGCGTTCACTGGCGAATACTTTTGACAGTCAGACCGGGCTGGTGAGTTCTCCGGCAGTCGGAATGATCCCGGAGAATTTATGGGGTGCCGTAGAAGCCGCAATGCTGAATACGCATCAGGCGCGCTGGCAGTATCTGTCGGATTTTCTGGGTAACGGTTTTGCGCAGGGGAAAACATTGTGCTGGCGGCGCGAGGTGCTTGATAATGGTGGCGGAATGGCAGCGCTGGGCAGTGAGCTGGCGGAAGATGTCGCCTCAACCAAACTGGTACGCCGCGCGGGGCTGAAAGTCCGTCTGCCCGCGCAACCTTTTGTGCAGCCTATCGGGCATCGCAGCCTGGAAGCGGTCTGGAGCAGACAACTGCGCTGGGCGCGCATCCGGCGTGCCGGTTTTTTCTGGCTGTTTGTGCCTGAAATTATTATGGGTTTCCTGCCTGCTCTGGCAGCAGTGGTCTGGCTGACCCTCCGCGGTGATTTACCCCTGTTTGCAGCTCCTGTGCTTTTTGTGTTGTGGTATGGCGGCGAATGGGCGCTGGCCAAAGCGCTCGGCTGGCCGCATCAGCTAAGAGATATTCTGGCGATGTGCATCCGCGATATCCTGCTGCCCGCCTTGTGGTTATGGTGCTGGACCGGGCGCGGTTTTACGTGGCGCGGCACTATTTTGGGTGAAGGGCACTTAGGCAAAAAACAACCGGTGTCTGCCAGTCAGCACTCAGGGAAATAAGGACAGCATGTTTTCTCTTGAAACACTCGAAACGCTTATCAGAACGCACGGCCTATTGATCATGACGCCGCTGGCCATCCTTGAAGGGCCGGTAGTGACGGTGATTGCAGGCTACTTCGCCCGTCTCGGCTATTTCAGCGTGTCCGCCATGTTTTCCGTGGTGATGGTGGGGGAAGTGCTCGGGGATATCATTTTTTACTCGCTCGGACGCTGGGTGATCAAAGCTGACGGACAACCGCCCGGCTGGCTGGCCCGTCTTGGGCTGACACAGCCGCGGCTGGAAAAAATGGTGAAAAGTTTTGATCGCAAAGGCGGGCGGTTGCTGGTGCTCGCCAAACTGACCCATTCCGCTGGCGCACTGGTGCTGACCGGCGCGGGAATAGCGCGGATGCCGCTGGTGCCTTTTCTGTTCTATAACATCATCGCGGCCATTCCTAAAAGCCTGTTTCTTCTGGGCCTCGGCTGGATGTTCGGCGATATTATCGCAGAGGTGAATCACTGGATAGCCTGGGTATCCCTTGGCCTGTTCATCCTGCTGGCCGTGACGGGGGTGCTCTGGGTGAGGTCTAAACAATGATCACGGTGAGTTGCATTATTCCGGCACACAATGAGGCCGGTCGTATCGGCAGGGTGCTGGATGTGGTGCAGAATCACCCTTTGCTGCTGGAGATTATCGTGGTGGATGACGGCTCCGGCGATAATACCGCACAAGTCGCACAAGGCAGGGGGATCAGGGTGATCAGCCTGCCTGAAAATCGCGGTAAAAGTTACGCCGTGGCCGAAGGCATTGCTGTGGCAACGGGCAGCCATCTGCTGATGCTTGACGCAGATCTTGTCGGGCTGAATGATGACGATATTACCGCGCTCATCCGGCCGGTGATGCAACATCAGGCTGATGTCACGATAAGCCTGAGGCGTAACAGCCCGTGGGTCTGGCGGTTTATCGGGCTGGATTATATCTCCGGTGAACGGGTGTTTGCGCGCGGGTTAGTGGCGAAGCATCTCGGGGAGATCCGCCGGTTGCCGCATTTCGGGCTGGAAGTCTGGATCAATCAGCGCTGGATTGCCGCCGGATTTCGCTTACAGGTCATCAGATGGCAGGGCGTTATCAGCCCGTATAAAGCCACTAAAATCGGCAGGTGGCGTGGATTACAGGCCGATATATCGATGATGCGCGATATATTCCGGACCATCAGCTTGCGCGAATCGGTACGGCAAATTATCTGTCTTAAGCGCAAAATCCGGGCCTGAGTGTGAATGTCACTTTGCCCCGCAGCTCTGGCAACCACGGAGCGATCCGTCTGATCACAAAAAGAATCTTGCAGCCGCTATTGTGCGAAAGGCGGTATCACATAATTAAAAATTGCTGAATGTCATCATTCACCCGGCAATAATTTAATCATTAATAGCCGGGGAGTGGTTTTTATATCGTTCAATTAACAGATGTAAAACTCCCATTGCCCCGTGCGCATAAAAATACACTTCAATAAAAGTGGTAAGAAACTTATGCCACCCGATAATAGTGTCGGCCCAATAATTGTAGCGCGGCGAAATCTTCCGGACTGTTTCGCGCTCAATTCCGGACTGTCTAACGACCTTTAAAATGCCTCTTTTGGACTGTCCGGAATTGATTGTAACGCCGTTAAAACCCCGCACCTGATAACCCGCTTAAAAAATATTGATCGGTGTCACCGATCAATACCAACAATTTGATCGTTATTAACCATTATCATCTTGTGGTTTATCTGGATATGGTCTCCAGAACTTAAGGAGACGTGTCATGTTCTGGAAGATATTTACGGTTTTTATGGTGCTGTGGCTGATGGTTGGCTTTCTCGTAAATCGCTGCCGACATTGTGAAGAACCGGAAGATAAGAGTGATGAATGCCCCTATGAGTAGGGTATTTTTTTAGGCTGTACGCTCCCAAATCATGACGAGTTTTGATTGAGGAACAATGGAGACAGCCGTACCGGCTCCACTGCTGCCAGTAGCATCGGGTGGTGAAAGCCACGTTAACAAGTAGGGGTATTGTGCGAGCTGAAGACGTGCGAAAGCGGCTGAGGGGGTTCAGCGACTAAGGAGAATTTACACGGGAAATCAATGGGGATGGAACGTGAGGAAAGCCCGGTCAGCCGACCGGGTTTTGTCCTTCAGAGGATAATATTACTCAACCTTGCGGGCGTTGTCTGCTTTCCACTCTTCGTATGTCGCTTCAAGGATCCACAGACAGGTTGCTCCTTTGTCCGCTCCTGGGCGCTGGATCTCAAGGGACGTGGGATCCGCGTGAATGTTGTCAGTCCCGGTCCGGTGCGGACGCCAGGTCTGGGTGGACAGGTGCCGGATGAGCACCGTCAGGGCTTATTTGATGCGCCTGCCGCACAGGTGCCGCTGGGTCGTCTGGGAGAACCGGGAGAAATCGGCAAAGTTGTGGCGTTTCTGGCCTCGGATGCTGCCAGCTTTATCAATGGCACGGAACTGTTTGTGGATGGCGGTATGGCGCAGGTATGAGGCGTTTTCCCCATGACACTCGGCGACGGTGAGACTGTCGGCAGGTTTTTGCGTCTGAGGGATAAACCCTGATAAATCATGCTTAATTAGCATAAATTAATCTATGGATGGGATATTTTAAGGATTGTCGCTCGAAGATATACGATATATCCTTAATGCTTAATTCTTCGCCGGATCACCGCCATGACGACTGCCAGACCTTTGCTCGACGTTCGCCACCTCGCCATTCATACCGATGCCGGATTACCGCTGGTCAAACCGCTTTCCCTGCAGGTGAACCGCCGTGAAATGGTGGCACTGGTGGGGGAGTCCGGTTCCGGTAAGACACTGAGTTCGCTGGCGCTGATGGGATTGCTGCCGCCGGGAGTGAGTATGACGGGGGGAGAAATCTGGCTGGTCGGTAAATCCATTGCCAGTCCGCAGAGGACGTTTGACGCATCTGCGCGGGGTAAACGGCTGGCGATGATTTTTCAGGAACCGATGACCAGTATGAATCCGGTGCTCAAAGTCGGGGAACAGATAGCCGAAGTGCTGGTACGTCATCAGGGGCTGGACTGGAAACAGGCACACCGTGAGGCCATCGTTTTGCTGGATCGCGTCGGTATTCTGAATCCGGAGCAACGGGCGAAACAATATATCCATCAGCTTTCCGGCGGCATGCGTCAGCGGGTCATGATCGCCAGCGCGATCAGCTGTAAACCGTCACTGCTGATTGCCGATGAACCAACCACCGCGCTGGACGTCACCATTCAGGCGCAAATTCTGGCGTTGCTGCTGGAATTGCAGCAGGAAATGCAGATGGGTGTGCTGCTGATCACCCATGACCTGAGCGTTGTAGCGCGTTACGCCGACCGTGCTTACGTCATGCATCAGGGAAGTCGGGTGGA
Source organism: Rahnella perminowiae (assembly GCF_019049695.1). Classification (NCBI taxonomy): domain Bacteria; kingdom Pseudomonadati; phylum Pseudomonadota; class Gammaproteobacteria; order Enterobacterales; family Yersiniaceae; genus Rahnella; species Rahnella perminowiae. Next base: position 26,360 of record NZ_JAFMOT010000187.1, read on the forward strand.
AGAAGGGCCGGTGGCAAAACTGCTGACCGATCCTCAGGAGCCTTACACCCGTAAACTGATTGCCGCTTCCCAGCCGGAACCGCGCCCGGTCACCGCAGCAATCTGCGCGGCATCGCCGCTGGTTCGTTTACACAACGTGAGCAAAAGCTATCCGCAGGCGCAGCATCTCCCTTTTGTACCGGCAAAACGGCAGACCGTGCTTTTCCCGACAACGCTGGATATCCGTCGCGGTGAAATTCTGGGGCTGATCGGTGAATCCGGCTCGGGGAAAACCACGCTGGGCCGGGCGATCATTGGCCTGACGGAAACTGACAGCGGTGATATCGAATTTGACGGCGTTTCCCTGACCCGCGCCAGTCACGCCACACGGCAAAAAATGCGCAGCCGTGCGCAGATTATCTTTCAGGATCCTTACGCCAGTCTGAACCCCAAAATGACCATCGGTGAGCAAATTGCTGAGCCGCTACGTGTCTGGAAATTGCGTCCTGCCGGACAGATTCAGGCGAGGGTAGAGGAATTACTGAAACGGGTGGGACTGGAAGCACATCACGCCAGCCGCTTGCCCGGCGCATTTTCCGGCGGTCAGCGTCAGCGCGTGGCCATTGCCCGTGCGCTGGCATTAGAGCCAGAGTTACTGGTGGCGGATGAAGCCGTGTCGGCGTTAGATCTCTCGGTTCGCGGGCAGATACTGGCATTGCTGGATGAACTTCGCCGGCAACTCGGCCTGACCGTGCTGTTTATCAGCCATGATCTCGCCGCGGTGAAACAAGTGTGTGACCGCGTGGTGGTACTTTATCATGGCAAGGTTGTGGAAAGCGGACTCACTGCACAGGTGCTGGGCACGCCGCAGCATGCTTACACACAAACTTTACTGGCGGCAGCGCCGGATATCGCGCAGGCGCTGAAACTGCGCAATGTCAGTTAAAATCCGTCAGCAGGGGTAGTTCAGGATGACCTGCCCATTCATGCCAGGAACCGACATAAATGGCCAGTTGCCGGTAACCCGCCAGCTGCAAAGCAATGAATACTGTGGCGGCGCGTGCGCCCCGGTGACAATAAATAATGTTCCGCCGGTCGGGCCGCAGTCCGGCTTTTTCCGCGCGATGGCGGATTTCGCCGGCATCCGGAAACCCGCCGTTATGCACCACATCCTCCCAGAACAGCAACTTCGCACCGGGGATCCTTCCTGCCCGCTGACAGCATTCATGCGCAAATTCCCCCGTGAATTCTGACGGACGGCGTGCGTCCACAATCTCTGCGCCCGTTGCCTGTGCCGCAAGCACTTCGGCCCGCGTGGCCGCCAGTGCGATGTTCATGCTGGCGTCCGTACGGTAATCCGGATTGTCGGCGCTTATCACTGCGCTGTTGCCCGTTCCCGGTATGAGATCGCCGCCTGCGCGTTGCCATGCATCCAGTCCGCCATCGAGCACCAGCGGCTGACAGATACCGCCGCATAGCGCAAACCATGCACCGCGCGGGGAGCGCATACCGACCTGTTGTTCAAAGAAAACAGGCGTGACGCTGTCACTTATAGCCAGTTCCTGCCAGGCAGACCGAAAGGCATTGAACAGGCTGTTCACACCGGCCTGGGTGCTGTCGGGAATAAAGTAATCATAGACATTCAGATGATGTGCGCCCGGCAGGGTTCCGGCCTGCCACTGCGTGATTTCACGGACATCAATCAGCGCAAACTGCTCGCCATTTTTGTGGCGTTCAAGCAGTTCGGCGGCGCTGATAAGGATGCGCGGCAAGGGTAATGCAGAATAATCAGTCAAGGTAAAATGACTCCGGAAAAAGCGGTAACAACGTACCGGTTCCCTGTTGCTGCGCGAGTGCCAGTACGCGGGCTGCCAGGGCGATGTCGAAGACGTTGAGGCCAAACGAGGAGAAATACACACTGTCATCCGGCGCAGGCCGCCAGCCATCGAGCAGCAGATGGGGTAAATCGGCATCCACGCGGTCCGGCGAAAACTGTCCGGCGCGGTACATCTGAAAAAGACTTTTGGCGCTGGTTTCGCAGAAATCTCCCCACAAATCGACCACCACCCGTGTGGCGCGGGCAATCGCTTCGAACGCGACTTCGTGATAACCCACCTGGATAACCAGCCTTCCGGGACGGATTGTCTCCGTGCCCAGCAGGGGTTCTGCGGCGCTGGTGCAGGTGATCACCGCACCGGCGTCCTGTGCGCAGGCGTGCTGTAAATTGCTGAACCTGATCAGCGGCCACGGCAGGTTTTCGCTGTCCGGGGCAAAAACCGTTGCGCTGCGGCTCCACCAGCTAACCTGTTTCAGCTCAGGGAAAAGCTGGCGCAGCATCTCAAGATGCGCCGTGGCCTGCACGCCGGTGCCGAGCAGGAGGACGTGCTGAACCGGGCGCGGTGCGGCATGGCGCAACGCCAGCGCCGAGACGGCGGCGGTGCGGGTGGCCGTCAGCGCGGCGCTTTCCACCAGCCCGAGCGGCAAACCATTATCTGCGCGGTTAATCAGCGTCATCGCCATCGCCTGCGGCAGACCGTCGTGTGCATCGGGGCGATGTGCCGTCCATTTCACTCCTGCGGCATTGAAACGGCCACCCACACTGGCGGGCAGCGCGTAGGCTTTTCCCCGGTCGCCACCGAGAGTGACATGGGTTTCCGACGGCATCTGCGCCTGTTGTTGACGCATTAAGGTGACAACGTCACGAATATCATCCAGTGCAGCCTGCGCCTGCGTACCGCCGAGCGTCATCACATCCTGCTGACTCAGATAGCGGAAACCCTGCGTCATCTCAGTGCTCCAGCAAGGTCTGCGCAAAGGGATACAGCGCCGGAGAGCCGCCGCAATGGACGAAAATCACCCGTGAACCGGCGCTGATTTTACCGTGCTCCACCAGACTGATCAGCCCGTGCATGGCTTTGCCGGTGTAGACCGGATCCAGCAGTAAACCTTCGGCCTGGGCGACGCGATAGATGGCTTCAATGCCGCCGTCAGACGGCACGCCATACGCGGTGCCGACGAATCCGTCCTCAATCCAGATATCTTCCGGCGTCCAGTTTTGCGACCATTCCAGCAAATCCGCGCAATCCTGCGCCATAGCGGAAATCCGTGTCTGAAACCATTCTGCTTTGGCGCTGACGCTGATGCCGGCAATTCTGGTGTCCGGCCAGTATTTGCGTGCGCCGACGTAAAGCCCGGCAAGCGTGCCGCCGGAACCGGTCGGGGCAACAATCACGTCCGGCGGCAACTGATTGCGTTCTCTCAGCTGGGCGTCCATTTCTTCTATGGCACGCACATAACCCAGTGCCCCGAGCGGTGTGGCGCCGCCGAGCGGAATAATCAGCGCCTTTTCACCCCGCGCCTGTGCGGCGTCGGCATGGGCGTTCATCGCGCCTTCAATTTGGGTGAAATAGCCCTCGGGATCGAGAAACTCCAGCTCCGCACCGAACAACTTATCGAGCAGAAGATTGCCCTGATAGACATCCGGCTGATTGCCACGCAACACCAGCACCGGTTTCATGCCGAACTTACGCGCCGCTGCCGCTACCATGCGGGCGTGGTTGGACTGATGTCCGCCGGTGGTGATCACCACATTGATTTGCTGACGGCAGGCGTCGGCCATCAGATATTCCAGTTTGCGGACTTTGTTTCCGCCTCCGCCAAAACCGGTGTAATCATCACGTTTGATATCCAGCGTGATGCCAAGTGAATCGCCAAGTGTGTTCAGGCGCTCCAGCGGTGTGGGGAAAAATCCCAGTGAAACACGTTCAAAATCATCTGTTTGTTTCATCATAATTTTCCTGCTGATTATCTTTTAAACATTCCCGGATGTTGACGCAAAGCTTCGCCGGCTTATTCCGGCAAAGCAGAAAAAGAGCTGTCATGGGTATAAAAACGGATCCAGTCAGTGACGGATTGCTGAAAGCGCTCCAGCCCGTGCAGGGTGACAAATTCATTCACGCCGTGCGCATTGCCACCGTGACCCAGGCCGCCAATCAGGAAGGCCGGTGCGATGCGGGCAAAGGTATATGCCGGTGCGCAGCCTGGTGCCCACGGCCAGATCTGCGGTTTTGCGCCCTGTAGCTGGTAGCTGGCAAGCAGGGCATCGACGCCGGGGCTGTTGCGCGGGAAACGGTGGCCGGGATAGCTGTCGTCCAGCTCAAGCTCCACGCCGCCAAATTCCGCCTGGCTGAGCGTCCGGCGGACGTCTGCCAGCAGATTTTCACCGTCAATGCCCGGCGGCACGCGCAGGGCGAGTTCCGCGCAGGCGCTGTGCGGGATTACACCCCGTGCCTGTTGCGGGTCACTGCGGATTTCTGAAATGTTAAGCACCGCGCCGTTAATCAGTTGTTGCAGGCAGGCCTGCGTATCGCCGCTGACCGATAAGGTTTCGCTGTGGCGAAAGCGCAGTTCATCGCGAATGCTGAAGTTTTCCGCCAGCGTATGCAGCAGCTCGTTTGCTGCCTCATCGACGGGCAGACGCGCGATGACGCCGCTGTTTACGGCGGGCGCAATGGTATGAAGGGCATGAACCAGCCGCCAGACGGGGTTGGCAATCCAGTTGGCATTACTGGCGTGGATCGCTGCATGAGGGCCGCCCCATGCGCCGCCACTGACGCGTAAACGGCCGCCGCTCAGTCCGCTGAAACCAAGATACACGCGGGGTTCGCCCCCGCCGTACTCGCACAGCGAGGGGAAAAATACTGCACCGGCGGACGGCACAGGGCACGGTTCCTGCGCCAGATAACGGCGTAACCGGCCGCTGCCCGTTTCTTCTTCGCCTTCGAGGATGATCTCGAGGTTGACGTCCAGCCCGCCAGTGTCGCACAGCGATTTTATCGCCATCAGCATGCCCGCCAGCGGCCCTTTATTGTTCTCCGCACCGCGTGCGATATACACCGCGCCGGTGCCCGGCCATTCAGTCATGCCGCCGGTGAAAGGCGGGAATTCCCAGCCTTCATCCGTGGCGGGCATCACGTCGTACATGTTGTACAGCACCAGCGTTTTCGCCGCCTGACGCTCAATGCGCATATGTACCAGCGGCGGGGTGCTTTCGTCGTTTTGCAGGCTGACCGGCAACACCGGCACGCCGTTCAGTTGCTGGCGGATCCAGTCCTCCAGCCACTGTGCCAGTTCGCGCTGCTGGCTGAGCTGGCCGGACACACTGGCAAACGGCGTCATCGCATTGAGTAAACCGAGCGTCGCATGCAGTGAGGGGGAAATGGAACATGTCACAGGCGGATCCTCGGATTGAGTACCACATAGAGCAAATCGATGATCAGGTTAATGCCAACAAACACCAGCGCGGCGAGCAGCACAATGGCCTGTACCAGCGGGAAATCGCGGTTCTGGATCGCCTGGACCGCGAGGCGGCCGATACCCGGCCAGGCAAAAATGATTTCAGTCACCAGCGCACCGCCAAGCAGCGAGGCAAAATACATGCCCTGCACCGTAATGACCGGGATCAGCGCATTGCGTAAACCGTGGCGAACCACAATACGCCAGCGGCTCAGCCCTTTGGCGCGGGCGGTGCGGATGTAGTCTTGTTGAAGAACGTCAATCAGACTGGCACGGATCAGACGCGCAATGGCGCTCATGTAATACGCACCAAGGCTGATGGCAGGCATCACCAGCTGACTGGCACTGCCATAACCGCCGGAAGGCAGCCAGCGCAGGTTAAGGCTGAAGGCGATAATCAGCAGCAGGCCAAGCCAGAACACCGGCACCGCCTGGCCGCTGAAAGCCAGCAGACGCGAAATCAGATCCCACACTGTGTTCTGATATAACGCGCTGATGATGCCGAGCAGTAAACCGGCTGCGGTGCTCCAGAGTAACGCGGTAAAGGCCAGCAGCAGGGTGGCGGGAACGCGCTGGCCAATCAGTTCAGTGACCGGCTGGCTGTAGCGCAGCGATTCGCCAAGGTTGCCCTGTAAAACACCGGTCAGATAATGCCAGTACTGCCATGTCAGTGAACGGTCAAAACCCATGCTGTGCCGGAAGTTATCAATTTCCTGCTGGCTGGAGCCCGGCGGCATCATCACCGCCGCCGGGTCACCGGTCAGGTGCAGACTGTAAAAAATCAGCAGTGACACACCAAACATCACCAGTACCGATTGTCCGAGGCGTTGCAAAATATAACGCAGCATATCAGTCGAGCCTCGTGTGGGTTTTACGCAGCAGGCTGTCGCCAAGCAGATTGCAGCCAATGACCAGTGCCGCAATCACCAGCCCCGGGTACAGCACCAGCCACTGTGCAAGCAGCATGTAAGAACGGCCTTCGCCGATCAGATTGCCGAGTGTTGGCGTCGGCGGCTGAATGCCCATGCCGAGAAAACCAATCGAGGCTTCCAGTACGATCAGGCGCGGGATATCCAGCGTCAGCAGCACAATCAGCGGCGTCATCAGATTGGGCAGCACATGGCGCAGCACAATACGCGGGGTGGAAAATCCCATGGCTTTGACTGATTCGATAAATTCCAGCTCGCGGATCTCCAGCGTTTTGGCGCGGGCGACGCGGGCATAAATCGCCCAGCTGGTCACGCCCATGATCAGAATGATATTAGTCAGCGACGCGCCGAACAGCGCCATTACCAGCAGGATCAGCAGGATAAAAGGCACCGCCAGCTGAATGTCCATCAGACGCATGATCAGCGCATCAAGCCAGCCGCCGGTGTAACCGGCAATCATGCCCAGCGCCGAGCCAATAACGGCGGCAATGACTGCGGCCAGCATCACCACCATCAGCGAGAGACGCGTACCCGATAAAATCCGCGACAGCAAATCACGCCCCAGCTGATCGGTGCCCAGCAAATGATGACCGTCCGGCGGTGAAAAGGCCGCAGCCAGATTGTTTGTCAGCGGATCAGGCAGGGGCAGCCACGGCGCCAGCAGCGCCGGGACAATCACCAGTAACAGCAACAGTGCGCCGAGGATCCCGTCGCCATAAAACCGGCGGCGGGATTTCCGTTGCAGGGTTGTACGCAGTGAAATCATTTAATCCTCAGGTCAAACAGCGGGATCCGCGAATCAGCGCGGCCGGTGAAGGCTACGTTGTCGGCGCTGGCATACAGGGAATCTTCTTTGTACAGCGGGATAAGCGGTTGCTGCCTGGCGACAACCTCCTGTATCTGCTGCAAAATTTTCTCACGTTTGGCCGGATCGACGAGGGTGCGGCTGCTGTTGAGCAGAGTATCCAGCTCTGGCGAATTCACCGTGGAATACGGCTCGCCGGAGTGCAGGATCGGATAAAGCGCGGCATCGGCGTCCAGCGTCTGGGTTGAACCCCATGCCAGCATGTACATCGGTGCCTGTTTTTGCGCCGCCACCTGTTGGGTATAGACCGACCATTCCGGCACCTCGAGTTGCGCTTTCACGCCGATCGCAGCCAGATCCTGCACAATCGCCTGGGCGACGTCGGCGCTGGCAATATAACGGCGGGGAGCCTGGAAGCGCAGGGTGAAACCTTGCGGATAGCCAGCTTCTGCCAGCAACGCTTTGGCTTTGGCGATGTCCTGAGCGGGGGCGGGGATGGCCTCATAACCAAAATCTTTCGGTCCGGCCATGGTGCCGGTCGGTGTGCCAAAACCGTGCAATAAATCGCGGGTATAAGCCGCACGGTTCAGTGCGAGTGATAACGCCTGGCGTACGCGCACATCGTTCAGCGGTTTCTGGTCATTCTTCAGTCCGAGGTAAATGGTCAGCCCGCCATTTTTTACCTGCTCAAGATGTACGCCCGGCTTGTTTTTCAGCGCCGGTACCAGATCAGCCGGTACACCATCAACCAGTTGTACTTCGCCGGTCAGCAGAGCAGTGATGCGTCCGGTAGCCTCCGGGATCGGACGCCAGGTCACGGTATCAATGGCGGGTTTGCCGCGCCAGTAATCCGGATTGGCCTGCATCACCACTTTTTCATCGGGAATAAACGCGGTAAGGGTATAGGCGCCTGAACCGACCGGCTTACGGGCAAATTCTGCCGCACCGACTTTGGTGACATACGCCGGTGGCACAATATAGGTCGGGTAGCGGCTCATGCGTGTTGGCAGCAGCGGGTCGGGGCCGGCGGTGTGGATGTTCACCTGATACTCGCCGGTGATTTCCACGGATTTGATGGTGCGGATATAGGAAATGGTCGGTGCGTGATTAGCAGGGTCGAGAATACGGTCAATGGAGAATTTTACCGCCTTCGCATCAACCGGCTCGCCGTCGCTGAACTTCACGCCCTGACGCAGGGTGAAGGTCCAGGTGGTATCATCCAGTGGTTTCCAGCTTGTCGCCAGCCCAGGCTGCAACTGCATATTGGCGTCGCGCAGCACCAGCGTATCGAAGAGGTTATCCACCAGCGTGGCAGACTCTTTCAGGAAGCCCGGATCCATGGCCGTGGCGGAAGCCGGTTGGGCGATCACCAGTTCAGAGGCGAAAGCAGCCGGTGTTGCCAGGCTGATAAGCAGGGCGAGTGAAGCCAGTTTGAAGGCAGGTATTCTCATTACGGTCATTCCCAAAGTGAAGCCGTCAGAAGAGTTGACGGAATTAACGTGAAGGTGTGCGTCACAAAAAAGGTCAGTCAATATTCAATTCTTCAATACATGATATATCCTATATAATGTATTTTTTGCAAGCTACGGATTAAACCGCAAAAGAAAAGCCATTATTTTGCTAAAGGAAAACGTCACATGTTTGAGATGGAAAAAGCGCAGCGTGTCAGCCTGACCATGCAGGTGGAAGCCAAACTGAAAGGGGCATTAATCGTCGGCGTACTCAAACCAGGCGCGCGGCTGGTGACCAAAGAAATCGCTGAAAAACTGGGTACCAGCGTGACGCCGGTGCGCGAAGCGTTGCTGCGTTTAGTATCGGCCGGTGCGCTTGATGCCACACCGGCACAGGCCTTTCTTGTGCCTAAAATTGCGCCTGCGCGCTATCAGGAAATTACGCTTATACGTAAAAATCTTGAAGGTCTGGCGGTGTCGCAAGCTTGCGGGCAGATCACTGCGGAACAGATTGCCTTACTGAAAACCCTGAATGCCCGATTTATGGCAGCGAAAGTGGAAAATAACGTGGAGGGCGCTTTAGAGGCGAACCGGGAGTTTCGCTTTACGCTGTATGACATGGCCGCGATGCCCACGCTGACCGCGCTGATTGAGCAACTGTGGGTGCAGATTGGCCCTTGCTTTAACTATCTTTATCCCCAGTCGCCGCATATGGCGCAGGGGCAGCACAATTACGATCAGTTGTTACTGGCGCTGGAAGCCGGTGATGATAAACGCTGCGTGAAGCTTATCCACAAATCGATTGATGACGGCGCGGCCATCCTGAGTAAGCATTATTTTCTACAGGAATGACAGATGGTTGCGGTGATGCAGAAAGGGTTGCCAGACTGCGGGAGGCAGTCTGGCGGGGGCACGTATCAGAACATCATGACCATCCACGGGTAGGCAATCAGCATCATGCTACCGAGGAAAATCGCACCAAAAATGGTACCGAGACGCCAGTAATCTTTGGTCGGCAGATAGCCACTGCCGTAATAAATCGGGCTGGGGCCGGTGCCGTACGGGGTGATGATCCCCATCACACCCAGCGAGGTCACCATCATCAGGCAGTAAACCGGCATGTTTATGCCCGGTATGGCCGCCGCGATTGTCAGCATAGCCGGTAACAGAGCGGTGGTGTGTGCCGTGGTACTGGCGAACAGGTAATGCAGCAGGAAGAATGCAATCAGCAGCATAACAGCGGCGACCTGCGGGTCGAAACCGTTAAGCAACTGGCCGCCTTCTTTACCCAGCCAGGCGATAAAACCGACACGGGCCAGGCCATCCGCCAGCGCCACCAGAGTGGCAAACCACGCAAAGGTATTCCAGGCCGGTTTGTTACTGGTGATGTCGTTCCAGTTCAGCACGCCGGTCCATAGCATCAGCACCACGACCAGCAGTGCAGCCAGCGCGGGTTCAATCCACGCCGCAGCGAAAATCCACATCAGCAGCGCAGAACACACGAAGATCAGCAGCAGGATCTCGTTGCGCGACAGCTTACCCAGTTTCTCCAGCTCACTTTTCGCCCAGCGCGGCACCTCATCATTAATTTTCACTTCCGGCGGATAGAACCAATAGGCCAGCAGTGGCATGGTCAGGATCAGCAGTACGCCCAGGGGCAGGAAGGCCAGGAACCACATCCCCCAGGAAATAGTAAAGCCGGTGATGCTTTTGACTAACGCCAGCGCCAGCAGGTTCGGGGCCAGCGCCGACAGGAACATCGAACTGGTGATACATGCCGCGGTAATCGCTACCCACATCAGATAAGAGCCGATTTTACGCGCACTCGGGTCATTCGGTTTGGAGCCATATAAGGGTGGCAGGTTGGCAATGATCGGGTAAATGGTCCCGCCGCTGCGTGCGGTGTTGGATGGCGTGAAAGGTGCAAGCAGCAGATCCGCAAAGGTAATGGCGTAACCTAACGTCAGGCTGCGGCGGCCGAGATATTTCACCAGGATCAGCGCCAGACGGCGACCAAACTGCGTTTTGTCATACCCGGCGGCGAACATAAACGCGCCAAAGATAAGCCAGACCGTCGAGTTGCCGAAACCGCTCACTGCCCATTTGAATGCCTCGGCGGGCATCTTAAATTTTGGATTAGCGATTTCGGCCGGGCTGAATAACAGCCACTGGCTGAACAGGGCGATTACCACCACACCGGTCAGGCCGATCACGGCGCCAGGCAAGGGTTCAAAAATCAGGCCGACTATGACGCCGACAAAGATAGCGAAGAAATGCCACGCATAGGGTTCAAGCCCGGCAGGGACCGGGGTCAGCAGTAAAAGCACCGCCACCAGCACCGGCAGGAACAGCATAATCAGACGTTTTGTGAGTACCCCGGAGGCCGGATCGGCTGTGCCGGGATCATTCAATGTGGATGTGGGTTTCATAAATTTTGTCTGCCCGTAATTGAGTGTGAGCGTTACGCCACGGTTATCTGAGAGGGTGTTCTGATTCAGAAAACCATTAATTATTCTTTCGATCTGAAATGCGTTAAGCGGTACGTAATGATGGTGGATCCTTTGTGACGAAATTAAGACGTTACTATTATTCTGAGGTAAATGTTCTCAGGCAAAATGGCGTAATGCATTCATTCAGCAACACATGACATTACAGAAATTGTGGTTAATTTTTTTTGACGTTAATCCGTTTAAATGACTGTAGAGTAAATTTGAGTAAACGCCAGTTTTGCGGTCAACGTACTGATTTTCAAGGTAGAGTTTTTTATGTTATTCTAAAGTTGATTTTTGTCAACTCATCATTAACAATTGATGATGGTATCGGTTTTCATGCCGGTTAAATAAACAACTCCTGCTTAAACAACGTTTATAACGCTAATTTTATCGTCTGATATAAATACATTAGCCCACAGATTTCTGTATTCATCACCTGCTCCGGATTGCTTAATTAAACGGTAGTTTTTATTTACGATAAGCAAGGATAAGCAATGCGGCCACGAAAAAATTCAAGACTTACACATTTCGGAGTTGATCATAATGAATAAGCTGACACCGGTACTTAATCCGCTCACGCTTCCTAACGGTGCGGTACTGAAAAACCGTCTGCTGATGGCCCCTATGACGACCTGTACCGGCTTTTATGACGGTACCGTGACCAGTGAACTGGTGGAATACTACCGCGACCGTGCCGGTAGTATCGGTACAATCATCGTCGAATGCTGCTTCATTGACCGTATGGGGCCGGCGTTCCCGGGCGCGATCGCTATCGACAGCGACAACAAAATTTCCGGTCTGAAGAAAATTGCTGATGCCATTAAATCTAAAGGTTCAAAAGCGATTCTGCAGATTTATCACGGCGGCAGAATGGTGGAGCCGGAACTGATCGGCGGCCGTACGCCAGTGGCACCAAGCGCCATTGCTGCGCCGCGTGAAGGTGCGACCCGGCCGAAAGAGCTGACCGGCGAAGAAGTGGACACGCTGATCACCAAGTTTGGTGATGCCGTGAACCGTGCCATTAAAGCCGGTTTCGATGGCGTGGAAATCCATGGCGCAAACACCTACCTGATCCAGCAATTTTACTCGCCGAACTCCAACCAGCGCACTGATAAATGGGGCGGTGACCGCGACAAACGCGCACGTTTCCCGCTGGAAGTCCTCGAGATCACCCACAAAATGGCGGAACGCCTGGCGGATGCGTCTTTTATTATCGGCTACCGCTTCTCGCCGGAAGAACTGGAAGTCCCCGGTATCCGTTTTGACGATACAATGTATCTGCTGGAAAAACTCGCCGCCCGCGGGCTGGACTACGTACACTTCTCAGTCGGGCAGTTGTTGCGTCCTTCCATTGTCGATACCCAGGATCCGACGCCACTCATCACTAAATACCGTGCCATGCGATCTGAAACCCTCGCCAAAGTGCCGGTGATTGGCGTCGGCGGGGTGATCAATAAAGCTGATGCCGAAAAGGGGCTGGAATACGGCTTTGATCTGATCGCCGTCGGGAAAGCCTGTATTGCTTATCCGGACTGGGCTGACCGTATTATCAATAACGATCATCTCGAGCTGTTTATCGACAGCCATAAACGCGAAGAACTGAACATCCCTGAGCCGCTGTGGCGCTTCTCGCTGGTTGATGCCATGATCCGCGACACCAGCGTCACCGGCCGTAAATACAAAGCCGGGGTTTATCAGGAAAAAGTCGAAGCTGAAGCGCTGAAGCTGAAGATCAGCGTTACGCTCGATACTGACCGTATTACTGATATTGCACTGGTCAAAGATGACTCGCTGGACGTCGATTTCACCACCACGTTTGAAAGCCTGCGAACCCGTATGCTGGTCGCCAACAGTCCGCATGTCGATGCCATTACCGGCGCGACCACCCAGAGTGAGGCGCTGAAAAAAGCGGTCTCACGTGCGCTGGCGACGTCCAGTAAAGAACATGTTATTGAAGAGGGCGGTAACCCGCAGGCGCCGCAAAACTATGATGTTGTGGTGGTGGGCAGCGGTGGCGCAGGGTTGGCTGCGGCGATTCAGGCACATGACGAAGGCGCGCATGTGGTGATTATCGAAAAAATGCCGACCATCGGCGGCAATACCATCAAAGCTTCAGTGGGGATGAACGCCGCAGAAACCCGTTTCCAGAAACTGAAAGGCATCGAAGACAGCAAAGAGCTGTTTTATGACGAAACGCTGAAGGGCGGCAAATTCAAAAACAATCCGGTGCTGCTGAGAGAGTTTGTGGAACTGGCCCCGGAAGCGGTTGAATGGCTGGCGGCGAAAGAGATCGAACTGAACGATATCACCATCACCGGCGGGATGAGCATCGACCGCACGCATCGTCCGGCGGATCGTTCAGCAGTCGGCGGCTTCCTGATCAGCGGTCTGGTGAAAAACATCAACAAGCGCGATATCGAAGTGCTGCTCGAAACCACCGTCGCCGAAATTCTGTCTGAAAATGGCGTGGTGACCGGCGTTAAAGTGGTGGATGAATACAATGACAGCCGCATTCTGAATGCCAAAAGCGTGATTGTCGCCACCGGAGGATTCAGTGCCAACCGCGAGATGGTGGTGAAATATCGCCCTGAACTGGATGGTTTCGTGACCACGAACCATGCAGGTGCAACCGGCAGCGGGATTGCCTTGCTGCAGAAACTGGGCGCAGATACCGTTGACATGCGCGAAATTCAGATCCACCCGACGGTAGAGCAGACGACTTCTTATCTGATTTCAGAGGCGATCCGTGGCGGGGGTGCGATCCTGATCAGTCAGGCCGGGAAGCGTTTCTATAATGAAATGGAAACCCGCGACAAAGTATCTGCCGGGATTATCGCGTTACCGGAAAAAAGTGCATGGGTGATCTTCGACGAACAGGTGCGGGCGGGTAACAAAGCGGCCGACGAGTATATCGCCAAAGGCTTTGTGATCAGCGCGCCTACGCCGGAAGAACTGGCGGTGAAGCTGAATATGGATCCGCACACGCTGTCGGAAACGTTGTTGCGCTACAACCTGTTTGTCGTGGAGAAAAAAGACGAAGACTTTGGCCGCACGACTGCGCTGCGTCACCCGCTTAATCAGGGCCCGTTCTTTGCCATCCGCATCGCACCGGGTGTGCATCACACCATGGGTGGCGTGACCATTAACCCTGATACCGCCGTGCTTAATGTGCAGAAACAGGCGATCACCGGTGCCTGGGCCGCAGGCGAAGTGGTCGGTGGTATCCACGGTGCGAACCGCATCGGTGGTAATGCTGTCGCCGATATTATTATCTTCGGCATTCTGGCCGGTAAAAATGCGGCGGCGCTGGCGAAACGGTAACCTTCTGACTGTTCACCGCGTCAAAGTGAAAATCCACGCACAAGCGTGGATTTTTTTTGGCCCGGGGGTTCAGCCAAATGCTTGTTTTACCGCCTGAATAAAACTGCGGATCTTCACGGTTTGCCGTAAACCGGCAGGTGTCAGTACATGCATTGGTCGCGAAGGGCCTTCGTAGCCGGGTAAAACCTGTATCAGCCGTCCTGCATTTATTTCTTCCTTCAGCACATCTTCCGGCCCCAGTGTCACGCCATATCCGCTGACAGCGGCGTGCAGCAGCGCGCGCCAGTCGTTCGAGCGCAAACGGCCCTCTGGGTGAATTTCCTGCATTTTTCCTTCTTTATAAAATTGCCAGCGGCAGGGGGCCTGTGGCGACCAGATACCGTAAACCAGACATGAATGGTTGGCCAGTTCTGCAGGCGTTTCCGGCACCCCATTTTGGGCAAGATAGTCCGGAGACGCACAGGCAATCAGCCGGTACGGTCGCAGCGGATAAGCAATCATCTGGCTGTCAGTGAGTTCACCAATTCGCAGGATCACCTCATAACCTTCTTCAACCGGATCGACCAGACGGTCGCTCAGGGTCAGCTCTATTTGTGTCTCCGGATATTGTGCAAGATAGTGCGTGATGAAAGGCGTCAGCGAGGATGTGCCGAAGGTAACCGGAGCGTTAACGCGCAAAGTGCCTGAAGGCGTGATTTTCATCTCAAGGGCGATGGCATCCGCCGCTTCGGCTTCTGAGAGCACGATTTTACAGCGCTCATAATAACTGCGTCCGATATCCGTAAGATGCTGACGCCGCGTCGTGCGGTTGATCAGTGGCGTCCCCAGTCGTGATTCGAGACGGGCAATATGCTTCGCGACCATTTGCGGGGAAATACGTAATGCCTCAGCTGCGGCCGCGAAAGAACCGAGATCGGCCGTTCTGACGAATACATTCATGCTGGTTAAACGATCCACGATTCCCTCTTATATGTTGTTTGTGTGTGTCGATAGCGACGATTTATCAATATTGAGTAGGGAATTATTCTTAACCTATCGACAACAAAATGAAAGGTAAAAATCATGAAAATAGGCATTATCGGGGCAGGTTTTGTGGGCCGGGCAGTGGCGAAACTGGCGATAAAAGCCGGACATCAGGTCATGCTCAGTAATTCGCGGGGGCCTCAGACGTTATTCAGCCTCAGGCCGATGATCGGGTGTGAAATCGGTACGGCCACAGAAGCCGCTGCTTTTGGCGATATCGTGGTGATTGCTGTGCCACTGACGGCTATCGGGCAATTGCCGGTCGCGGAAATCGCCGGAAAACCGGTCATCGATGCTGTGAATTATTATCCCGAACGTGACGGTCAGGTGGCAGAACTGGACAATCAGACCACGACCACCAGCGAATATCTTGCAGGCTTCCTGCCACAGTCAAAAATCACCAAAGCGTTCAATGCGATTCAGATGACGGATCTTGAAAAAGACGGCTTACCTGCCGGAAACCCGCAACGCCGGGCATTGCCTGTCGCCGGCGATGATGCGGAAACGAAAAAAACGGTCATTGCGTTATACGACGCATTTGGTTTCGACGCCGTTGATGTCGGCGCACTTTCCGAAGGCTGGCGCTTCCAGCGCGGCATGCCGTCCTATTGTGTGCGGATGACCGAAAGTGAATTAAAGGCTGCGCTGGAAGGCGCAGTCAGGCCGGAACCGGCAGGAAGATAAAAAAGAGAGGCATTATCTTGCTCGTCCCCTGCGCAAGGGGGCGGGCTGAGCGCGCTGTCAATTGCCAGCTACGGCGACAACTCTTGTGGTCAGCACAATCCCGGCACTGATCAGCGTAAACAACGCGATGATCCACGCCATCGTCACGACGATCAGCACCACGCCGCCTGTTTGTCTTTTAGCATCACGGGCATCTAAGGTAAATAAATGGTATTGCCAGATAAAATATCTGTTCAATATTATTTGGGCGCTGCTACCCCGAAAGTGTTTAACTTTTGATTCACGTTTGTGAAATTCAGTGATGGCATTCATCATCAGAATGTCGGCAGGGGAAATATCTGACTTGTGAATTAAAGTAGTTAATGATTTTAACTTTGACCGAATAAAAATAGAGTGCCACTCTACTCTCTTAAAGGGTATAATCACATTTTTATTTAGTGCGGAGCTCTAAAATAATGATTTTTGAAACAAAAAGAGATATCCTCAATGCGCATACTAGAATAATCTTTGATTTCCTTTTTCCATATTCGACAGAACTTGCAGTGATGGGGGGTAGTGAATTTTTATTTACTGATGAAAATAATGTTTCATTTATCTATTTAGTGAAGTCTGGTCATTTTCTCGTCAAAGACCTCTCTGCGGGAATGAGCATAAAAACGGTATCAGCACCTTATATTTTAGGTATGGCTCAAGGGTTATATCCGGAAAAAATGAATCTTTTGGCTATTGAACATATTTCAGATGGTGTGATTTACCGGTTAGAAAGTCAGCGCGCCATTGAAATAATTTCAAAAAAACAATGCTGGAGTTCTCTGGCGCATTTTCTGGCATTTCAGATCGGCTTTCTCTCCAGTCGATACTATGATATTTCGCATAGAAGTAGCTATCTGGTGATTAAGTCATTGTTGATCGAAATGAGCAATGAGCCTGATGAAATAATCCAAAATTATAGTATCGAAAAATATATCTCCGAAAGATGTTACCTTGGCAGAAGTGGAATAATGAAGATTCTCTCTGATCTGCGTAAAGGCGGATATGTTGAAATAAAAAGAGGGAAGTTGATAAAAATTAATAAACTCCCTGAGAAATACTGATGACTTATGAGGGAGTCATCGATGACCCCCCCTCATAAACGTATTAATCATAGCGTATATTAAATGTCGCTTTACCATTGGCTTTACCCGCGACCACATTATCCATTATCTGGTAGTATTCAACACTGAATAATAACGAGGTTGTACCCATTACGTCTGATGTGAAGGGGATATCTTTCCTCAATTCAACTGGCTGACTGTTATGCTTAATTCTTAGACTGATCCCTTCGGCACTTCCTGGGATTTTATCTAATGCGATCAGCCCATTGGAAGGTTTTGCTTCAGGTTCAATGCCATCAAATACAATACTGTATTGCATTTGGGCATCACAATTGAGATCAATTCTGAAATTCCGCTCGCCTACACTGCTACCCGGTCCTTTGAAATCTTTAACATCAAAGCGTCCTAAATCAACGTGAATGTTTTCATCGGAAAGTGTACAGGCAGAGGGTGCGATTAGGGTACTGCCAATATTAATGTGAGTAATATCACTCCCGCCGTCAGTCATTAATTTTGCATAACGCCCCGCGGATAACACACCGGCCGTTGTCTTACGGTCATTGGTTTTAATTAATTCTAGTTTGTATTGTGTATTAACCGGGATATCACGTTGGCAAATCGTATTGTTACATTTTAAATCAAGATCCCAGGGGAACGGGTGCTCAGTTAATGATAAACGATATCCGACACCCGGAATGTTTGTACTGTAAATATTGTTTTTTAATAAATTTCCTAAATTAATTCTGGCGTTTATTTTACCCCCACCCTGACAGTTGAGTATCTTACTGGCTCCGCCACTGGACGGGTCTGTCAATACTTGTTCATAAAGCACGTAGCCCGCCGGACGATTGTGTGGGATCACGATATGTCCGGGAGTAAATGTTAATTCACGCGCCTGCTCAGTCGATGTGCATTGAGCATGGCTTAGTACAGGAAAAAAGAAGAGAAAAAATATCCCTGTCTTCGTGAGTAAAAGTGACATTTTTGTCACTGGCTTTCTTGTTGTTCCTGGTTGTAACATTATTTATCTCCTAAACACATAATCCATTAACTTCAACCATTGAGAATTTTTTGTCTTTACTGTCTTTGGGAAGAGCAGGAAGTTCAAACGCTGCCTTGCATTGCTCATCTTGTTCATCTCCCCACTTTACGGTCACGATTCCTTTTTTTGGCATACCAATCAAATACACTAAGCCATTATCTGCAACAATACTGTTGCTACTATTTTCACCAGCTGTTGCTGTCGCGCCAAAAGGAATTTCATGATTGTCAGGGCGCGATAATGTCATTAATACACGTTCTCCTGAACGGACATTAAAGTCAGCTAATACTAATGCACCATCAGTAGGGATGACATTATTCATCGTTGTGGCAATCTCTAAATTACTGGACAGAGAATCAGTGTCGAGCCCAATTGCATTGACCCGGTAGGGCTGTATATTTGGCACGACGGCATATCCCCGGCTGTCGGTTTTAATTCCGACACCATTTGTAATCGAAATATTTTCCTGATCAGGTATTCTGACCAATGCAATGGGGGCATCGGAAGATAATGGTTGGGAGAGTGTTACACCATAAGGATGTGCCAGTATTGCACCCCGGATGCCATAACTTAATCGCCGGTTTGCTAAAGACTCGCTGTAATTACTGGTCAGTTCAGCAGATGATCCTTTGTAGACGGCATTAATGCTTCCCCCATCACTATCGTTTCCCACAGTGGAATTGATACCATAATTCAGATTGTTGCCTTCAAGAAGGGTGCCATTGATTCCTGCCGTCTGGACAATGTGGTTGGAACTGTCTGATGTCATGGAATATGTCGCCCAGGTTTGCGGTAATAAACTTTCTAAAGGTACCTGAAGATTTAAGGCGAGTTGTTTATCTGGTTCGCCGTTTTCGCTCTGTGTATAGTTATAGTTAATGCTTAGTGTCATAGCCCCATAACTACCGCTATAGGAAACTGAAAAATAATTATCGGGTTCCTGATCCCAATAGTTTTGTCTATATGCATAGACTGAAATGGAACCATAATCTTTCAGTGGTTGGCTGAAACTCACTTCATATCGGTCATGTTTTTGGCCAGATGATAAGTTTGAGTCATCACTGATAATGTCCAGCGCATCTTCAAAAGAATAATAGTCTTTACCCGGAAAAAGGAAGGCGGATAAATTAATTTGTGTTCCCATGCTGTTAAGGGATTTTGCATACTTTAAACGGTATGACTCTCCTGAAAAAACTTTACGGTCAGTGCGCGTTTCCGAATGTGTCGCATCAACAGACACCGAACCGAATGGCCCTAATCCGAGGCCATAGCCAAGCTGTTGCGCTGTATATTTATCGCTGTTGGTCAAGCCACCGTATACGGTTGTATCATGTGGCAAACCGTAAAGCCCGGTAATTAAAGCAACATTAGGATCTTGAGCGGAACCACTGTCATTGTTATATTTTCCCGCCATAACTTCGTATTTCAGATGTCCTTCCCGCTGCATTACAGGGACTGAGCCAAAACTTTGCGTAAATTTGCGTTCACTTCCGTCAGCTTCCTTAACGGTGACGTCAAGGTCCCCACCCCCCGTACTGGGGAATAAATCAGTTATTTCAAACGGGCCCGCGGGCACATAGGTTTGATAAACTACATACCCACCCTGACTGACCGTGACCTGAGCATTTGCGGTATTCGCTATGCCGCGAATAACAGGCGCAAAACCACTTTCTCTGCTTGACATCATTCTGTCTTCCGAGGCAATTTCCACCCCGCGGAAAGCTAAACTATCAAAAACATCACTTTGGGTTGAATCGTCACCCAGTGTTAATTTACCTTTTATTTTTGCAATATCCTTTTGCAGGTAAGTATTGATATTATCCCATTTATCGCCACTGGAATTATGACTCCAGGTTGTGTAATTTCTTAATCGCCATGCTCCAAGATTTACACCATTACGTAAATTAAGGTACTGATCACCTTCTTCAGAACCGATATTTTTATCATGGGTTTGAGCACCGCTAAAGTCATAGCTGGTAAAAACAGTTGTCAGCCCCTGACTCCATTGTTCGGGATCAATGTAATCGGAAGGGATATTTTTCATTAAGATCTGTGGAATGTTAACCGTAACGCGTTGTTGTTTGAAATTAAACTTAGCGTATGCTCCTTCAATTTTCTTATCAAGATCTACAATGATGCTGTCGTCTTTACTGTCTGCAAATGCAGGAATTTCATCAATTTTAACACCTGCTTTACGGTATTGGCTCAATGGGATCTCTGGTTCTAATTCTCCTTTTTCATTCTCTACAAAATTAATTTCATGTTGTCCGATGCTTTGTTCATTTATGTATATTTCGACGTGATATATACCAGGTAACTGTTTACCCGGCGTATTGAATCGAGACAAGTCTACCTGCTGTCCACCTTCTGGGCCATCTAATTCGAGTGCGCTTGCGTCATAATATTTTTCTGCGCTTAAGGCTAACGTCGGGTTCAGGATGATCAATAATTCGGCACACGTTATGCAGGCTATTTTACTCCAGGAATATTTTGGCCTTTTTGCGGCTTTTAGGTAGAACAATTTTGACATGATCAATCCTTTAATCTTACAGCTGCGCCTTCCTGCGATATGAATAAAAAGGGAGCAATTCTGACGTCTTGTCAGCGAGACTTCTTAAGTAAAAACACAAAAAACAAAATGCCGTCCTCATCAGTAAATGCGGACGGCATAAAAAATTAACTGAAAAATCAGAGCTTCGATGTTTCTGCCGGTGTCGTCTGGCCTTGATCGCCCAGCGTTGTCCATGAAACCGTCGCTGTGCTTGACGAATTTCCTAATTCATAAGTCATTGACGAAACAGGCGCGAGCATTGCTTTGTTTTTAATCACCAGTTCTCTGCCATCAACTTTGACTGAGGAAAATGTCAGATAATAGGGAGTTGGATTCGTGGCAATGAGTTGGTTTCCCTGCTTTTTAAATGTGATTTTTTGATAAGCGCGGGTGGCTTTATCCCCTGAGAGCGCTTCAGGACGATAAATAAGTTTCAACGTTGACTTGACTGAAAAAACCATCGTGTTCGAGTCTTTCTTTTCCGTCTCAGGTATGGACTTAATATTCAGCCAAAAGACGGACTCGTGATCAGCGGGCAGAGCGGCACCATTATGAATAATACGCAACACATTTTCTTCGCCTGCAGAAAGGCTGAAGAGTGGAGGAGTAACGATAAAAGGAGATTTAACTTTCGATTTTGATTTTTTCTTTATGGCATCTGTTGCAGATGGGGCGTCTGATAATGATTCAACCCACGATTGGATCAGATAATTGTTGGTTTTGTCTGGGTTTGATATCTTTATGACGGAATCCTGTCTCTGTTCCTCATAAATAACACGTGTCGCACCGATTTGTATACCCGCGAAAACGAATGATGATTGGGTTAATAAAATGAGAGGCAACAGGGCCTTTTTAACAAATGACATAAAGAGATCCACAAATTGAAAAAGATAGTGAGCCTTATTTTATGAGACACCCTTTTCAGGTTGTCTCATAAAGGACTATTGTTTACGGCTATCTGTTATTCGTACATAACAGAAATATTGGTAGCCATAACAAACTGACCCACTGCGGCTTCACCTTTGGTAGAGCGAATGTTTGCAGTGAAAGGCAGTTCTATTTTTGCATCGCTACTGGCCGGTGCTGCCACCTGAATCGGGGTATTAGGTGATATCTGGCTGCCATTACTGTCTTTCAGTTCAATAACGACACCGTCATCCTGTCCATGCGATACAGCAAAGTCGCCGGTTGAACCATATTCATCACCAGAAAACTGGAACTGAAAGCTGGAATAACCTGACGGGCAACCTGTCATACTGACTTTGAAGTTGACGGCCGGAGATGTTGCACCCACGGCTTTGAGAGCATTAGCCTCGATATTACCCAGTTCGATAATGCTATTGTCCGTACCCGTATTATTGACATCAATTGTGCAGACACTGCCTGCTAAATTTCCTTTAAAATTAACGGTACCGGTTGCCGAGGCAGTTTCCATTAGGCCCAGAGTAAGTAAGATACTCAAAGGAAGTGCGATAATTTTTTTGTTCATAATATATCCTTATATTGGTGATGTTTATTAATGTTGATTATTGTTGCATAATGAAAAACTCGGCATCAAACATCATTCATAATGAACATTTATACCATTAGCCATAACGAAACTACCTTGATTAACCATTTGGTTTATTGCCAATAAGTTTACAGTGAAATGCATGTTAGCAGACTCTCCATCTTTAGAGATATTGGTTGCAATTAACTCTTTAGATTTGACGTTCCGACCTTCGCTGTCTTTGATTTCATAGAATACACCGGAGCCCATTGACTCCGGAGCAAGGAAGTAATTGTTATTAAAAGATGGGCTGGTGCCAGCAAATTCAATTGAATAATTTGAACCACCGGTACAATTCTTTAGGCTTATAGTGAACGGAACGGCAGCTGAAGTTGCGCCACTATTAGCAGTCAGCGCACTAATCGAAATGCTGCCCATATCGACATCGCCTACTGTAGAACCACTGTTATTCACATCAAGGACGCAACTACTCGCCCCTATTGTACCGGTGAAAAGTATAGAAGCAGCAGAGGCAGTATTCATACCGCCAATCATCATTAAAGCCGCAATGGATACAGGAAGTAATTTTTTGTTCATATTTAATCCTTTAATTTACGAGTAATGCCCGACGTATCTATCCGTATAAGGAATGTTTACCTACCTAAATATAATAAATACATATTATATAGAGATTGCTAACTATAAAGACAGATTGATGTTATAGCTATAGCAATTTTCTAATTGTCCAAATTCGGATTTTAAATCGGAATTAAATAATTCTACGGAAGGGATGTAATAATACAACAGAGAAGGGACGTATGAATTTAATTTGTTAATTAAATGAAAAGAAGTGAATCCCACCTTCCGCAATGCCATTTAATAATAAGGCGATACTGCAAAAGATGGGACAGATGTGTTTATGACTTAATTTCAGTCACGAAGTTTTCACGGCTGCGGCGAACTTTCTTCAGGTTCACCAGCCAGTCACCTTCATGGGCGCGATAGCCCAGCGGCAGGATCACGACACTGCGCAGGTTTTTGTCTTTCAGGCCGAGGATTTCATCCACGGCAATAGGATCAAACCCTTCCATCGGCGTCGCATCAACTTCTTCAAACGCGGCGGCAATCAACGCGGCGCCTAAACCAATGTAGGCCTGACGCGCGGCGGCCTGATAATTGGCTTCGGTACCGCGTTCAGCAACGATAGCCAAGAGCTTCTGGCGGTAGCTTTCCCAGCCTTCGTTTTTAAAACCACGGACTTCATTGGTCAGGTCAAACATCATGTTCACGCGTTCAGGTGTGATGTCATCCCATGCCGCGAATACCAGCAGGTGAGAACAGTCAGTAACCTGTGCCTGATCCCAGGAAACGGTGCGGATTTTTGCACGAATATCAGGATTGGTGATCACTAACAGTTCGAAGGGTTGCAGGCCGCTTGAGGTCGGTGCCAGACGCACGGCCTCAATAATATTTTCAATCTTTTCGGCCGGTACCGTTTTGGTCGCATCAAACTTCTTGGTGGCGTAACGCCAGGCCAGTTTTTCGTTTAAGGTCGTCATCTTTTTTTCCTGAAGGATAAATTTGGAAGCGGGGCGTTGCCTGTGACAATTATCCCCGAAATAGCCGCCCGATAATCGCATGAACCGGATCCGGGGTTTTATGCTTTTGAGCCCTCAGAAAGCGCGTGGCCCGCGAAATTTGCAGGGTTTTGCCTGCGGATCGGGTGACAGCAACGATCACCCGCCGGAGGCCGAACCGGGAGGCAATACAGGAAACACTGAAACAGGTAATATGCAGTATTAGTTTTCTGGATATCATTATAATCCCTCATCACCCAAACGTATGTTTCGTAGCGGATTGCAGCCGCGTCTGAAACCTGAAGTAAGAAGAGGCAGTGCAGTAAACTGCTTGGAATTTATGATGAAACAGTCAAGGCGACCACGATGCAGACAAAGCGGATCCTGATTATTGAAGATGATGCCGATGCGGCAGATGTTCTCGATGCTTATTTAAAACGTGAAGGGTATGACGTGCAAATTGCCGGTGACGGCCTTTCCGGGCTGGAGCACGCGCTGCGCTGGAAGCCGGATCTCATTCTGCTGGATGTGATGCTGCCGGGAATGCGTGGCACCGATGTTCTGGCATCGCTGCGGCGTGAAAGCAGCACGCCGGTGATCATGGTGACAGCGATGGGCGATGTGCCCGATAAAATTGGCGCGCTGCGCTTCGGTGCGGATGATTATGTGGTCAAACCTTACAACCCCGGCGAGGTGGTGGCGCGGGTGCAGGCGGTGCTGCGCCGTATTGCGGCAGACGAAAACAGCACGCCTGCGGTGTTGCGCTGGCAGGGGCTCGATGTGGATGTCGAGGCGCTGACGGCGGCGGTGAGTTCGGCCTCGGGTGAACCGCATTATCTGGATTTAACACCGACAGAGTTTGGCGTGCTGAGCACATTGATGCGGGCGCCGACACGCCCGTTTTCGCGCCAGTATTTGCTGGAACATTGCCTGCCGGAAAGTGAGGCGCTGGAAAGGGTGGTCGATACGCATGTCTATAACTTGCGCAAAAAACTCGAATCCGCAGGCATCGTTAACGTGTTAGTTAACGTGCGCGGCGTCGGTTACCGGTTCAGACAGCCATGAATCACTCACATTATCAGTCCCTGTGGCGCTGGATTTGTGTGCGGATCCTGACGCTGGCCATCGGCAGTGTGGTCGTGATCGCGGTGTGCATGTGGCTGCGTTTTGCCATTCAGAATCTCTGGGTATTGCATCATATGTCTCCTGCGCTCAGGGCAGAATTTAACCTGCTGCGGGATAATCCGGATCTTAACCTCACACGCTTTCATGAGATTGTCGATCAGGGCTGGGGGCCGCGGTACTCCGATCCTTCCATCGCTTCGGCCGACTGGCTCCTGGTTGGCATCATGGTATTAGTGGTGACGCCGTTTATCGCTATTTTGGGATTAAAAGCCGCGCGTCCGCTTTCGTCGCAATTCAGCCGTCTGGCGCAGGTGGCGCGTGCGGTCACGCAGGGGGATTTCAATACGCGGGCAGAACCGGTGAAAAATGCCCCGGCGGAGCTGATACAGTTCACCGATGATTTTAACGCCATGATGCTGCAACTTTCACGCTATGAGCGGGAACTGCGGGCCTCCCATGTGGCGATGGCGCATGAACTGCGCTCACCGCTCACGGCGGCGGTCGGGCGTTTACAGGGCATGCTGGACGGTGTGTTCCGCCCGGAGCCGCAGCAGTTGCAGATGGTAATGACACAACTTTTGCATCTGAACCGTCTGATCGACGAACTGCATCTGCTGTCGCTGGCGGATGCCGGTCAGCTGAACCTCAGTAAGACAGAGCTGGATCTGGCAGAACTGCTGCGCGAGCGGATTACATGGCTGAAACCTCAGTCGGCGAAAGCCGGTTTTGATATCACCCTGACGCCGGGTGCCCCGTGCCGTTATATCGGTGATCCGTTCCGGCTCGGGCAGGTATTTACCATTCTGATGGAGAATGCATTGCGTTATGCGCTGGAAGGACAGCGTCTGGACATCGCGATCGCCCCCCGCAATGGCGGTTATGAGATAACGTTTCAGGATAAGGGGCCGGGTGTGGATGACAGTTTTCTGCCTGTTATGTTTGAACGCTTCAGCCGGGCAGAATCTTCTCGTGCAAGGCATTCCGGGGGTAGCGGATTAGGTTTATCCATCGCCCGTGCGATTTGTGAAGCTCATAGCGGGCAGATCCGTGCAGCGAAGAAAACGCAGGGCGGGCTGAAGATCACGGTCATCTTACCGCCGCCGGAAAACAGCCAATAAAAACTCCGCACTGCAAAAAAAGGGGATGCTGTGTGCATCCCCTTTTTTATATCGGTTTTTTACATCAGGATCAGAAGTCGTACGTCATTGAGACTTTGAGCGAACGCGGTTCTCCCTGATAGATATAGGTTCCGGTGCTGTCGATATTTGACCAGTATTTTTCGTTGGTCACGTTATCAACACCCGCACGCCAGACCATATCATTCTGGTTAATTTTGGTCCGGTAGCGCACGCCAAGATCCAGAACAGTATAAGCGTCAATTTTCTTCGTATTAGCCGAGTCTGCCCACTGGGAGCCGGAATGATTCACCAGCGCGGTGGCCGTCAGACCGTCAACCGGTTTAATGTCATATTCCGCCCCCAGAACCAGGTTGTAACGCGGCACGCCAATCGCATCTTTACCGTTGTAGGTATTGTCTTCTGTTTTGGTCATTTCCGGATCAATCCAGGTGGCGCTGCCGTTCAGACGCAGGCCCAGCACCGGCTCGCCAAAGACGTTCAGTTCTGCACCCCGGTTACGTTGTTCACCGTCCATGCCGTAGAAATCCTGACTGTTGAGGATGCCTGAAGGTTTTTTGATTTCAAATAACGCAAACGAACCGCCAACACGCCCGAAGTCCGCTTTTACCCCCACTTCGTTTTGTTTTGAATGCGCAATGCCGGTGGTTGTACCGTAGTTTTTCGCTGTGTCCGGTGCCACATCACCGGGTTGTAAAGATTCGGTGTGGTTGGCGTACAGGGAAATAACCTGCCACGGTTTGTACACAACGCCGTACGTCGGCATCCAGCGGCTGTCGCTGTAACGTGATGACACGTCTTCAGCGCCGGTCGCATTCTTGTAATTACGTACGATCACTTTCTGATGACGGGCACCGACGGTGAACAGTACGGTGTCATCCAGAATGCCCAGCGTGTCGGCTAACAGATAGCCCTGAGTCCGGTTACGCCCGGTGGTCAGCGGGTCGTCATAATGACCGCCAGACAGATTAGGTGTCGGGTTCGGGACATTCGTGGTGTGATAAATATTGGTGTTTTCGGCATTGGCACCGTAAGCCATACGCCACGCGGTATTATTGCGTGAAGTCAGGGCGGAATAACCGAAATTGACCTTGTGGGTAATAAATGCGGTATCGAAATTGCCGCGAATGCCGGCCATTCCGCTGAAGTTATTGATGATGCGGTTGGTATCCAGACGGCCTATTGTTGCCGTTCCGTCAGCCTCTTTCAGCGCAGGGGAGGCATAGTCGCCGGTTTCATGCGAATGTTGTGCGCCCACGCCGCCATACACTGTCCAGTCATCAGTCACATCATATTCCGCTTTGGCCATACCAAATTCGGACTCAATATTGCTGTATATCCAGTCCTGACTGTAATTGTGACTGTTGGATGGCACTTTCGGGATGAAATCCACACCACTGATATTTACGCCAAGACGGGCGTCGTGGAAGGTTTTCTTTTGATAGCCCATGTCCACCGAGGTACGAAGGCGGTCACCGCGATAATCAAGGCCCAGCGAGGCTGCGGTGGTGCGTTTTTTCTCACCATCAATACCGGTTTCACCTTCGCGGTTAACGGCATTGAAACGGATACCGAACTGATTGTCATCACCAAAACGACGGCCCAGATCCAGCGTGCCGCCGACCTGCGAGGAAGAGGTATAATCCACACCCACGCGGGTCAGCGGCGCGTCATCCGCATGTTTTGGCTCAAGGTTAATCATGCCGCCAACGCCGCTTGTCGCCGCGCCGTTCAGTAATCCGTTCGCACCCTTGAAGATTTCCACCCGGTCAATTAATGACGTATCAATTACCTGACGGGGAACCACGCCGGGTAATCCGCCATACGTCATGTCATCACCATCGAGTTCGAAGCCACGGATACGGTAGGTTTCCGCGAAGTTGCCATACCCCTGAACGTTCTGAACACCGGCATCATTGCGCACGACGTCAGCAATGGTTCTGGCTTGCTGATCCTGCATCAATTTTGAGGTGAAGCCGATGATGTTAAACGGCACATCCATCGCATTCTGTTCGCCAAGCATACCAAGACGGCCACCATGTGCCACCTGGCCATCCAGATAGGCCGGAACCAGCTGATTACCGCCGGGCCGGAATTCATTATCCGGCGTACTGACGATGGTCATCGTATCGCCCGCCGCAGCTGTTGAACCGGTCGCCGGAGCAGGGGCTGTGGCCGCGAGTGCAGGCGTGCAGCTGACGCTGACAAACAGGGCCAGCAGGGTCGGTGTAAACCCCGCAGGTGAAATTTTTTCGCGCATAGTGTAACCCTAATGTAAAAAGGACTGAGAATCATTATTATTTGAATTTGCGATTATGCGTATGGCGCTTTGGGATGCAAGAAAAATCTCAGGGGCAAATGTTTTCGGGAGAGCGGGCGGAGACAGCATAAAAAAATCCACGGCAGGGCGTGGATTTTAAGCGAATGCGCAGGGTTACGGCATCGGATTCTATTTTTTCTTATTAAGCATCGATTTCAAATCGGCAAAGGGATTGTAGGTGGCTTCGCCAACATCTTTTTGTGCATCTTCTCCTGCCACAACGGTTGTGCCGTACTGGTCAGCCTCAGTGTATTTTGAATGTTCGTGGTCATGGCAATACAGACATAACAACTCCCAGTTACTGCCATCTTCCGGATTATTGGTATGATCATGGTCGATATGGTGAACCGTTAATTCACGCAGGTTTGAGTAAACAAACTCCCGCGAGCAGCGCCCGCACACCCACGGATAGATTTTCAGCGCTTTCTCGCGATATCCGCTTTCCAGACGCTGGTAGTTTTTTGGGATCAGTGCCATTGAAATGTTATCCGTTACAAAAAGATAATTTTACGTTTGTGCCGCTAATATATCCCGTAATGCGGCAGAAGGAGAAATGAAAGAAGGCCCGGACAGCCACTTTTAAGCAGGCCTTTGCGATAAAAAGAAAAATCCACGCCATGACGTGGATTTTCGCAGAGGTTTCAGAACAATATGCGCTGAGTTTGGAATCAGACGTTGAACAGGAAGTTCATCACGTCGCCATCTTTAACGATGTAGTCTTTGCCTTCTGAACGCATTTTGCCCGCTTCTTTCGCGCCTTGCTCACCTTTGTAGGTGATGAAATCGTCGAATGCGATGGTTTGTGCGCGGATAAAGCCTTTCTCAAAATCAGTGTGGATTTTACCTGCAGCTTGCGGCGCCGTCGCGCCAACAGGGATGGTCCATGCACGGACTTCTTTCACGCCGGCGGTGAAGTAAGTTTGCAGATTCAGCAGCTCATAACCGGCGCGGATCACGCGGTTCAGGCCCGGTTCTTCCAGACCCAGCTCAGCCATAAATTCTTCACGGTCAGCATCGTCGAGTTCAGCGATGTCCGATTCAACCGCAGCACAAACAGCAACGACGACTGAGCCTTCCGCTTCTGCAATTTTGCGCACAACGTCGAGGTAAGGATTGTTCTCGAAACCGTCTTCATTAACGTTCGCGATGTACATTGTGGGTTTCAGTGTCAGGAAGCTCAGGTAGCGGATGGCCGCTTTGTCTTCTTCAGTCAGAGCCAGCGCGCGCAGCATGCCGGCGTTTTCCAGCTGTGGCAGGCATTTTTCCAGTGCGGCCAGTTCTGCTTTCGCGTCTTTGTCGCCGCTTTTGGCGCGTTTCTGCACACGATGAATCGCACGTTCGCAGGTATCAAGGTCAGATAATGCCAGTTCGGTATTGATGACATCAATGTCATCAGCCGGATCCACTTTATTGTTAACGTGAATAATATTGTCGTTCTCGAAGCAGCGCACCACGTGGCCGATCGCTTCGGTTTCACGGATGTTGGTCAGGAACTGGTTACCCAGACCTTCGCCTTTAGAGGCACCTTTTACCAGGCCCGCGATGTCTACAAATTCCATGGTAGTAGGCAGGATACGCTGGGGTTTTACAATTTCTGCCAACTGGTCGAGACGCGGATCGGGCATAGGTACCACACCGGTATTCGGTTCGATGGTGCAGAACGGGAAGTTTGCCGCTTCGATACCCGCTTTGGTCAGCGCATTGAACAGCGTAGATTTACCGACGTTCGGCAGGCCGACGATACCGCATTTGAATCCCATGTTTTTCTCACCTTAATATCTTAATTATCAAACGATTAAATATAACCGCACGATGTAATGACCACAATTCCCCTCATTATACACGAGAACCACATTTATCTCGATCCGCTTGTGGCCGTCCCTGATATCAGCACACAGGATAAACCTTGCCTCGTCTGGTTCATTTTTAGATACTTGTCACAATTTTTTAACTGATCGGGAAATGTACCGGATGTTCTATGTTTAGTCCGCGTGGTCTGAAGTTGTCTGAAGTGAAGAATGAAACGCTGGCCGGATTCGTGGTGGCGGTATCAATGATCCCTGAGGCGGTCGGCTTTTCACTGGTTGCCGGGTTGTCACCGATTGTCGGTCTGCATACGGCGTTTATTATCGGGCTGGTAACGGCACTGTTTGGTGGTAAACCGGGCATGGTCTCGGGCGCGGCGGGTTCCATTGTAGTTGTGCTGATGAGTCTGGCGGCGCAACACGGTATGGGATACGTGTTGTGGGCGACCATTTTTGCCGGGATGATCCAGATACTGATTGGGGTTTTCCGCCTCGGAAAATTTATCCGGCTGGTGCCGTTGCCTGCCGTTCACGGCTTCGTGAACGGTCTGGCGATTGTCATTATGCTGGCTCAGTTGCACATGATTGCCGGGCAGGGGCCACTGATGTACGGGCTGGTGCTAGTGGCGATACTGGTGGTGGTGCTGTTCCCGAAACTGACCAAAATCATTCCCGCTTCGCTGGCAGCGCTGATCATCGTTTCTGCCGTCGCGATCGGTTTTAACCTGCATACCTTGCGGGTGGGTGATCTGGCGGATATCTCAGGAGCATTGCCGCATTTCAGCCTGCCGGTTGCACCGTTCAATGTGGAGATGCTGAAAGTCGTGCTGCCCTATGCCGTCGTGATCGCGCTGGTCGGCCTGATTGAATCGCTGCTGACCATGACGGTGCTGGATGAAATGGGGAATCAGAAGGGCAACGGTAACCGCGAGAGTATCGCCCAGGGCGCGGGCAATACCATTTGCGGATTGTTCGGTTGCTTCGCCGGTTGTGCGATGATTGGGCAATCGATCATTAATTTTACCTCCGGCGGTCGCGGGCGGATTTCAGGTACGGTGGGGGCCATCCTGCTGATTCTGTTTGTGGTCAGTCTCTCCGGTTATATTGGTCTGCTGCCCGTCGCGGCGCTGGCCGGGATTATGCTGGTTGTCTGCTACAACACTTTTGAGTGGAGTTCGCTGCGGCGTCTTCGCCGTATGCCGAAAGCCGACGTGCTGGTAATGCTGATTGTCACGGTCATCACGATTTTCACCGATCTTGCTGTGGCGGTTATCAGCGGCGTCATTATCTCAGCGCTGGTTTTTGCCTGGCAACAGGCGCGTATCCGTATTCGTGAGCACAAAACCAAAGGCGATCTGACGGTGTATAAACTGGACGGGCCGCTGTTCTTCGGTTCTGCGGCAACATTTGCTGAACTGTTTAATCCTGAAAACGATCCGCAAAATGTGGTGCTGGATTTTGCCGGTACGCGGGTCATGGATTCCAGTGGGGTGGAGGCGATTGATAAGCTGACTGCGCGTTATCTTGATGCCGGGAAAACCATTCGCCTGCGTCATCTGAGTAATGATTGCGTAAGTTTGCTTAAGAAAGCCGGGCCTTTCTGCTCTCATGAACTCGACGATCCGCAATATTATGTTGCGGAAGATAATTTGTAACGAATAGGTTAAATGTAATTTATTTTCCATCTTTGTGGATCTGACAGATAACTGAATTTGAAATTATAAATTCAGTTATCTATTTTATTTTTACACTTTACTATAATCATCTCATTTTCCGAACGGTATGCTCTGAATCATATTTAATAGTTATTAATCACTGATTGTTATATAAAAAGTGTATGGTTTTTATATCCTGGTCATTCAGCGGGGTGGTGGATAGCTTTCGCTGTTAACAGATTAAACTCGTTTAAAAGGAAGGGAAGTTAAGGATGATCTATGTATAAATTAATAAGTAATATTGAGCCAGCTTATGTTCGGTATGCGGATAAGATTGGAAGTGAAGGCGTGTGTATGGGGATGGTGCTGACATGGCTTGGCGATGTTTTAAAAAGCCCCATGGGGCGGAGTGCTGAAAAATGCTTACAAAAGTCTGTTTTCCCGAAAGATGTTGATGAGGCAGCACTGCAAGTCTTATTTGAGCGTTCAGCAAGAAAACAGACGCATTATACGGAAAGAAGTATTGCTTATATATTATCGGGGGGGAAAGAGCCTAATTTGAAATTTTTAGCGGCTTATAAAGACAAAAAGCAACGTATAAACGAAGTTAAACGTCATATCCCGGGGTTATACTACAGAGAATATCCGCTCACTTACTACAGGGATATTAAAGGGCTGGATGTTGAGAATGCATGCTCATCTAAGAAACAAGGGGTGATGATATCTGTTGATATGCACAGGCAAAAAGAGAATCCACATGTTACCGCTGCTATAAGAATGAGTGAGAGTCTGACTTATTTTCTTGATCCTAATTATGGTTTATATCGCATAGATGGCAAAGAGCCTAATAAAGAAATAGAGGCAATACTTTACCGCCAATATGGTCGTTTTTATTTCTCCGGGCAGATTGTCGTTAGTCAGTAATGCAGAGATTAACGGAGCCGCCGGTGAAGGTCTGTGGGTGTTATTCCCTGGCCTCGCAGATGTCAAACTGCTGACAGCGGGCAGGCCTGCCTGTCCGCATACTTTTAAGATAAACGCTTACAATTCGTGGCAAAAAAACGGCCAAATTCATATCGCTGAAAATTCTGTAATGTTATACCGTTACGACCGGTCAATTTCGCATTAACAGGTTTCAGGCCTGTTCTGCGGTTTTTTTTCCTTTGCCGGAGCGGACATGAGCACAGATAAGGCATCCGGGACTGATAACAACAGTAAACCACTGCGCTTTCAGTCAGCCGCCTCCCACACACATTGGCTGAGCGGGCTGATGAACGCCATCATGGTGATCAGCAGCCTGATGTACCTGATATTGCTGATGTTTTATCTGGTATCACCGGAATCGGTCTGGCCGTGGGTGACCGGCAATATCATGGCCGCGATGTGGGTTTGTGCGGCCTCTCTGCAATGCGCGAGGCGCATCAGTCGCTGGCGTGAGCAACAGTTTGCGCCTGCCATTGACATGGCGGCTGAAACCATCACACCACATACCTCTTCCGGATTTTCTCAACGCCTCGCGTCCCGGTCATGGATACGCCCGGTTTTACGTTATGTCAACGCGCAGGTGTTCTTTCAGGCATTTCCCGCGTTAGCGGCACTATTACTTATCGCATTATTGTGGCGATTACCGTTACCGGCAAATGACGCCGGTGCTGCGGGGTATTTTGCCGGTACGGTATTCATTCTTTGCGCTTTTGCGGTGCTGGTTCTGGAGCGTCACTGGACGCTTAAAAGCCCGCTGGAATGGCCGGAAGCGGCAAAACTCGCGCCAATATTGCGTATGCTGATTGGCGTTTTTTTGCTGAGTGCATTAGCGCTGATGTTTGCCCATGGTGCTTCGGTGTGGCCGGTGCATCTGCTGATGCTTACCGGATTGTTACCGGGACTGGTGGCGCTGGAGCTTGTCCTGCGGGCGCTGATGGCGATGTTTTCGCCGCTGCGGGAGGGTAAAGAACCTGAGTTTATTGCGGGCAGTCTGCTGGCTGCACAAATTTGCTGGCCGCCGCGTCCGTTACAGTTTGTGCAAAACGAACTGCATCACCATTTTGGTATCGATCTTCGTCAGATTTGGGCATTTCATTTTATGCGCCGTGCGCTGTTACCTCTGGCCGCAATTTTGTTACTGACCGGCTGGCTGCTGACGGGCATCAGCGAGGTGCCACTGACCCAGCGTGGGATCTATGAATCCTTCGGTAAACCGGTGGCAGTCAGGCAACCGGGTTTGCATGCCGGGCTGCCATGGCCTTTTGGCCGCACGCTGTTGGTCGATAACGGTGAGGTGCATGAACTTACCACGGGGTCAGAAGACGCTGCGATGCTCGCATCCGTCACGGTGGCTGACACCGCCGAAGGTCCGGCGCCGGAAAGTGCGAACCGTCTGTGGGACTCCGGCCACAGCAGCGACAAATCCCAAATTATCGCCAGCGCCGCGAACGACCGGCAAAGTTTCCAAATCATGGACATGGACGTGCGCTTCGTATACCGGGTCGCCATGAACGATGATGCTGCCATGGCAAGCCTTTATCACACCGCAAATATACCGGTGCTGATCCGCAGTATCGCCAATCAGGTACTGGTACATGATTTTTCTTCGCGCACACTCGACAGTCTGTTGGGTAGCGAACAGACACGCCTTGCCGCTGACATTGGCCGGAAAGTACAGAGTCAGCTTGATCATCTCAACAGTGGCGTGGAATTGCTGGCCACAGTGATTGAATCTATCCATCCGCCTGCAGGTGCGGCGGATGCTTATCATGGCGTACAGGCGGCACAAATATTGGCGCAAAGCGCGATTGCCGGTGAGAAAGGGCAAGCTGCACAGCAACTGAATGCGGCACAGCAATTTGCCCGTCTGGCGCTGGATGCCGCCAGCGCCAAAAATGACGAAAATCGCGATCAGGCGCAGATCATGGCGCTGCGCTTCAACGCAGAAAATCAGGCATATCAGGCCGGCGGGCAGTCGTTCCTGACCGGGCGTTATTTCAGTCAGCTGACGCTGGCAATGCAGCAGCATCCGAAGGTGTTGATTATCGATCATCGTATCAGCGGCGGAACGCCACCGGTGCTGGATCTGAGAAGTTTTACCCTGCCATTTACGCCCGCAGCGGATAAAGCGGCGCATTCTGTTAAAGCGGAGACTACCCGGTGACTGATTCCCCACAACCTGAAGTCCACGGACATGATCATGACGCACATGGTGGGCATCATCACGGCGCCGGACATCACCATCATCATCATTCCGGGCCTGCAACCCCCGGACTCTGGCGGCGGGTCACGATTGCCGTTGTCCTGGTGGCGCTGATTGCCGCCACAGCCTGTCTGGTACAGGTGCGTTCCGGTGAGGCGATGGTAATTACGCGCTTTGGTAATCCGGTGCGTGTACTGCTGCA
The DNA here is from genome assembly GCF_019049695.1 of Rahnella perminowiae. Taxonomy (NCBI): domain Bacteria; kingdom Pseudomonadati; phylum Pseudomonadota; class Gammaproteobacteria; order Enterobacterales; family Yersiniaceae; genus Rahnella; species Rahnella perminowiae. Next base: position 61,522 of record NZ_JAFMOT010000187.1, read on the forward strand.
ACCCGGGCTGGCGTGGCATCTGCCGGTGCCGCTGGAAACGGCGATCCCGGTGGATTTACGTATCCGTACAACGTCCAGTGGCTTGCAGGATGTCGGCACGCGTGACGGGCTACGAATCATCGTGCAGGCTTATACCGTCTGGCAGGTGAAAAACGATTCCCAACATGTACAGCGTTTTATCCGTGCGGTACAAAATCAGCCGGATATCGCCGCCGCGCAGATACGCACCTTTATCGGCTCGGCGCTGGAAACCACCACCAGCGGTTTTGCGCTGGCTGATCTGGTGAACACAGACGCCGGCAAAATCCGCCTTTCCGGCTTCGAACAGCATTTGCATGATCAGATTGCCCGTCAGTTGCTTGACAGCTACGGCATCGAACTGGTGCAGGTCGGCGTTGAACGCCTGACATTGCCGTCGGTCACCTTAGATGCCACGGTAGATCGTATGCGGGCAGAACGCGAAACCATTGCCACCGAGCGGTCTGCTGAAGGCAAGCGTCAGGCGGCAGAAATCCGCTCATCCGCTGAGCGCGATGCCCGCGTGATTAAGGCCGATGCATTGGTCAGCGCGGCCAATATTGAGGCGCAGGCGCAGTTGGAGAGCACGGCAATATACGCCAAAGCCCGGGCCGGTAACCCCGAATTGTACGATCTGCTGCGATCGCTGGACACGCTCAACAACGTGATCACGCCGGGCACTCAGCTGATATTGCGCACTGATTCGGCACCGTTCCGGCAACTGGTGGAAGGCCCGCCGTCATTACCTGCCGCCAGTAACGGGACGCCGCCATGAATCCGCTGTCCCGTTTTCACGGAAATGCGTGGTTTCAGGCAGGGCGTATGGCCTACCTGGCGCTGTTTGCCATGACGCTGATTGCGGCCGCAAACTGGCTGTTCTCTAATGTCCGGCAGATAGCACCGGATAAGCGCGCGGTGGTGATGCGCTTCGGGGCTGTTTCGCGTACGGCGGGGGCCGGGTTGTTGCTGGCGTGGCCGGAACCGCTGGAACATGTTGAAATTTTGCCTGCCGCCGACCGGGTGATCGAACATCACGTTACGGCTTTGCTCAGAGAGAATATTGTGCCTGCCTGGAGCAATACCGGCGGTGAGAAAAATGATGCTGTCGCAGGTGCGGGGTATTTACTGACCGGTGATTCCGGCGTGGTTCAGCTGGATGTGCAGGTATATTACGTGATAACCGATCCGGTCGCGTTTGTCCTGCAAGGGGAACATGTATTACCGGCGCTTGATCGTTTAACCGGGCATGCGGCGGTCGCGATTTGTGCTTCCCGTGATCTGGATACCATTCTGGTCGCCCGGCCGGAAATGGTGAGTAACGGCAACTCTGTTGCAGAACGCCGTGAGCGGCTGCGTGGTGATTTACGTCAGGCAATTAATCAGCAACTTGCCGCGCTGACGGCGGCGGGCAGTAGCCCGGGGATCGAAGTCCGTCGCGTTGATGTGCAATCTTCACTGCCACCGGCGGCGGTTGATGCCTTTAATGCCGTACTGACGGCCAGCCAGCAAGCGGAACAGAACATCGCCACTGCCCGTAACGAGGCCGCACATGTTCATCAGGAGGCGGTTCAGTCGGCAGATCGTGCCGTGCAGGTTTCCCATGCCAAAGCCAGCGAGCAGATCGCGCGCGCCTCAACGGATACAGCAACCATTGTACAACTGGCTAACGACCACTCGCCTGAATTGCTGTGGCGTTTATGGCGTGAACGGATGCCGGGGATCCTCGCTCATGCCGGCAGCGTCACGGCTGTTGATCCCCATGACGACGCGCATCTGATCCTGCCGGGGCCAGACCGTCCATCATCTCAACCCTGAGGTATTGCTCCTGTGACTTCTTTTTCTTCTGAAGAACCGCAAACATCGCCGGCAAAAAGTGTGCTGTTAACGCGTCATGAGCAACGAAACATGGCGGTGCAGTTACTTCTGGCAATGGCGGCGTTTGGTCTGTTGCTGTGCGGCTGGATCTGGCAGTGGTTGTTTGCGCAGCAAAGTGACATCGGGCAAATTTTATTTGGTGTGGCGTCACTGCTGGTGGCGGTTCCGGTGCTGCGCTCGGCCCTGTACAGTTTACGCAGCCCCAGCCTGCATGGCGTTACCGATCAGCTGATTGCGCTGGCGATGTTGGGGGCCTGGGCTACGGGTGATCTGATGACCGCGGCACTGTTACCGGGCATTATGATTTTGGGTCATATTCTAGAAGAGCGCAGCGTTATCGGTTCGCAGGAAGCCATCAATGCACTCAGCCATCTGACCCGCAGCCGCGCCAGGCGGATGTTGCCCGGCGGTGAGATTGAGGAAATCGATAACCACCGGTTGCGAACCGGTGACCGGATTGAAGTGCGCGCCGGTGACCGGTTACCCGCCGATGGCCGCGTGTTAACGGGCAGCGCCAGCCTCGATACCGCACCGATCACCGGAGAATCAGTACCACAGGAAGCCCGCGTGGGTGACGATGTGTTCGGCGGTGCCATTAATCTCGACGGATTGCTTTGCGTTGAAGTCACGCGCACCGGTGCGGATGCTACGCTCGGAAAAGTGATCGCGTTGATGCAAAAAGCGGAGCATGCCAAACCGCCGATCACCCGTTTGCTTGAGCGTTATGCCGGGCAATACCTGATGCTTATTCTGCTGATTGCCGCCGCGACCTGGTTCGTCACGCAGGATGCCCATTCCATGCTGGCGGTGCTGGTGGCAGCATGCCCCTGCGCGCTGGTGCTTTCCGCACCCGCGACGGCAATAGCCGGTATCGCTGTGGCCGCGCGTCACGGCATTCTGATCCGCAGCTCGGCATTTCTTGAGGAACTGGCGGATCTGAATGCCATCGTGGTCGATAAAACCGGCACGCTGACGCACGGTGAATTGCATTTGCAGCGTACGGTTCTGGCCGGACAGGAATCTTCTGACGCTGTGCTCTGTCTGGCAGCCAGTCTCGGTGCCGCGAGCAGCCATCCGGTCAGCCGTGCGCTGGCGAAGTTACTGCCGCGTGAACAATACTTGCCGCTGGAAGATATATCAGAACAGCAGGGGATGGGGGTGCGTGCGCGAACGGCGCAAGGCGAGGCCCTGTTAGGGCGTCCGGCATTTTTCAGCCGGAATGCTATCCCGGTGACTGCCGAACCTGAGCATGACGGACCGCTGGTCGGGCTGGCGCTAAACGGGCGTTTTCTCGGCTGGTTACTTCTGTCAGATTCTTTACGGCCTGAGGCGCTAACCGCCTTAACCGAACTGCGTCAGTTGGGGCTGCAACGACAGCTTCTGCTAACCGGTGACCGCGCCAGTGTTGCTGAGCGTATTGCCAGTGAGCTGGGCATCAGTGATGTGGTCGCGCAGGCCTTACCGGAAGATAAACTGCATCAGGTATCAGCGGAAATTGCGCAAGGATTCCGGCCGATGGTGGTCGGTGACGGCATAAATGATTCTCTGGCGTTAAAAGCAGGCGTTGTCGGCATTGCGATGGGTGCGGGCGGTAGCGATATTGCGCTGGCCTCCGCCGATGTGGTGCTGATTGGCAGTGATTTGCGTCGTCTCGGCACCTGTGTCCGCCTGAGCCGGGCGTGCCGTAAAACGCTAAAAATCAATGTGTTCATCGGGCTGGGCTGGACGTTGTTAGTGATGGCTGCTGCCGCCACCGGTTTACTGGGCGTAGGCGGTGTGCTGATTACGGCACTGCTGCATAATCTGAGTACCTTGCTGGTGCTGGGCAATGCCGGACGTTTGCTGCGTTTTGACGAACCACTTTAGATAAATTAATGGAAAGTAAAACGGGCGCAAACATTTGCGCCCGTTATCGTCAGTACTGATCGCAAAGTGGTGTTTAAAGCTCTGCTTTAAAAGTATGTAACCGACGCATGGTTTTTTCCAAACCTTCTTTCATCAGCAACTCAGTACAGCGCAGTGATTCATCAATCGCATCGTCGATTAGCTTCTGTTCGCTGGCCGGTGGCTTACCCAGGACAAATCCTACCACTTTACTTTTATCGCCAGGATGACCGATACCGATACGCAGACGGTAAAAGTTCGGGTTATTGCCGAATTTACTCTGAATATCTTTCAGGCCGTTATGACCACCATTGCCGCCACCCAGTTTGATTTTCGCCATACCGGGTGGGATATCCAGCTCATCATGTGCCACCAGAATTTCATCCGGCTCAATGCGATAAAACTGAGCCATCGCCAGAACTGCTTTACCGCTGAGGTTCATAAAGGTGGTCGGCACCAGCAGCCGGACATCCTGACCTGCCAGTGACAGTCGGGCGGTGTAACCAAAAAACTTACTTTCTTCTTTCAGTTGCTGATTGTGCTGACGGGCGAGAAGGTCGACGTACCAGGCGCCGGCGTTATGGCGGGTCTGGGCGTACTCTGCGCCGGGATTGGCCAGCCCAACGATCAATTTAATGCTGCTCACGATGTTCGCTTCTTTAATCCGGTGAGGTGTAGCGGGCTAGTTTACCTGTCGCTGGTGGTTGTGCCAAACACCTGGCAGCGTTAATTCCTGCCGATGCATCAGAAACTGAATAGTTCATGGCGCTGACTATTAACCTTTCGAACGTATCTGTCTGGAAAACGTAAAGATTTGTCATTCAATATGCTCTGTCTGTGATCATGACCGCAAAGTGAACCGGATGGGACGTCTATAGTTAAAGGCAGGAAAAGACAAGACAGCAATGATGCTAAGACTATCGACAACCGGAGGTGACTTATGAAACGTAAAACCGCAACAATAATCGGCAATGGCCTGATGGGACTCGGTTTGCTCACAATGGTCGGTGGTGTTGGTTATTCTATCCTGAATCAGATGCCTGAACTGGGGTTACCGCAATTTCTGGCCCACGGAGCCATTGGGAGTATCTTTATCGGTGCTATTTTATGGCTGGCCGGTGCCAGAGTCGGTGGGCAAGAGCGTGTTGCAGACAGGTACTGGTGGGTGCGTCATTTCGATTCCCGCTGCACGAACGGTAAATCACACCGTCATTCCTGAGTGTATCAGAGAATGTTCTGATGTTCCGGGTCATAAAAAAACCGTTGTCGCTTTCGCGATAACGGTTTTTGCATTTCAGGTTCTGCAAAAGCAAAATGCCCCCTGAACACAGGGGCATGATGATTAATGCTCGAACATTGCAGAAATGGATTCTTCATTGCTGATGCGGCGGATAGCCTCAGCCAGCATGCCTGACAGGGTCAGGGTACGTACTTTTTTCAGTGCACGGATTTCTGCGGACAGCGGGATGGTGTCACATACAATCACTTCGTCGATCACGGAGTTTTTGATGTTTTCTACTGCATTTCCGGAGAAGATCGGGTGAGTGGCATACGCGAACACGCGTTTAGCACCGCGTTCTTTCAGTGCTTCAGCCGCTTTACACAGAGTGCCACCGGTATCGATCATGTCATCAACCAGTACGCAGTCACGACCGGCGACATCACCAATAATGTGCATTACCTGAGAAACGTTTGCGCGTGGACGACGTTTATCAATAATAGCCATATCAGTGTCGTTCAGCAGTTTTGCCACGGCACGGGCGCGGACAACACCGCCGATGTCCGGAGAAACAACAATCGGGTTTTCCAGGTTCTGTTGCAGCATATCTTCGAGCAGGATAGGGCTGCCGAAAACGTTGTCTACAGGCACATCGAAGAAACCCTGAATTTGCTCTGCATGCAGGTCTACAGTCAGAACACGGTCAACGCCAACGCTGGACAGAAAATCAGCCACAACTTTAGCGGTAATAGGCACACGGGCAGAACGCACCCGGCGATCCTGACGTGCATAGCCGAAGTAAGGGATAACGGCGGTGATACGACCAGCGGAGGCGCGGCGTAAGGCATCAACCATGACCACCAGTTCCATCAGGTTATCGTTAGTAGGCGCGCAGGTGGACTGGATAATGAAAATATCTCCGCCACGTACATTTTCGTTAATTTGCACGCTTACTTCGCCGTCGCTGAAACGACTGACGGCGGCGTCACCAAGGCTGGTGTATAAACGGTTGGCAATACGTTGTGCTAGTTCCGGGGTGGCGTTACCAGCAAAAAGCTTCATATCAGGCACGAGAAGAACCTCAGGCTTGCGTCCAGGGAAGACATTGGCTTTTGGCACCACCGGGCGGTGAGCGGTACCAAAGCATTATGCTCACGATACTTCTAAATCTTACTACTTAAATCTGTTGAATAATTGGCTGGCAAAGAACAGACACAAAATCTCTGTGACTCTCTACGCTTTGCCCGCAGTTCTCAACCAGACGTCACGAAAACGGTGTAATGGCGATACATTAACACCTTGTGCGACAAAACCCCGACTCCACGACGGTGTTTTATCTAAAACATGACGGGCGGCAGATTCGGTGTTGAATTCTGCAAACACACAGGCACCGGTTCCGGTCAGTCGCGACGGCGCGTATTCTAACAGCCAAGAAAGTAGCTGTTCAACCTCGTAAAAACGTTTTCTCGCAATCGGTTCGCAATCATTTGCGTAAGGCGTGTCCAAAAGCACATTAACAGTGCGTTTTGGTGTATTTCTGGTCAGATCAGGATCACCAAAAATCACCGGCGTCGGAATACTGACACCCGGATGTGCAATCAGATACCATTTTTCTGCCGGTTCGACCGGCTGTAAGATCTCGCCGATGCCTTCAGCAAACGCAGCATGGCCCATCACAAAGACGGGCACATCCGCGCCCAGCGTCACCCCTATTTGAGCCAGTTGAGGATCGGAAAGGCCGCAGTTCCAAATTGCATTCAGTGCCACCAGCACGGTGGCGGCATTGGAAGACCCCCCCCCCAGACCGCCCCCCATCGGAATACGTTTTTGCAATGTAATGTCTGCGCCCTGAGACGTGCCCGTGTGCTGTTGCAGAAGACGTGCGGCACGTGTCACCAGATTGTCTGCATCCGCCACGCCTTCAACAGGTGTGGCCAGCACGATATCGCCGTCGGCGCGGACGTTAAAACTCAGGCTGTCACCGTAATCTACAAACTGAAACAGGGTCTGCAGATTATGGTAGCCATCCGGACGCTGTCCGGTGATATAAAGAAACAAATTGAGTTTAGCCGGAGAAGGCCACCATTGCTGCGTCATATCAGTTTAGCGTCCAGTTATCCATTTTGAGCTTGATACGCTGTTCGCCCTGGGTCATTTCCAGACGTTGCGGGAGGGACGGTTTGGCATCTTCGTCATAACTCTGATACACCACGGTACCCGGTTTTCCGTTCTGCGTGAACTTAACTTGTGACAGGCGGTACTGGCTGTCGAGTGTGAAATCGGTGCCGTCACCTGGCAAACCGAGCATCCACAAACGCAGATTAGCCAGCGGAATCGACATACCGGTCAGCTTCTGGATCATGTCATCCGGATTATCACTGGTGTAATGCTTGCCTTCATTGTTGGTCAGCTGCGCAATCCCGCTTTGCACTTTCAATTCCATTTCCGTACTGCCCAGCGGATTGGTCAGCAACAGACGATAGCTGTCCGGGGAATATTGTTGCCAGAAGAAGCGCGCATAAACTTTTTGCTTATCAGAAAGATAAGCGAAAGAGCCACGGGTCTGATAATGCTCAAGCTGTTTAACCTGAGCTTCATGCTCACGCCATTGCGCAGAGGTCGGGCTGGTTGCCGGGCCTTTGGGTGCATTTATGGAACAGGCGGCAAGAACTAAACTTGCAAGAGGAAGAAGGCGAACGAAATGTGCTTTACGCATTGGCATAACCGATTAAATCCTTTGTGCTTTGGCGAAATGAGTTACCAGGACAAATGTGGCGAGCGTCAGTTTAGCACAGCCCGCGCGGCGGGTGATCTCAACCCTGCGCAGATGATCAGCGATTGAAAGACTTTGGGACAATGCTGATGTGTAAAAGGATTTAATTTAGATGACATCTTTCAAGGCATGACACGCGACACGCGGGTCAGCAAACCTTACAATCTTGCCTGCAACAGCCACCAAGAGTATTTTAAAACCCTTCAAATTGAATGGATATAACGAATGGATACGGTTGAGCAATTAAACGGAACTTATTTTTACGATGGAACATCAAATTTAAGTGCAGGCGAATTATTTTTTGGATGATGCATTGCGATGAAAATTCTTGGGGGGCAATGCTGCGCTGAATGCAAATAAATAACAGGAATAACAGCATGGGCGATACATTCCAAAAATCATGCTGCAAGCCGCTATCTGTGCGGTTTTTACCCAGGACAGACATAAACCCACATCATATTTAACCGAAGATGCTGTTCACCTTTTATTGATCTCGCGCATCTTGTAGAATGCGCAACAGACGTAAACCCATACTATTATAAAGTATAAGCCGAAAATCGCTCTCCCTATGACCCTGCTTGCATTAGGTATCAATCACAAAACCGCCCCGGTGTCTCTGCGTGAACGGGTAACATTCTCACCCGAGACCCTCGATCAGGCGCTCTCCAGTCTGCTCCAGCAACCGCTGGTGCAGGGCGGCGTCGTGTTGTCTACCTGCAACCGCACTGAGCTGTACCTGAGTGTTGAGCAGCAGGAAAACCTGCAGGAACAGCTGGTGAAGTGGTTATGCGATTACCATCATCTGAGTGAAGATGAAGTGCGCAAAAGCCTGTACTGGCATCATGATAATGAAGCGGTCAGCCACCTGATGCGTGTTGCCAGCGGGCTGGACTCTCTGGTACTGGGCGAGCCGCAAATTCTCGGGCAGGTCAAAAAAGCCTTCGCAGAATCACAAAACGGGCAGGCGGTTTCCGGTGAACTGGAGCGTTTGTTCCAGAAATCCTTCTCCGTGGCCAAGCGAGTGCGTACGGAAACCGATATCGGTGCCAGCGCCGTTTCTGTCGCGTTTGCTGCCTGTACGCTGGCACGCCAAATTTTCGAATCCCTTTCTGATGTGAGCGTGTTGCTGGTCGGTGCGGGTGAAACGATCGAACTGGTCGCGCGTCATCTGCATCAGCATAATGTGCGTCATATGATGATTGCCAACCGGACGCGTGAACGTGCGCAGGCGCTGGCGACCGAAGTGAATGCACAAGTGATCAGCCTGCAGGATATCGATTCCCGTCTGGCGGAAGCCGACATTATCATCAGTTCTACCGCCAGTCCGCTGCCCATTATCGGGAAAGGCATGGTGGAACGTGCGTTAAAAGCCCGCCGTAACCAACCCATGCTGATGGTGGATATTGCCGTTCCGCGCGATATTGAACCGGAAGTGGGTAAGCTGCCTAACGCCTATCTGTACAGTGTCGATGACCTGCACAGCATCATTCAAAACAATCTTGCACAACGTAAAGCCGCGGCTGTTCAGGCGGAAACCATCGTTGAGCAGGAGAGTTCCAATTTCATGGCCTGGCTGCGTTCGCAGGGAGCCGTTGAAATTATTCGTGATTATCGCTCGCGTGCTGATATCATTCGCGCCGACGCACAGGCCAAAGCTCTGGCCGCCATTGCGCAGGGCGCTGACGTCGAAGCGGTGATCCATGAATTAGCTCACCAATTGACAAACCGTCTTATTCACGCGCCAACCCGTTCATTGCAACAGGCAGCCAGCGACGGTGACGTGGAGCGTTTGCAAATTTTACGCGACAGCCTCGGGCTGGGTCAGCAATAGTTCTCCTTTTCTCACAGGGTTATACACCACGCATGAAGCCTTCTATTGTTGCCAAACTGGAAGCGTTACAAGAGCGCCACGAAGAAGTGCAGGCGATGCTTGGCGATGCCGGCGTTATCGCCGATCAAGATAAATTCCGCAGTCTTTCCCGCGAGTATTCTCAGTTAACCGCCGTCTCTGAATGTTTCCTTGCCTGGCGTCAGGCGGAGGACGATTTAGAAGCGGCTGAAATGATGCTCGATGATCCTGAGATGCGCGAAATGGCGCAGGAAGAAATCAAAGACTGCAAAACGACTATCGAAGAACTCGAACAAAAACTACAGCTTCTGTTATTACCCAAAGATCCCGATGATGAGCGCGGTTGCTTCCTGGAAATTCGCGCCGGAACCGGCGGTGATGAAGCGGCTATTTTTGCCGGTGATTTATTCCGTATGTACAGCCGTTACGCCGAAGCGCGCCGCTGGCGGGTGGAAATTGTGAGCGCCAGCGAAGGCGAGCACGGTGGCTATAAAGAAGTGATCGCCAAAATCAGTGGTGATGGCGTCTATGGTCAGTTCAAGTTTGAGTCAGGCGGCCACCGCGTCCAGCGTGTGCCGGAAACGGAATCTCAGGGACGCATTCATACGTCGGCCTGTACCGTCGCAGTCATGCCAGAAATACCGGAAGCTGAACTGCCGGAAATCAACGCGGGTGATTTGCGTATTGATACTTTCCGCTCATCGGGCGCTGGCGGTCAGCATGTTAACACCACCGATTCCGCCATTCGTATTACGCATATTCCAACCGGTATCGTGGTGGAATGTCAGGACGAACGTTCACAGCACAAAAACAAAGCCAAAGCGATGTCTGTGCTGGGCGCGCGTATCCGCGCGGCAGAAGTGGCAAAACGTCAGGCTGAAGAAGCCTCGACGCGCCGCAACCTGCTTGGCAGCGGTGACCGTTCAGATCGTAACCGTACCTATAACTTCCCCCAGGGGCGCGTCACTGATCACCGCATCAATCTGACCATTTACCGTCTGGATGAAGTGATGGAAGGCAAACTGGACAGTCTGATCCAGCCGATCGTGCAGGAATATCAGGCCGATCAGCTCGCCGCGTTATCTGAGCAGGACTGATGGATTTTCAGTCCTGGCTGCGTGAGGCTGCCTGCCGTCTTGCTGCGGGTGAAAGCCCGAAGCGGGATGCTGAAATTTTGCTCGGCTTTGTGACCGGCCGGGCAAGAACTTTTATTATAGCTTTTGGTGAAACACCGCTGACGGCCGACCAACTGCAACGCCTGGATACTTTGCTTGCGCGACGTGAGCAGGGTGAACCGGTGGCTTATCTGACCGGCGAGCGTGAATTTTGGTCGTTGCCACTGTCAGTCTCTCCCGCGACATTGATTCCCCGTCCTGATACCGAATGCTTAGTCGAACAGGCACTGGCCCGTCTGCCTTCTGAACCCGTCAGTATATTGGATCTCGGCACAGGAACCGGCGCGGTTGCACTGGCGCTGGCCAGCGAACGCCCTGACTGCAAGGTGACCGGTGTCGATCTGCAACCGGATGCCGTCCTGCTCGCGCGACATAACGCGCAGAAGTTAAATATCCTGAATACGCTTTTTTTGCACGGCAGCTGGTTTTCACCGGTAGCCGGTGAGCGTTTCGCACTGATAGTCAGTAATCCGCCGTACATCGATGCCGCCGATCCGCATCTGGCGGCAGGGGATGTGCGTTTTGAGCCCGCCAGTGCGCTGGTGGCAGGAAATGCCGGTCTGGCTGATCTGGCGCATATTATTCAGGCTGCACCCGCGTATCTTCATCCGGGAGGCTGGTTACTGCTCGAACATGGCTGGCAGCAGGCGGCTGACGTCCAGGCGTTATTGCACGATGCCGGTTATCAGCAGATCGCGACGATTAAAGACTATGGTGATAACGATCGGGTCAGCCTCGGACAGTGGCACCCTTAACGCGGATTCTAAGAAAATCAATCCAAAAAAGTAAATTTAAAGGAAACGGGCCATGGCATATGTCTGGATCAAGTATCTGCATCTGTTCACTGTAACCCTGAGTATTGTATTGTTTGTTTTACGATTTTTTTGGAAATGGGCGGGTTCTGCTATGATGCAGAAACGCTGGGTGAAGATCGTTCCGCATATGGTGGATACTTTACTGTTATTAAGTGGTATTTCGCTTATCTTCATCACACACTTTTATCCGTTCAGCCCTCAGGGAACCTGGCTGACCGAAAAGATTTTTGGCGTTATTATCTATATCGCGCTGGGTTTTGTGGCTCTGAGCAAGCGACCTGTTAGCCAGAACACCCGCTGGCTAGCCTTTATTCTGGCGCTCGCTTGCTTGTATCTGATTCTTAAACTGGCGCTGACGAAAATACCGCTGCTAATGGGATAACTATGAGTACCCTTGCTGATTTTGAATTTAACACCGCCCGGCTCAGTACCGGCGTGATCAAAGTAACGGAAGCCGTGCGTTTCGATTTCAATGCGGACGACGTTCGCCACCAGTTGCAGGCACTGGTCGATGAAGCCCGCCGCGTCGTTCCCGAAGAGCTTGATCAGGATCAGCAGCTCGAAGTGTTGATTGAACTGTTTTACCGCACCTGGGGTTTTGGTGGCGCGGGGGGCGTTTATCGTCTGTCTGACGCTATCTGGATCGACAAAGTACTGTCCTCACGCCAGGGTACACCGGTTTCACTGGGTGTGATTTTTCTGCACATTGCCCATGAACTGAGTTTGCCGCTGATGCCGGTAATTTTCCCCACTCAGCTTATCTTGCGTGCCGACTGGCTTGACGAAGAAATGTGGCTGCTGAATCCGATCAACGGCGATACACTCAACGAGCATATGCTCAGTGTGTGGCTGAAAGGGAATCTGGGCGTGATGGCGGAAATAGAAGATGACGATCTGGAAGAAGCGGAAAACACGCTGATCGTTCGCAAAATGCTCGATACACTGAAAGCCGCGCTGATGGAAGAAAAACAGTTTGAACTGGCTCTGCGCGCCAGTGAAACGGTACTGCAGTTCGATCCGGAAGATCCGTATGAAATCCGCGATCGCGGGCTGATTTATGCCCAGCTGGAATGCGATCATGTGGCGATCTCTGATCTTAACTATTTTGTTGAGCAGTGCCCGGAAGACCCGATTTCAGAGGTGATTAAAGTGCAAATCCATTCGATTGAGCACAAGCAAGTCACGTTGCACTAATTTATACTTACCTTACATCACATCCGGAATGCCGTTCCAGAACAATCCGTTATGTAACTTCCGGATGAAAGATTTATCACTAAAAAGGCCAAAGCATGAAACATAAAGTGGTTAGCATTCAGGACATCAAAGTCGCCAATGATCTGCCGTTTGTATTGTTCGGCGGAATGAATGTACTCGAATCGCGCGATATGGCGATGCGTGTATGTGAGCATTACGTCACTGTGACGCAGAAACTCGGCATTCCTTACGTATTCAAGGCGTCTTTCGATAAAGCCAACCGCTCATCTATTCATTCCTACCGTGGCCCGGGCCTGGATGAAGGCATGAAAATTTTCCAGGAGCTGAAAAAAGCATTCGGCGTGAAAATCATCACCGACGTGCATGAATCCTGGCAAGCACAGCCTGTATCTGAAGTGGTTGATGTGATTCAGTTACCGGCCTTCCTGGCGCGTCAGACCGATCTGGTTGAAGCGATGGCGAAAACCGGTGCAGTAATTAATGTGAAAAAACCACAGTTCGTCAGTCCGGGACAGATGGGTAACATCGTCGATAAATTCAAAGAAGGCGGCAACGATCAGGTGATTTTGTGCGATCGCGGCAGCAACTTTGGTTATGACAACCTGGTTGTCGACATGTTGGGCATGAATGTGATGATCAATGCCACTGGCGGCCATCCGGTGATCTTCGACGTGACGCACGCACTGCAAACCCGTGATCCGTTCGGTGCGGCTTCGGGTGGTCGTCGTGCTCAGGTCGCTGAACTGGCGCGTGCAGGTATGGCGGTAGGCATCGCCGGTCTGTTCATTGAAGCTCATGAAGATCCGGCTCATGCAAAATGTGACGGTCCGTCAGCATTGCCGCTGGATAAACTGGAACCTTTCCTGGTCCAGATGAAAGCCATCGACGATCTGGTGAAAAGCTTCCCGGCGCTCGATACCAGTAAATAACTGACAATGTGCAGATAAAACAAAGGCGACCTCCGGTCGCCTTTGTCGTTTACCGCGCAGAGTTATAACGCATCCTGTAAGGAGCTGTGGAAACTTAGCTTGCCTTCAACCGGTTGCATTCTCGCGCGGGCGAGTGTTTTCAGCGGCTGGAAAGGGATCTCTGCGATTCGCAGTTCCGTGCCCGGCGGCAGGGTATTGATGAAATGGCGTAATGCACTGACGCCACCGGCATCGAGCACGGCCACACGATCCCACACCAGAACGATGACTTTCTTACCTTCACTGCGTACCTGCAATTCACTGAAGATACGTTCCGCCGCAGCAAAGAACAGCGGGCCATTGATCCGCAGAACCAGCGCATCTTCGGGAGTTTCGGACAGGACTTCGGTCAGGCGGGTGAGTTTGGCAATACGGCGCATAAACAGCAGCGACGCCATCACGATACCCGCAGTAATCGCGATCACCATGTCGAACAGTACCGTCAGGCTCATACAGGTCAGCATCACCAGAATGTCGTCTTTTGGCGCGCGGCGCAGTAAATCCACCACTTTATGCGCTTCGCTCATATTCCATGCCACCATCAGCAACAGCGCCGCCATCGCCGCCAGCGGCAGCCAGGAAAGCAGGGGTGCCAGAATGAGCAGCGCGAGGATCACCAGCAGCGAGTGAATAATGGCAGAAACCGGAGAGGTTGCACCCGCGCGAACGTTAGCCGCAGAACGTGCAATCGCCGCTGTGGCGGTGATGCCGCCAAAAAAGGGGCTGATCATATTGCCGATACCCTGACCGATCAGTTCATTATCCGAATGGTGTTTTTTGCCGGTCATGCCATCAAGCACGACGGCGCACAGCAGTGATTCAATCGCGCCCAGCATCGCCATTGAGAACGCTGCTGGTAACAGCGCCTGCACCAGCGTCCAGCTCAGACCCCCACCGCCGTTTTGTGTCCACGGCAGGGTGAACTGCGGCAGAATTGACGGAATACCGTTGCCCTGCGAACCGTCAGGCAGCAGGAAATGAAAGCGTGAACCTATGGTGGCAATCGGGTGTCCTGCCTGCATGAAAATTGCCATCACCGCACAACCAGCCAGCAAAGCCGGAAGATGGCCGGGCACACGCAATCCCAGTTTTGGCCAGAAGATTAATATACCAAGAGTCACAATGCCTGTGGCGGCATCGCCAATATCCAGCGTGGGCAGCGCCATTACCAGCGCCGCCACTTTACTCAGATAATGTTCCGGCACTGTCGCCATCGTCAGACCAAAGAAATCTTTGAACTGCATGGTACCGATGGTGATCGCAATACCGGAGGTGAAGCCGAGGGTGACAGGTAGCGGGATGTATTCAATCAGCCTGCCAAAACGCGCCATCCCCATGAGAAGAAGCATGAAACCTGACATCAGCGTAGCCAGCAATAAACCGGACAAGCCGAACTGTTGCGACACAGGGTAAAGAATAACAACAAACGCCGCCGTCGGGCCCGAAACACTGAAGCGCGAGCCACCGAAAACAGCGATGACAATCCCTGCAATGGCCGATGTATACAGCCCGTATTGCGGCGGTACACCGCTGGCAATTGCCAGTGCCATTGCCAGCGGGATGGCGATGATCCCCACAGTGACGCCGGCAATGGCATCGTTGAGTAAACGTTGAAGCGTATATTTTTCACGAAAACAGGCGTCTATCAGTGCGCTGAAAGGCCTGATATGGCGTCTTCCTGAAGTATTCATAGGATGTAAATCACCTGACAGAAAAATGGATATGAACCCGGTACTCCTTCACCGGAAAAAGAGTAGCCTACGCCTTTCAGGCCCGCATCGCGCAGACATAAATCAAGCTTGGCATGAAAAAAACGCCACCAGACGTGCTCCGGGGGCGTTCTGCAGGATGATTGTACAGAAGTTATGTTCCCGGATGCCAGGTGCTGCGGCACTCATCACGGCGGAAATTCAATACACGGCTACGGTTGGAGATGAGTTTTACCGTGTAGCCCTGGAAATACAGGCAGAAGTTTTTCTTCCACGGACCGTCAGGAAGTTCCACCAGTAAACGTCCCGCACCCAGCGAAGTCAGCTGACCACTGGCGCGTAACGTGCCGACACCGATAAGCAATCGATCGCCTTCAATATCAAAGGCGGCTTTCGATTGAGGATGATACCAGCGTCCCTGTACCATTTTCAGGCAATCGTTGGGTTCCACGGGAGTGAAATAACGTGGTGCATGGCCGATCTCACCCTGAATGGCGGTGCCGTTCCAGCGCAGACGCATCGGCATATGCGCGGAAAGCGTGATGGCTTCGTCGACATCCGCGCCCTGATACAAATTATCCGCTGAACCGAGATAACTGGCAGTGCCGTTGCTCACTTTCAACCAGTAAGGCTCAGCCGCGCTGGAATATAAGCCATCCGGCAAAGCATGACTGCGTGCCGGAAGCGGCGTCGCTAACAGTGACGACATGACGTCCAGCGCGTGGGTAAAGGCCGTGGTGTCTTCGCGGTTAGAGACCAGCGCAATGCCTGCGTCAAGCTCAGGATGGAGCAGGAAATAGGTTTTATAACCGGCATGGGAACCCCCGTGGCCGTAAACCCTATGTTCACCGATTTGTGTCGAGGTGATGCCCAGTCCGTAAGCGGAGGGAATATTGCCATGCAAATAGCGTGGTTCTGTCAGTGTTTTCAGTACGCCCGCACCGGGTCCGCTTTGTGAAAGCAGGCTTTGCAGCCACACTGAAAGCGAACGCAGGCTGCCGGTGAGGCTGCCGGATGCGGACAAATGCAAACCCGCGACAGCTGTTTTCCAGCCTGTTGTGTCCTGCCAGTAACCGGGGACCAGATCCGGGACGATATCGAACCAGGTTTCCGGGGCATGAAAGACGATACCCAGCGGCTGCGCGATATGCTTTTGCAGCAGATCCTCAAACAAAATGCCTTGTTGTTTGAGGATCTCCTCTACCAGCCGGTAACCGGTATTGCTGTAGGAAATTTCAGTACCTGCCTTGAAGTTCAGCGCGCCGTCCTGCGCCAGAAATTCCATAATGGCAGCGGCTTCGCTGACGTTGTAAACCGAAATGCCCAGCAGAGAGAGGGTTTCCCGCACGTCCGGCAAACCGCCTGTCATGTCCAGCGCCTGCCCGATAGTGACCCGAGACATCGGCGCTTTCAGTTGCGGTAAATATTGGCCGAGGGTATCACTCGCCGAAAGACCGGCATGGCTTTTCAGCAAAGCCAGGGTGGAAAAAATATGTTTCGTGACTGAGGCATAGCGGACAACAGAATCGATACTAAAAGGTATTGAGGTGCTGAGATTTGCCAGTCCGCCGGTCGCGAAACCACGGAGAGCTTTACTGTCGAAAAGGGTGATTGCACCCCCCGGTTCACCGGGTTTATCCCAGTTCCGGGTGATACGCTTTGCTGTTTCTTCAGCCGCCTGCCACTGTAATGCAGACTGTGCGGTGGATGTCATTAATGTCTCCTGACTATCTTTCAGTGAAAAAGTGGGCCGCCCGTGAAATCCATAAACCTTCCGTGCAGGAAGGTTTATTCGGGTTCCTCTAAACTGAGACTTAACGATCGCAACTCAGCGGTATGCGGATGGCTGACGTTGCCCATCCGTAAATCGTCCGCGCTCAGAAGTTCGACCATTTCACCACCAATCATCACGCCAATGCTGGTGCAAAGATGCGTTACGACAGCCAGATTGTGACTGACCAGAATATAAGTCAGTTTGCGGCGCTCACGCAGGTCGCTTAGCAGATTGAGGATCTCAGCCTGCACTGAAACATCCAGCGCCGAGGTCGGTTCATCGAGCAGTAAAATTTCCGGTTCTGAAATCATCGCCCGCGCGATAGCGACCCGCTGGCGTTGGCCGCCGGAAAGCTGATGCGGGAAGCGAAAACGCACCGCCTGTGGCAGGCCAACTTCAGCCAGCGCATCAGTTATGCGTTTTTCGATATTCAGAAACCCGTGCACGATCAACGGTTCGCTGAGGATGCGGTCAATGGTCTGGCGCGGGTGCAGCGAGCCGTACGGATCCTGAAATACCATCTGTACGCGGCGGAAAAAGCGTTTCTGACGCACCGGCACCTGGTCTTCGCCGCCAATGGTCATCCCACCGGACCATGCCTGATTTAACCCTGCCAGCGCGCGCAAAATTGTGGATTTGCCCGAACCGCTTTCTCCTACGATGCCGAAACATTCGCCGGGTGCGACACTGAAACTCACGCCTTTCACCACCTCGGTATCGCCGAACGCGATGCGCAGGTTATTGAGGATAATTTTGCTGTTATCTAAAGGGGGGGATTCTACTGTCATGAGGTTTTCCATGCTTCGTCACGTACCAGCACCGGCAGTCTGTCCCGCGGATGTTTGAGCGACGGCAGGCATTCCAGCAGTCCGCGCGTGTAAGGATGTTGTGCTTTGAGCAAATCACCCGCCTGTAACGTTTCGACAATACGCCCGGCGTACATGACGGCCACGCGGTCGCAGAATTTCGACACCAGAGGTAAATCATGGCTGATCAGAATCAGCCCCATACCACGACCGGACACCAGGTCATCCAGCAGACGCAAAATCTCAGCCTGCACGGTGGCATCCAGTGCGCTGGTCGGTTCATCGGCAATCATCAGCTCCGGATCCGGTGCCAGCATCATGGCAATCATCACGCGCTGGCCCATGCCGCCGGAGACTTCATGTGCATAACGGCCCGCGACTTTGTGCGGATCACGGATACGCACCTGATCGAGCAGTTCTATGGCGGCATTCATCGCCTGTTTTTTCGAGCCTCCTTTATGTGTTTGCCAGGCTTCTGCCACCTGTTTACCAATCGGCATCACCGGATTCAATGAATACTTCGGATCCTGCAAAATGAAACCCACGCGCTTGCCGCGGATCTGACGCATTTGCTTTTCGCTGGCATTGCGCAGATCGATGCCGTCGAAAGACAGCGTTTCGGCGCGGCACTTTGCAGCGGAAGGCAGAAGGTTCATCAGGCAACGTGCTGTCAGGGATTTACCGGAGCCACTTTCGCCCACGATCCCAAATTTCTCCTTGCCCAATGACAGCGATACGCCGCGAACGGCGTCGAAACTGCCGCTATTGGTCTGAAATGTAATATGCAAGTCTTTAATATCAACCAGCATCATTGCTCCTTAGGATCGAGAACGTCACGCAGCCCGTCGCCGAGGAAGTTAAACGCCAGAGAGGTCACAAAAATGGCTATGGCCGGAATTAACGGTACCCACCATTCACTGAACAGGAACCGGCGGGCAGTGGCTATCATCGCGCCCCATTCCGGTGATGGCGGCTGAGCGCCCATGCCTAAAAAGCCCAGACTGGCGGCAGTGATAATGATCGAACTCATGTCGAGTGTGATACGCACTACCAGGCTCGGCACACACAGCGGCATAATATGGTGCAGCACGATGCGGGCTGGTGTCGCACCGGTCAGACGGCAGGCGGCAATGTAATCCGTGCCGCGCACCTGCATGGTTTCCGCGCGCGCAAGGCGGGCATACGGTGGCCAGGCCGTGAGGGCGATAGCCAGAATGGCGCTTTCGATACCGGGTTTCAGCGCAGCTACAAAGGCCAGTGCCAGAATCAGGCGCGGGAAGGCCAGAAAGATGTCGGTGATGCGCATCAGGATGCGATCGAGTAAACCGCCGGCATAACCCGCCACGCAACCGATCAGCAAGCCTAACGGGGCGACGATCGCGACTACCACGATCACCATACCGAGCGTAATCCGGCCACCATAAAGAATGCGGCTCAGGGTGTCGCGGCCCAGTTCATCGGTGCCCAGCCAGTGCAGGGAAGAGGGTTTCGCCAGACGGTGCGCCAGGTCTTGTACACCTGGGTCATAACTGGTCAGCCAGGGGGCGCAGAGGGAAACCAGCAAGACAAGCAGCACGGTGAACAGGCCGGTGACTGCCAGAGGATTTTTACGCAGGCCAAGCCAGATACGGTAACGGCGGCCCCAGACGGCTTGCGTACGGGTGTGCGGCGTATCCGCCAGCAGCCAGGCGCGGCTGCCCGCGCGGGGTTGAGGTGTGACAGGAAGAGTGCTCATTTTACGCGGGGATCCAATAGTCGGTAGAGAAGGTCAGCCAGCAGGTTGAGCAGCACATAAATCGCGCCAATCAGCAACGTTGAGCCGATCACCGGATTCATATCCGCGTTCATCAGCGACACGGTGAGATATTGTCCAAGACCCGGCCAGGAGAAGACGTTTTCTGTGACCACGGCACCTTCCAGCAAACCTGCGTACGTCAGGGCCAGCACGGTGATCAGTTGTACGCCGACGGTGGGGAATGCATGTTTCCAGATAACCCGTCGCGCCGGGAGGCCTTTGGCGCGGGCGGTGATCACATATTCGCCGCCCAACGCGTTGAGCATAAAAGTGCGGGTCATGCGGGTAATGTAGGCCATGCTGAAATACGCGAGGATCAGAACCGGCTGCACCATATGAGCGAGCGCGTCCCAAAATGCGCCCATATCACCCGCCAGCAGGGAATCGACCGTCAGTAAACCGGTCACCTGTGGGATCATATCCTGATAGATGATGTCCTGGCGCCCCGGTCCCGGCGCGATACCCAGCGCGGAGTAGAAAATCAGCAGGCTGAGCAGGGCCAGCACGAAAACCGGCAGCGAGTGACCGGCCAGACAGACCACGCGGATAGTCTGATCAATCCAGCTTCCCTGACGGGTAGCAGCCCAGACACCCAGCGGAATACCGACAATGGCGGCGATAATGATCGCCGCTGTGGCCAGCTCCAGCGTGGCGGGGAAAAACCGGGCGATGTCCGTAGTGACCAGATTGGAGGTCAGGGCGGATCGCCCTAAATCACCGTGGAATACCTGACTGAGATAATGGAAAAACTGCAACCAGAGGGGCTGATCCAGCCCCATTTCATGACGAACCCGTTCGACGACTGCCTGCGGGGCGTTATCGCCAACCGCAGCCAGAACCGGGTCCGTCGGCATGACGCGACCAATGAAAAAAGTCACTACCGACAGACCAAACAAAGTAAGACAAACGCTGATGCAGGTACTCAGAAATCCTTTGAGTCTCTTGCTCACGCTTTAACAACCTTCTCGTAGGGGCTGGTGCTCATTACAGTTAATACCACGCCGGAAATCACGTTGCGGCAGGCGGCGGTCATGGTCGGTTGCAGCATGATGGCAAACGGGCTGTTTTCCATATGTCTGGTCTGCAATTCTTCATACAGTTTGATGCGGGTGGCCGGATCCGATTCTTTCAGCGCTTTGGTGCTGAGATCTGAAATTTCTTTATCCTGCCAGCTGCAGCGCCATGCCAGTGTGCGACTCTTGGCTTTGTCGGTATTATCGGGATTGCTGCAGAAGGCTTCGGCGTTAGAGTTAGGGTCAAAGTAGTCCGCGCCCCATTGGGTCATCGCCAGTTGTTGCTGACGCGCACGCATTTTGGTCAGAACCTGGCGACTTTCCGCTGCCAGCAGCGTGACTTTAATCCCGACTTCCGCGAGGTTTGACTGCAATGCCTGCACAATGTCAGAAGAGGGTGAGGCGGAGTAGTGATCTAATGTAATTTCAAAACCGTTAGGGAAACCGGCTTCGGCCAGCAACGCTTTGGCTTTAGCCACATCACGTTTGTACATGATGGTATTCACTGCCGCCGGGAAACCTTCCGGCAGGAAGCTCTGATGGATTTTATGCGTCAGCGGCACGATATGCTGCTGGATATTCTCGTAATCGATGGCCCATTTGATCGCCTGCCAGACCTGCGGTTTAGCCAGATTCGGATGTGCGGTATTGGCAGACAGCATAAAGGTACCGGCGATACCTTTTTGTACCAGCGTGAAGTTTTTGTCGTTGATCAGCGGACGTAACTGCTCGGTGGTCAGGTTACGGGCGATATCCACATCGCCTTTTTGCAGCATCAGCAACTGTGCGGAAGGGTCAATGATATGACGCATAATGATGCGCTGGATCTTGCCCGCGTGCGGGTTGTTTTTGTTGCTTTCCAGAATCACAGATTCGCTGACTTTCCAGTCGCGCAGTTTGAACGCACCTGAACCGGCACTGTTTTTCTTCAGCCATCCGTTACCCAGATCATCTCCGGTCTGATTCGCCAGACAGGCAGATTTTTGCACGATGCTGCCGACGTTGGCGGTCAGGCAATAGAGCAGGAAAGATTCAGATGCCGGTTCAGCGGTTTTAATCACCAGCGTTTCGGCGTCAGGGGCGGTGATCAGGCTTTCGACGTTATCTTTAGTGTAACCAAACTGGTTAATAATATAGGCCGGGCTTTTATCAAGTTTTACCACGCGTTGCAGGGAGAAAGCGGCGTCTTCTGCGGTGACCGGTTTGCCATCGGCCCATTTGGCTTTCGGATCCAGCTTGAAGGTAAAGGTTTTTTTATCGTCAGAAGCGGTCCATGAAACAGCCAGATCACCCTCGATTTCATCAGGGGACGCCAGTTTAGGTTTCACCAGTTGCTGATACATATTGCCGGTAATTTCACTGCCCACGGATTCGAAGCTTTCATGCGGATCAAGGCTGGTAACGATGTCGAGCTGGATGGCCATGACCAGTATTGATGCCGGAGTGGCAGCAAACACGGCATCAAACTTCAGGTAGGACAGCACAGGTATTGCGGAAAAACCGGTAACAAATTGACGCCTGGTAACCATAACTACTCCCATGAGATTGATATATAAAAGTAAAATTAAAAATTACAGTGCCATACCCTTGACTTAATTCCGGGCAACGGGCTTAAATGAAAAACACGTCGTCGACATCTCATATCGAAAACGCATTTGAAGCGTACTGTCTTTGTTCAACGCTGGTGCAGCATGACGGTCTTACTGCACCCCGCACGAACAAATCTCCGTTGTCTTAGTCATGCTTAATCAAAGGTAGAGCTTTTTATGAATAACGTAGCGCACGGAACTGAAGAATTAATGCCGGTTTTTGATGGACATAACGATGTGTTGCTGCAGCTTTGGACAGCACATCGCCAGGATCCTGAGCGTGCATTCCTTCAGGGACCCGCCAGCGGGCAACTGGACCTGCCGCGCTGTCGTGAAGCAGGCTTTGCTGGCGGGCTTTTCGCAGCATGGGTGCCGACTCCTGATGTTGATCTAGCAAATAGCGTGCCGGATCGTTCAGTGGATACGCGTTTTCTGCCGGAAGGTACTCAAAAACATCCTGATTTTTCCCCGACGCCTTCTTTCGATTTTGCACGTGATGTCACATTTGGCATGATGGCATTCCTGCTGAGAATCGAAGCGCAGTCGCAGGGGAAGGTGAAAATTTGCCGCACTGCGCAGGAGATCAGACAGTCAATGGATAATCATGCATTAGCAGTGGTTATGCATATTGAGGGCGCCGAGGCGATTGATGAGGAGTTGTATAATCTCGATGTGCTTTACAGCATGGGGTTGCGTTCTCTGGGGCCGGTATGGAGCCGGCCTAACATTTTCGGTGAGGGTGTCCCGTTTAAATATCAAACCTCACCGGATACCGGGCCGGGGCTGACGGAGGCGGGGGTGCGTCTGGTGAAAGCCTGTAACCAGAAACGCATCATGATTGATCTCTCTCATCTCAACGAAAAAGGGTTCTGGCAGGTGGCTGAGTTAAGTGATGCGCCGCTGGTGGCGAGCCATTCCAATGCATTCAGCATCTGCCCGCAGTCACGTAACCTGACCGATCAACAACTGGGAGCAATCAGAGAAAGCCAGGGGTTCGTCGGGCTGAACTTTGCGGTGCCATTCCTGCGCGAAGATGGCAAGCGCAGCGATGATACCGGCACCGATATCATGGTGCGTCACGTGGATTACCTGCTTGAACACCTGGGTGAGGACGGGGTCGGATTGGGATCGGACTTTGACGGAGCTTCAATGGCGCCGTTTTTAAAAGATGTGCGCGGGTTACCGGTGCTGGTTGAAGCGTTGCGCAAAGCGGGCTACGGCAAGGAACTGCTGGAAAAAATCTGCTACAAAAACTGGGTGAACGTGCTGGAGCGTACCTGGGGAAGCTAATCTGACCAGAAAGGTTCTCGCGGTAAAAAAAGAAAAGGCAGCCACCGGGGCTGCCTTTTTGCTGCTGTTATTCAGACTTATTTGAAGAAGTCTGCGCTCACAGTCAGGTTGCCGCCGCTTTTGTTCTGCCACTGGCGGGTAATGTGGTAGAACTTGGCGCCTTTGGCCGCTGCACGGTTCGCGACTTCTTGCGAAACATCCGTGGTGCTGTTGAAGTGGCCGGTGAAAGTGGTGGAATCAAACGGAACCATCTGAGCAGCGGTCACGTCATTCACTTCCTGAATCTTAGCACCGTTAGTAGCAGTCACCGTGTAGCGCTGACCGGTTGAGGATTGTGTTTCAAAGAAACGGCCGACATCACGGCTTGGGCTACCAGAGGAAGCCACGCCGGGGATCTCAACCCTGGCTGCTGCTGCACCGCCTGCTGCCAGTGCTGCTTTACCGGCTTCAGAATCAGCAGGGATAGCATCCGGAGACTGGACAACACGCTTTTGCGCATCTTTCTTGTAAATAAATGCAGTGATGTACTGATTGCCGCCGCTGTTGGCATCAATCTGGCGAACGATGAAGAAGGAATATGCCCCTTTTTCTTTCGCTGCTTTCGTAATGGCATCATTGACGTCTGGCTGGCTGCGGTAGAAACCGTTAACTGTGACGGTATCGAAAGGTTCGAGGCCGTAAGCAACGTCTTTAGGCAATTCAACCACCCCGTTGATAACACGATAGTGCGGATCTTTGCTGATTTCTGGCGCATCTTTTTTATAGATGTCTGCAACTACGCGCCAGTTGCCGCTATTGTTAGTGCTGTTGGTATCCTGAATATAAAAATAATCTGCACCCAGCGTATCGGCACGGCGGGAAACGGCGTCAGCGGCGTCGCCCAGCGTGTTGAACCGCCCGGTAATAACAATGCGATCAAAAGGCTTGATGGCTGCTGCTTTCTGCGGGCTAATTTCCTGCGCGGCATGTGCAGCAGACAGCGCAGAAACAGAAAACAGGGCCGATGCGATGATCGTTTTTGTCAGCTTCATAAAAATCCTTTCACCTTGCGCAGTAATGTTGAAACGTGCTGAATTTTTGATGTGTAACAGGTTAGCGGCCGATTATTGCATGTAACAATGCCGAGTGTCTCAGCAATTTATGGCAATAATGCGAGCACGTACGACATATCACATTACTTTTTTCACTACACATAACGTATATAAGTTTGTTGAATAATCCAGGTAGTGAAATAAATGTTAATTATTCACTATTTTCTAACTTCTATGCCCACCATGAGCGGGTTAAGGAAGGGGGAGCTGAGTGATTGATCCGGCGTTATGCGCGTTATAAGGTGGATTAAAGGCTTGGTTCTCAAGGTTTGCAGCAGGTTTGCGGACTATATCAATTTTTTTATTATTAATTACCTGTCTATCACTGTGATACGTAGATTATTGATTAGATATTCAGTAGGTTATAACCAGCCTGAAAAAATAAAATTCGGTGACGGCTATTAACCGACAGGCTTGTACGTGATTTGTTATGTCGATGACAAAATCATCAATGAAAAGGGTGAAGGGAATAAATTATGCGTATTGGTGTACCAAGAGAGCGGTTGACCAATGAAGCCAGGGTCGCAGCTACACCGAAAACGGTGGAACAGTTGCTGAAGCTTGGCTTTACGGTCGCTATCGAACAGGGGGCCGGTAAGTTAGCCAGCTTTGAAGACTCTGCGTATGAACAAGCGGGGGCGACGGTCGTCAGTGGCGATGATGTATGGCAATCCGATATCGTGTTGAAGGTGAATGCGCCTGAAAACGATGAAATCGATAAATTACAGGCAGGCACCACGTTAGTCAGCTTTATCTGGCCTGCGCAAAACCCTGAGCTGATCCAAAAACTGGCCGACCGCCAGGTGACCGCAATGGCTATGGATTCCGTGCCACGAATTTCCCGTGCGCAATCCCTCGATGCCCTGAGTTCCATGGCTAACATCGCCGGTTATCGTGCGATCGTTGAAGCGGCGCACGAATTTGGCCGTTTCTTTACCGGGCAAATCACCGCTGCGGGTAAAGTACCTCCGGCAAAAGTGATGATTATCGGCGCCGGTGTGGCCGGTCTGGCTGCTATTGGTGCGGCAGGTAGCCTCGGTGCTATCGTCCGTGCGTTCGATACCCGCCCTGAAGTGAAAGAGCAAGTCCAGAGTATGGGAGCTGAATTCCTCGAGCTGGATTTCGAGGAAGAAGCGGGCAGCGGTGACGGTTATGCCAAAGTGATGTCCGAAGCGTTCATTAAAGCGGAAATGGCGCTGTTTGCAGCGCAGGCCGAAGAAGTGGACATTATCGTTACGACGGCGCTGATCCCTGGCCGTCCGGCACCGAAGCTCATTACCCAGGAGATGGTCGCATCCATGAAGCCGGGCAGTGTGATCGTCGATCTGGCTGCTCAGACCGGGGGTAACTGTGAACTGACCGTCGCCGACAAAATTACCACCACTGAAAACGGCGTGAAGATTATCGGCTATACCGACTTGCCAAGTCGTCTGCCTACGCAATCTTCCCAGCTTTACGGCACCAACCTGGTTAACCTGTTGAAGCTGCTGTGCAAAGAAAAGAACGGTGAAATTGAGATTGATTTCGAGGATACCGTTGTGCGCGGCGTAACCGTGGTCAGATCCGGTGAAGTCACCTGGCCTGCACCGCCGATTCAGGTATCTGCTCAGCCTCAGGCTGCGAAAGCCGCAGAACCGGTTGCCAAAGTTGAAGCCAAACCGGCGTCGCCGTGGACCAAATTCATCATTATGGCGGTAGCGATTGTATTGTTTGGCTGGCTGGCGAATGTGGCTCCGAAAGAGTTCCTTTCCCACTTTACCGTGTTCGCGTTGTCATGCGTGGTCGGTTATTACGTGGTGTGGAATGTCAGTCATGCGCTGCATACTCCGCTGATGTCGGTCACTAACGCCATCTCAGGGATTATCGTGGTCGGTGCCGTACTGCAAATTGGCCACGGCGGTTGGGTGAGTTTCCTGTCCTTCGTCGCGGTTCTGATTGCCAGTATCAATATTTTCGGCGGATTCACCGTCACTCAGCGCATGCTGAAGATGTTTCGTAAGAACTAAGGGGTAACATATGTCTGGGGGTTTAGTAACAGCAGCATATATTGTTGCCGCCATTTTGTTTATTTGCAGCCTTGCGGGGCTGTCGAAACATGAGACATCGAAGCAGGGTAATATTTTCGGTGTTACCGGGATGGCAATCGCGTTAATCGCGACTATCCTCGGGCCAGACTCCGGCAATGTTGGCTGGATCATCGTTGCTATGGTGATAGGCGGTGCGATTGGTGTTTATCTGGCACGAAAAGTCGAAATGACCGAAATGCCTGAGCTGGTGGCGATATTGCACAGCTTCGTGGGTCTGGCCGCAGTTTTGGTAGGCTTTAACAGCTATCTGGATCATGGTGCAGTGCCGATGGAAGGCGTGATGGAAAATATCCATCTGACCGAAGTGTTTCTCGGTATCTTCATCGGCGCAGTGACCTTTACCGGATCGATTGTGGCGTTTGGCAAACTGCGGGGGATTATCTCTTCCAAACCGCTGGCGTTGCCACACCGTCATAAACTGAATCTGGCGGCGCTGGTTGTTTCCTTCCTGCTGATGGTGATGTTTGTTCGCACTGAAAGCATCGGACTTCAGGTTCTCGCATTACTGATCATGACCGTGATCGCACTGGCGTTTGGCTGGCATCTGGTGTCCTCAATCGGCGGCGCTGATATGCCGGTTGTGGTTTCCATGCTGAACTCCTATTCCGGTTGGGCTGCGGCTGCAGCGGGTTTCATGCTCAGCAACGACTTGCTGATCGTCACCGGTGCGCTGGTGGGGTCTTCCGGTGCGATCCTTTCCTATATCATGTGTAAAGCCATGAACCGTTCATTCATTAGCGTGATTGCAGGCGGTTTCGGTACTGATGGTTCTTCTACCGGTGATGCTGAAGAGATGGGTGAATATCACGAAGCCAGCGCGGAAGAAGTGGCTGACATGCTCAAAAACGCCAGTTCAGTGATCATTACTCCTGGCTACGGAATGGCAGTTGCTCAGGCACAGTATCCGGTACATGACATCACCGCGAAATTACGGGCAAAAGGTATCAAGGTGCGTTTCGGTATTCACCCTGTTGCAGGACGACTGCCGGGACATATGAACGTATTGCTGGCCGAAGCAAAAGTGCCGTATGACATCGTGCTGGAAATGGATGAGATCAATGATGATTTCAGCGATACCGACGTTGTGCTGGTTATCGGGGCCAATGACACCGTGAACCCGGCTGCACAGGAAGATCCGCGCAGTCCGATCGCGGGTATGCCAGTGCTGGAAGTATGGAAAGCGCAGAACGTGATCGTATTTAAACGTTCAATGAATACCGGTTATGCCGGTGTGCAGAACCCGCTGTTCTTCAAAGAAAATACCCAAATGCTGTTTGGTGATGCCAAAGAAAGCGTAGAGAAAATTCTGCGTGCATTGTAATCACCCTCAGTAATGAAAAAGGCCAGTCAGTCGACTGGCCTTTATTTATGCATGAATCAGATTTTATTCGTCTTCATCTTCTTCGTCATCGGGCGTAATAGGGCATTCGAAATCATCCGGTTTGATTGCCAGCAAATCGCATTTCAGATGGTCGATCACCTGCTCGGTTGTGTTACCTAAAAATGCAGCGGAAAGGCCGGTGCGGCCAATAGCGCCGAGAACAACGACACCCGCCTGCAAATGCTCTGCAAGGTCAGGAATGACTTCTTCGGGCAGACCTTTTTCCACATGCGTGAACTTCTCATCCAGCTGGAATTTTTGACGCAATGCTTTCATCGCGATCAGATGCTGACCGCGGATTGCATCGTTATACACGCTCGGGTCAAAATCGGGCAGTTCGATAGCAATGTTGATAGGGGTAACCGGATAAGCGCCCACCAGATGTACTTCCGTCTGGTTAACGTGAGACGCCAATTCAATAGTTTCTTTCACCAGCTTAATGTTGAGCTGATCGTGATAAGGCTCTTCGCTGGAAAGGTTGACGGCAACAACCGCTTTGCCACCTTCCGGCCACGGCTGGTCTTTCACCATCCACACCGGACACGGACATTTACGCAGCAAGTTCCAGTCTGTCGGGGTGAAAATAACTGACTCAAGGCGATCGTGCTGATGGGCCATTTTTAACAGCAAGTCGTGATGTGAGGAAACGACTTCCTGAATAATGGCTTCGAAAGGTTTGTTATGCCAGACAACTTTGATATCAATGGGAATGCCCGCTTCGATATAATACCGACACTGTTCTTTAATCCATTCTTCCCGTTCGCTGATCACACTTTGTCGCATACTGGTCCGTTCGTCTGGCGACAGCATAGTGGTCATCTCATAGGAGAAGTCATAAATGGACAGAAAGGCTTTAATACGGCCGCCATTACGTTGCACCAGATAAACGGCACGACGCAGTGCGGGTTGGTCATCCTGATTGGGGTCTATAGCAACCAGTAAATTCTGATACTTAGCCATGGGGACTCCTTAACACCTGTAAAAGAACGGCGGTCAGTGTATTAAGTACAGAGTAAACCAAGATTAAGCAATCGGACAGAGGAGAAATTGAGTCGGATCAACAAATTATTGCTTGCAGATCCGATTCACAATTATCAGGCAGAAACCGGGGCCGACTGACCGGCTAACTGAGAAAGCATTTCATGATTCTCAATGGTGATATATTTACCTTTTACGCTCAACATTTCTGATTTCTGGAAACGGCCGAGTAAACGGCTGATGGTTTCCACGGTCAGGCCGAGGTAATTACCGATGTCGCCACGGGTCATGGTCAGGCGGAATTCGCGCTGTGAGAAACCACGTTGTGCAAAGCGGCGGGAGAGGTTGTAGATAAATGCAGCCAGTCTTTCTTCCGCATTTTTCTTCGACAACAGCAGGATCATATCCTGGTCGCCTTTAATCTCACCGCTCATCAGACGCATCATTTGCTGGCGCAGATTCGGCATTTTTCCTGAGAGATCGTCGAGGGTCTCAAACGGAATTTCACAAACCATGGACGTTTCCAATGCTTGTGCAAAACTTGGATGCTGTAAACCACCAATGGCATCAAAACCCACTAAATCGCCCGCGAGGTGGAAGCCAGTGATTTGCTCATCGCCTTGCTCAGTGATGGTGTAACTTTTAATGGTGCCGGAACGAATCGCATATAAAGACTTCAGTTCATCACCGGCTTTAAACAATGCCTGACCTTTTTGGATCGGCTTTTTCCTTTCGATAATGTTGTCTAACTGATCGAGTTCATGTTCGTTCAGGGTGAAAGGAATACAAAGCTGGCTGATGCTACAGTCCTGACAATGGATTGCACAGCCACCAGACTGGATACGTCGAATAATACGCTTTTCCGGGATCATAAGAGTCACTCTGGCAATATTGATATGGGTCAATTTTAACATCTTTTGCAGCGAGTGATAAGTGGCTGTAAGGTGCTAAAAGGGCGAAATGTTAAAAAACCCCGTTTTTTAACGGGTTTTTTTTCTAATTATTTTGATCTGCACGAAGAATTGAAGCTAATTGAGAATCAATGAGCTTAAAAGCGGGATCAATTTATTAAGCAAATGAATATTGAGATTTAAGAAAATAAGTCGAATGAATCAATTTAAGAGAGGAAATGTGAACTTCAATATCCGTCTGGGGGCGGTATCGGTCAGATTTTTTGAATCCTGGCAGCAAAAAAACGCCCCGGATTATGGCATAAAACGCCGTGGCGGATCGACTTTGATACCCATTCACCTCACAACCGCTTACAATGCCTTAATTCGTTTAGCTTTCGTTTACTTTTAGGAAAGGTGTAATGCAGTCTGATTCTCTGGGGTTTCCGTTTGAAACCACGATCGTTTTTATTGTTGTAGCCGTTGCGGCATTGCTGACCGACATCTTTGCCCACCGCAGTCATAAGCCTATCGGCCTGATAAGTGCCTCCCTCTGGACCGTATTCTGGATCGCTGTTTCTCTGAGTTTTGCCGGATTTTTATATATTCACCACGGGAAGGAAGTCGCCAGTCTTTTCCTCACCGGTTATGCACTGGAACAGGTACTTTCCATTGATAACCTGTTTGTGATTATGGCCATTTTCGCCTGGTTTAAAGTACCGGATGGCTATCGTCACCGCATTCTTTACTGGGGGGTGATTGGCGCGATTGTTTTCCGCGGCATTTTCGTGGTGATTGGTACCGGTTTGCTGGCACTGGGGCCCTGGGTAGAAATGGTATTTGCGGTGGTCATTCTCTGGACCGCTATTCTGATGATGCGCGCCGGGAAAGATGATGAGGAAACTGATGATTACTCTGATCATATTGCCAACCGACTGGTGCGCCGTTTCTTCCCGGTATTTCCTAAACTGGTGGGGCCACATTTTCTGGTCAGCAGTGAGCAGGTAGAAGCTGAACTGGCAAAGCCTGAAAATCAGGGATTCAGTTTTACCGTGAAGAAGGGCATGCGCTATGCAACGCCGTTATTGCTGTGCATCGCCGTGGTAGAAATTTCCGATCTGATGTTTGCCTTTGACAGCGTGCCCGCGGTGATCGCTGTCAGTCGTGAACCCCTGATTGTGTATTCCGCAATGATGTTTGCCGTTCTCGGTCTGCGTACGATGTATTTTGTGCTGGAAGCGCTGCGTAAATATCTGGTGCATCTGGAGAAATCAGTAATTTTCCTGCTGTTCTTCGTGGCTGCCAAACTGGCGCTGAACGCCAGTAATCACTTGTGGCATCATGGTATTGAAATCAGCGCATTAGCCAGCCTTTATGTGGTGCTGGGCGTTCTGGCGTTAGGTATTATTGCCAGCTTACTTTTCCCCGGAAAAAAAGACGCCGTATAACACAACCCTGAGATTCACCCATAAAAAACGCTGCGATTGCAGCGTTTTTACGTTCAGTGGTCATTCGTTTGAAACGGCGTTACACGTCGCCTTCGTTATCTTTTTCAACCGCTTCATGAATGCGGTCAAGCATATCAGGGAAGGCTGATTGCACGCGGCTCCAGCTGGGGATAAAGGGTTTTTCGCTCGGTGTATCCACAAAAGCCTGACCCGCTTCCATGATCGCACCCGAGAACAATTCTACTGCCGATTCCTCGCTGTGACGGTCAAAAGACAAACCGTTCATACGCGCATCATTTTCAAATCCGTCAATCATATCCAGCGCATTCCGGTAATAAGTGGCTTTCAGTATCCGGAAAGACTCACTGGTAATATTGACACCCAGAATTGCCATCTTTCGGTACAGCGCTTTGGTAATATCAATACTCATGCGCTGTAAACCATTTGACGCATCTTCTTCTGACATCGGCTGGTGCTTATGATCGTAATTGTCGGCGATATCCACCTGGCAAATACGTTTGGTCGCCGTATTTCGATGCAATTCTGACAACACGCCAATTTCCAGCCCCCAGTCACTCGGAATACGTAAATCGTTCAGAACATGCGTGCGCATCGCGAATTCACCGGAAAGCGGATAACGGAAAGTACGCAGATATTCAAGAAAATCAGAGTGGCCGTAAACGATTTGCAGGGATTTCAGTAACGGGAAAACCAGCAGGCGGCCGACACGACCGTTGAATTTTCCGTCTGCCACACGGGCATAATAGCCTTTGCAAAAATCGTAGTGGAAGTTCGGATTCGCCACCGGATACATCAGACGCGCCAGCATCTCACGGCTATAAGTGACAATGTCACAATCATGCAGCCCGACGACAGAGGTGCGGCGTGAGGCCAGCGTATAGCCCACACAAAACCAGACATTACGACCTTTACCGGGTTCATTGGGCGAAAGATTTTCTTTCTTCAGCTCTTCATCCAGTGCTGTCAGGCGCGGACCGTCATTCCATAAAATGCGGTGACGTTGTGGCAGTCGGGAGAAAAATTCGCGGGCAAATAAAAATTGATCGCGGTCAGCGCGATCTAATCCAATAACGATTTCTTCCAGATAGGGGACTTTCGTCAGCTCATCAACGATACGGCTCAGCGCCGGGCCTTCCAGTTCGGAAAATAATGACGGTAATATTAATCCCATCGAACGGCGGCCGGAGAACACCTGCAAATCGTATTCGAGTTCTTCAACTTTACGGTTTGTCAGATTATGGAAATTAGTAATGACACCATCCTGATAAAAATCGCTCATACGGTATTCTCCAATTTTAGAATAGATAAAATTATTGGAAGTCTTCTGTGTAAACACAAAACGTTAAACAATGTGAAAACAATCTATTAATAAAATCATTTGCCTTTTACGTATTACCCTCAACGAAGGGTAATAAAATGATTCAGCCCCTGACTCCAGCCGTGCGGGCCAGGCTCATCAGTGCGGAAAATATGTGCCACATCCTCCCGCTGCAGCGGCATCTCATGCTCATGATGGCCTTTGATCACCACGGCATAATTCACCGCTTCCAGCATTGATAAATCATTCGGACCATCTCCCAGACCCATGCTTATCACCGGCTGACCGCGTTTTTGCTGATAGCGATCTGATAACCATTGCACCGCCTGACCTTTACCGGCGCCGGTTCCCATCACATGCCAGAAACGCCCGCCGCGTGTCAGTGAGAGGCCTTCGCGCATCAGACATTTTTTCAGGCGTGCGAAATCCAGATCATTACCGAACCAGAGCAGCGGTTCAGATGCATCACGCTGCATCGCCAGTGCTGCCTCTTCCTCTGTGAGTCCGGTCCACAGGGCAACCTGCCTGGCCGTGACATCACCAAAGCCACGAAACTCGAAATCATAACGCTGGCGCAGAGCCACCAGAATCTGGCGGATCTCAGGATAACCCGCGCCGGAAATGTGAAATGGCACGGCGGCTTCGTCCCGCCAGTCAGGCGGCAAGTGAATGATTGCGCCATTTTCTGCAATAAAAGGCTGTTGTGTCAGGTTCAGGGCAGATTGCAATTCCGCCACTTCGGCTGACGTTTTGCTGGTCGTCAAAATTAACGGAACCTGTGCCGCCGAGAGTTTATCCAGCCAGGGCTGCGCGGGTTGCCAACTGTAATCATGATGGTCAAGCAATGAGCCATCCAGGTCAGTGAAAATAATCAAGGGATCATCAAGGTAAGGCATCTTTTCTCCTCAATTGGGGCAGGGAATGTCAGCGTAAGCTCAATGGTTTACTTCTTCCCCAGCAGCTAAGTATAGATATAAAAATGAGTTTTAACGGTTGTCAGGCCATTTCCGGAATTTTTACCGGCGCAGTTCCACTGGCATGCGGCTTTACCCGCAGCGGGTTTATGGCGATAATTTGGGGCAGTTCCACCGCTGAAAAAGAGGTAATCAGATGAGCGAAGATGATGATTTATTCAGTCAGGAGATGGCAGGTGTACAGCCACTGGCGTCGGATAAACGGGTGGTCTACCTCAAAAACTCCGCTTCCGGGCATAAGGTGAGTGCAGATACGGTGTCAGAAGTGCGTGAGAATCCGCTGACTACCGGTTTTCTGAATATTCAGCCTTGCGATGAGCCTCTCGAATACAAACACGACGGTGTGCAACAGGGAGTGCTGGATAAACTCCGGCAGGGGAAATATCCGCTGGAAGCCAGCCTGAACCTGCTGCGCAAGCCAGTAGAGCAGTGCCGTCAGGAACTTTTCACTTTTTTCTGTCAGGCGCAGGCTGAAAATTTACGCACTTTGCTGATCATTCACGGGCGTGGTCGGGAAGATGAAAGCCATGCAAATATTGTACGCAGTTATATTGCCAAATGGCTGCAGCAGCTCGACGACGTGCAGGCGTTTTGCGTTGCTGTTCAGAAAGACGGCGGAGCCGGTGCCTGTTATGTCGCGTTGAAGAAAACCGCGCAGGCAAAACAGGAGAACTGGGAGCGCCATGCAAAACGCAGCCGGTAATTTTTATGGCGCGACCGGTCATCGGGGTGTCCGTTGTGTCGTGGTTTAAGCATTACCCTTTACTGTCCTGATACTTTTCATGCCCGGTGACGGGCACCTAATCGAGTTATATCCATGTTCTTAAAACCGGTTTACCTGCGCTGTACACTTGTGTTGTGCGGCGTCAGCCTTTTATCTGCCTGCGATCGCAATGTTCCTGAGCCACTGGTGATTGAGGGCAAAACGATGGGTACGTTTTACCGTGTCAGTCTGGCTGGCGTGGATAAAAACCGGGAACCGGCGCTGCGTGAACAAATTGAAATGCAGCTCAAGGAAGATGATCACCAGTTGTCGACTTACAAAGATGACTCTGTACTGTCGCGTTTTAATCAATATCAGGGCAACGTGCCGCAGCCCGTCAGTCAGGGGATGGCGGATGCGGTTGTCACCTCCCTCCGGATTGGCCGGCTCACTGGCGGCGCGATGGATATCACTGTCGGCCCGCTGGTGAATCTGTGGGGATTCGGGCCGGACAAACAACCGGTAAAAATCCCGACGCCGGAACAAATCGATGCCGCCCGCGCCCGCACCGGTTTACAGCATCTTAAAGTGATCCAGCAAAGTGACGGACAGTACCTTCAAAAAGATTTAGCCGGTATGTATGTTGATCTCTCGACCGTGGGCGAAGGCTACGCGACTGATCATCTGGCACGTTTAATAGAAGGTAACGGCATCAGCAATTATCTGGTGTCAGTTGGTGGCGCGGTGGTTTCCCGCGGGCATAACGCGCAGGGCAAACCCTGGCAGGTGGCAATTCAGAAACCAACTGATAAAGAAACGGCGGTACAGGCGATTGTTGATTTACAGGGCATGGGGATCAGCACCTCCGGCAGTTATCGTAATTATTACGAACTCAATGGCAAACGTCTCTCGCACATCATTGATCCGGCGACCGGTTCGCCGATCACGCACAAACTGGTATCGGCGACAGTGATTGCGCCGACGGCGCTGGAAGCGGACGGCTGGGATACTGGCCTGATGGTGTTGGGGACCCGTAAAGCGCTGGCGCTGGCAGAGCAACAACATCTGGCGGTGTACCTCATCACCAAAGACGGCGACACGTTTAAAAGCTACATGTCTGAGCAATTCAAAGCCTATCTGAAAGACCCGGAATAGGTTAAGGCTCACGGTGCCGTTTGGATGCAAAGCCCGGCGGGACAGGGCTGTCTGAAGGCATGACTGTGACTTTATGCAGCAGGGCGGCAGGCGCGGCTTCAGATGCTTATTAATCTGAAGCCGCGCCAAAACCTTAGTGTTTCGCGGTGCTGAGCAGCTCGAATAACACCACAGTGCGGGACGTGCAGATGTACTCGCGGCCAAATTCAAAGTTATGCTCGTTGATGTCATCCGGCTGGAAGGTATCGAAAATATGTCGCCAGCTTTCACCATGCGCCACCGAAGGCAACGTGAACACCACGTCTTCATGTGACGCGTTGAACAGTAGCAGTACCGTGCTTAGCGAGCCCTGCCGCACCAGACCGGTCGGCTGGGCACGGCCATCGAGCAACATCGCAATGCATTTGGCATGAGGATCTTTCCAGGCTGCATCGGACATTTCCTGCCCCTGTGGCTGGAACCAGCTCACATCCTTCACTCCCAGTTTTTCATGCAGCGCGCCAGTCAGGAAGCGTCCCCGGTGCAATATCGGGAAGCGTTTACGCAAAGCAATGAGCCGGTAGGTGAATAGCAACAGCGCCTTGCCTTTGTCTCCAATATCCCAGTTTACCCAGGCAATATCCGTGTCCTGACAATAGGCGTTGTTATTGCCGTTCTGCGAGCGGCCAAACTCATCACCCGCAAGCAGCATCGGCGTCCCCTGAGAAAGCAACAACGTCGCCAGCATATTGCGCATTTGCCGCTGTCGCAGTTCATTGATGGCCGGATCGTCAGTCGGGCCTTCCACACCATAGTTCGCGGAAATGTTGTTATCGCTGCCATCTTCGCCGTTTTCGCCATTTGCCTCGTTGTGTTTATTGGCATACGACACCCAGTCATTGAGCGTGAAACCGTCGTGGGCAGTAATGAAATTCACGGAAGCATAAGGCTTGCGGCCCCGGTGATTAAACAAGTCTGCTGAACCGGAAAGTCGTGTAACAAACTGCGCCAGCTGACCTTCATCGCCACGCCAGAATTTACGCACCGTGTCACGGAACCGGTCGTTCCATTCCATCCAGCCTGGCGGGAAGCCGCCCACCTGATATCCGCCGGGGCCACAATCCCAGGGTTCGGCGATCAGTTTACATTGGCTGAGGATAGGATCCTGGCGGCAGGTGTCGAGAAAGCCGCAGCCCTCATCAAAACCATAGCTTTCACGTCCGAGGATGGTTGCCAGATCAAAGCGAAAACCATCGACCTGCATTTCAGTTGCCCAGTATCGCAGCGAGTCGGTGACCATCTGTAATACGCGGGGATGGCTGAGATTGAGCGTATTGCCGGTACCGGTATCGTTTATGTAATAACGCTTATTGTCCGGCATCAGCCGGTAATAGCTGGCGTTGTCGATACCTTTGAAAGACAGCGTCGGACCCAGCTCGTTACCTTCGGCGGTGTGGTTATAAACGACATCCAGAATAACCTCAATGCCTGCGGCATGCAGGGTGGCAATCATCTGTTTGAACTCATTAACGGTTTGCGTCGCCATATATTGCGGATGCGGCGCAAAGAAACTCAGCGTGTTATAGCCCCAGAAATTATGCAGACCATTATCCTGCAAATGCCGGTCATCGGTAAAAGCATGAACAGGCATCAGCTCGACAGACGTGACGCCGAGAGAACGGATATAGTCCACGATATGTGGCGTGCTCATGCCGGAAAACGTGCCGCGCAGATGCTCGGGTACTGCCGGATGGCGCATGGTATAACCGCGGACATGCGTCTCATAAATCAGAGTTTTTTCCCAGGGAATGTGTCTTTTTCGGGAACGGGCCCACGAGAATGCGGGATCAATCACCCGGCATTTAGGCAAAAACGCGGCGCTGTCAGTATTATCAATGTGCAAATCTTTCTTCGGGCTTTGCAGGTCATAGGCGAACAGCGCATCGTCCCATTTCAGTTCGCCGACAATCTGTTTGGCGTAAGGGTCGAGCAGTAACTTGGCGGGATTAAACCGGTGGCCATCGTGCGGCGCATAGGGGCCGTGTACGCGATAGGCATACAGCAGGCCGGGACGGGCATCCGGCAGATAACCGTGCCAGACTTCATCGGTATATTCCGGAAGTTCGATGACATCGTATTGCTCACCGTCTTCGTTAAAAAGACACAGCTCAACCTTGGTGGCGTTAGCTGAAAACAGCGCGAAATTGACGCCCAGTCCGTCCCAGGTCGCACCCAGTGGCACCGGCAATCCTTCGCGTACCCGTGTGGTGTGCCCGGAATCGAAACTGCGAACAATCTCACCATCACTGTAAGGCTCAATAATCCGCACGCCAAACTCATCTACTGCAATATCAACCTGTAAATGTGCCGGAATGGTGCGGGTTTCTTCCGTTGTTACAACAGGCTTACTTATCTTCTTGCTGGATCGGGCCTTTGCCATACTTGACGTCACTCCGTTTCAGGGAAATCTGACAAAAATTGCCGAAGGGGTCGACTGCGTGCATGCAGACGATAACAAGCAGTGTAGACCGGACTTGGTAACTTCTCCTGTAAACCGCCGAAAAGCTGTACAAGGGAAAGCGCATCGTTGATAGTGAAAGCGAAAAAGCTAGCCTGCTAGTGATTGACTGACATTATCCCGAGGAAACTCCATGACCATTGCGTTGCTCAGCCATATTGAACTTGATGCTGGCTATCCTGGCCGTTTTGAGGCCGCCGGTTTTTGCCTTTATTTTGCGACCTCGCCTGAACAGCGCGCAAACCTTGATCCGCAGATCGCCCGGCAAATCCGCGGGGTATTAACCATTGGCAGCATCGGATTAAGCGCAACGGAAATGGAGGTGTTACCGGCACTGGAAATCATTTGTGCGCAGGGAGTGGGCTTTGAACATATTGATGTCGCCGCAGCAAGACAACGGGGTATTCATGTCACCAATGGCCCCGGCACCAATAACGCCTCAGTGGCGGACCATACGCTGGCCCTGATGCTGGCTATTACCCGAAGAATTCCCCAATTTGATGCCGCCGTACGCACGGGGGAATGGAAAAAAACGCGCTGGAATACACCGGGAATGGCGGGTAAACGTCTGGGTATTATCGGCCTGGGTAACATCGGTGCATTGATTGCCCGCCGCGCATCAGGCGGATTTGATATGGAGATTGGGTATCACAACCGGCGGCAACAGGAAGACAGCCCGTACCGTTATTTCCTCACGACCACGGATCTGGCTGAATGGGCTGATTATCTGGTGGTGGCGACGCCGGGCGGCAAAAACACCGTCAGGCTGGTGGACGCTGCGGTGCTTCATGCGCTGGGGCCTGAAGGCTTTTTGATTAATATCGCGCGGGGAAGCGTGGTGGACAGTGCCGCACTGATTGCCAGCCTGCACAATAATGCCATCGCCGGTGCCGCGCTGGATGTGGTGGACGGTGAGCCGCAGGTGCCGCCGGAAATGTTCACGCTGGATAATCTGGTGCTCACGCCACATGTTGCAGGCCGTTCGCCGGAATCCGTCGAAAACATGCTGACACTGGTTCTGGCAAACCTTGAGGCTCATTTTAGCGGGAAACCGGTCATGACGCCGGTGCCAGAGTAATCTGCGGATTGTTAGCATGTTGCTGAGAGGTTTTAAAACCTGAAAACGCCGGTTACCGGCGTTTTTTACGATCGTCAAAAATCATCGCCTGTCTCCTATAGTCGTAAAAAGCATAAGTAACCGCTTTTTCTTATTTGTCTGGCATAGCAACAGATCGTAACAATAGGGTTTTCGGCAAGCAAAGAGGCAGACTGCGGTGAACTTTCAACAACTCAAAATTATACGGGAATCAGCGCGATGCAATTACAACCTGACAGAAGTATCGAACATGCTGTTCACGTCGCAGTCAGGTGTCAGCCGTCATATCCGCGAGCTGGAAGATGAACTGGGCGTTGAGATATTTATCCGTCGTGGAAAGCGCTTACTGGGGCTGACTGAGCCGGGTAAAGAGTTGCTGGCAGTCGCCGAGAGAATTCTTAACGAGGCGCAGAATATCCGGCGTCTGGCGGATGTTTTCTCCAAAGAAGACGCGGGTGTGCTGACCATCGCCACCACTCACACTCAGGCACGTTACAGTTTGCCTAAAGTTATCAAAGCCTTCCGTGCCATTTATCCGGGGGTCCGTCTCGAGTTACATCAGGGTTCACCACAGGAAGTGCTGGCAATGTTGCTCAGCGGGCAGGCGGATGTGGCCATCGCCAGTGAAAGGCTGATGAATGATCCGTCAGTCGCCGCATTTCCTTATTACCGCTGGCATCATGCCATCGTGGTACCGCAGGGGCATCCGCTGACGCTGCAACACCCGCTGACGTTACAGCATCTGAGCGAACAGCCTTTGATCACCTATCGTCAGGGTATCACCGGACGTTCCCGTCTTGATGAGGCTTTCAGCCGTGCCGCACTGACCGCTGATATCGTGCTGAGTGCGCAGGATTCTGATGTGATTAAGACATACGTCGAACTGGGACTGGGCGTGGGGATCCTGGCTGATAAAGCATTTGAAGCCAACCGTGATACCGGTCTTCAGTTGATCAACGCGGAACATTTATTTGAAGCCAATACGGTCTGGCTGGGGCTGAAGAAAGCCCAGTTGCAGAGAAACTACGTCTGGCGATTTATCGAGTTATGTAATCCGGGGCTGTCGGTCAATGAGATTAAAGAGAAGGTGTTTGCAACGGGCGGCGAACCGGTGATTGACTATCAGATCTGAGATAACGGGCTGGCTCCCTGCGAAGGGGGAGGAGCGAACAGAGCACTTTCTCAGCACGGCCTCTTTAGGACATAAAAAAACCGGTCAAATGACCGGTTTTTTATCTTCGCTGAAAGCGAAACCTTAAACTGCCGGTTTGGCAATCACATTCCGGTTTTCCATGCGGACTTCCGCAATGTTCACATCAATGATGTCACTCTGACGATAGGCCACTTCACCTTTGATCAGCACGGTGCCCGTCTCTGCGCTGCAGACCAGCTCATCACGCACACTGTGCAGGAACGGAGCCGGGATAAATGCTACGGCACCGATATCTTGCAGACGGACACGCAGGCCGCCGCGCGTGACATCGATGATCTCGGCGCTGAACTTAACCTCAGTACCGACTTTATCTTCCAGATAACGGGCATACAGCCAGTCACCGACGTCACGTTCGGCCATGCGGTTAGCACGGCGACGTTCTGCCAACTGAAGGGTCATGTCATCCTGAGGTTTTTCAGCAGACTGTTGCAGGATCATCGCTTTCAGCAAACGGTGGTTCACCATATCGCCGTATTTACGGATAGGTGATGTCCAGGTGGCGTAAGCTTCCAGGCCCAGACCGAAGTGCGGCCCTGGTGTGGTGCTGATTTCCGCAAAGGTCTGGAAACGGCGGATGCGGCTGTCAAGGAACTGCGTGGGTAAAGCATCAAGCTTGCGACGCAGTGCGCAGAAACCTGGCAGGGTCAGCAGTTCTTCAGCATTAGCCTCAACGTCATTGGCCTGCAACACGGTGATTGCGTTTTCAACCAGTAACGGGTCAAAACCGGTATGCACGTTGTAAACGCCGAAACCGAGGCTGTCACGCAGGGCAATCGCTGCACAGACGTTGGCGGCAATCATCGATTCTTCAACAATGCGGTTGGCAATGCGGCGATGCTCAGCGATGATTTCCAGTACATTGCCTTTCTCACCCAGCACGAAGCGGTAATCAGGACGATCTTTGAACACCAGTGCATGCTCGGTACGCCATGCACTGCGCACGTCACAGACGCGTTTCAGCAGGCGGATCTGGGAGGCAATCACATCGCTGGCCGGTTGCCATTCGCTTTTCTCATCCGCTTCCAGCCAGTCAGACACGTCGTCGTACGCCAGCTTGGCTTTTGATTCGATAGTCGCGGCGAAGAAGCGAATGTCGCTGCCCAGTGAGCCATCAGTGCCCACGGTAACAGAACACGCCAGAACCGGACGGCTGACGTCCGGCCACAGTGAACAGATATCATCGGACAATTCGCGCGGCAGCATCGGGATGTTGAAGCCTGGCAAATAGTTGGTGAAGGCGCGTTTTTTCGCAATATTGTCCAGATCGCTGCCTTCGCTGACGTAAGCCGTCGGGTCAGCAATCGCGACAGTCATTTGCAGGGTGCCGTCACCGTTGTCTTTAACATACAGTGCGTCATCCATGTCCTGCGTACTGCCGCTGTCAATAGTGACAAATGGCAGGGCAGTCAGGTCTTCGCGGGTCAGACCTTCATCGCGCAGTTCGGCAATATCCGTTTTTGGCGCTTCACGTTCGAGGTTATGACGGGCCAGCGTCACCCACCACGGCGCAAGTTCGTCGGCCCCGGTCGTGATCCATTCGGTGATTTCAGCCTGGAAACTGTGGTCGCCTTCTTTCAGCGGGTGGCGGCGCATCTCAGCCACACACCAGTCACCGTCGCTCACTTCATGATTGATATTGCGGGCAACGCGGCACTGAATAGCATCACGTAATAAAGGATGATCAGGAATGACAGAAAGGCGGTCATCTTTCTTCGTTACACGGCCAACAAAACGGCTGAGAAAAGGTTCAACCAACTTTTCCGGCTGGACGACTTCACGCTCTTTTTCGGTTTGCAGTGAAGCGATAACGCGATCCCCGTGCATGACTTTTTTCATGTACGGAGGGGGAATGAAATAGCTTTTTTGACCCTCTACTTCAAGAAAGCCAAAGCCTTTCTCAGTGCCTTTCACGATGCCTTCAACACGTGGAGTCTGAGAGTGAAGTTGCTGTTTTAGCTGCGCGAGCAGCGGGTTATCTTGAAACATATCGTCCAGAGAATTGGGGGTTAATGTGGCTCGATTAGCGGCAGACAGTTTTACGCGATCTGGCCCCTTCGGGCAAGCAGCATCTGCCCCTTTCGCCTCATAACCCTGAAGCGAAAGGGGAGATTTGCGCGATGTCTCGCAAGTAACACTTATGCGATACGTTGCAGGTCAACTTTTGGTTGGCAGCGACGGATAGTCACCGGCACAGCTTTCGAGGTCGGGGTGTGGGTCTGATCACCAAAACTGGACATCGGCACCAGCGGGTTGGTTTCCGGATAATAGGCCGCCAGGTTACCGCGTGGAATATCATAGCTGACCAGTTTGAAACCTGTGACTTTACGCTCAACACCGTCATTCCACAGCGTTTCGATTTCTACCAGTTCGCCGTCTTGCAGGCCGAGATCCGCCAGATCCTGCGGGTGGATAAACAGCACCTCACGCTGACCGTAAACGCCACGGTAACGGTCATCAAGGCCGTAAATGGTGGTGTTATATTGGTCGTGTGAACGTAACGTTTGCAGGGTGAACGGTGCATTCCGGTCACCCATCGGAATCAACACTTCTGGCAACGGTGATGCACTGAAATTCGCCTTACCGCTCAGGGTGTTGAATTTCAGTTCTGCTGCCGCGTTACCGAGATAGAAACCGCCTTTAATATCGCAGCGCGCATTGAAATCTTTGAAACCCGGAATGGTGGCTTCAATATGATCACGGATCAGATTGTAATCGTCAGCCAGCGCCATCCAGTCAAGGTATTTATCACCCAGAACGGCATTGGCGATACCGCAGACAATTGCCGTTTCCGAACGTTGCTCTTTGGATAACGGGATCCCCACACCTTCGGAGGCATGGACCATGCTGAAGGAGTCTTCAACCGTGATAAATTGCGAACCGGTTGCCTGCATATCCAGCTCGGTACGGCCCAGCGTTGGCAGAATCAGCGCTTCTGCGCCGGGTGTCAGGTGCGTACGGTTTAGTTTGGTGCTGATCTGAACTGACAGTTCCAGATTGCTCAGCGCCTGTTCGGTACGTGGCGTATCCGGTGCCGCCGCCGCCAGATTACCCCCGAGGCAGATCAGGACCCTGGCTTCTTTACGCAGCATGGCTTCCAGTGCTTCAACCGTGTTGTGCCCCGGTACACGCGGTGGCGTGAATTTGAAGTGGCTTTCCATCGCATCCAGCAGGGCGGCTGGCGCTTTTTCATCGATACCCATGGTGCGGTTACCCTGCACATTGCTGTGACCGCGAACCGGACACAAACCGGCGCCAGGCTTGCCAAGCTGACCAAACAACAGTTGCAGGTTGGTGATTTCACGCACGGTCGGTACGGAGTGTTTATGTTGCGTCACACCCATTGCCCAGGTACAAATCACACGTTCTGCATTCATATAAATAGATGCCGCTTCGCGCAAGTCCTGTTCGCTCAGACCTGACTGTCCAGTGATTTTTTCCCAGCTGGTGGCATCGACCACAGCCAGATACTCATCGACACCGGCACAGTGGGCTGCGATAAATTCTTCATCAAACAGGGAAGGCTGGCCGGAAGCAATACGTTCGCGGTGAGTCTGCAATAGCGCTTTAACCATTCCGCGTACAGCGGCCATATCACCGCCAAGGTTTGGCTGATAATAGGCTGCGCTGATGCGACCGGCTTTCGGTGTCACCACTTCCAGCGGTTTTTGCGGATCAGCGAAACGCTCCAGACCCCGTTCACGCAGGGTGTTAAAACTGACCACTTTTGCACCCCGGTCGGACGCATGACGCAGGCTGTGCAGCATACGCGGGTGGTTAGTGCCCGGATTCTGACCGAAGACGAAAATCGCATCGGCTTTCTCAAAATCATCCAGGCGGATGGTGCCTTTACCGACGCCGATACTTTGTTTCAGGCCAACACCACTGGCTTCGTGGCACATGTTTGAGCAGTCAGGGAAGTTGTTCGTCCCGAACATTCGGCCGAACACCTGATACAAATAAGAGGCTTCGTTACTCGCACGACCGGAGGTGTAGAAATCCGCCTGATCCGGGCTTTCCAGTCCATTCAGATGACTGGCGATCAGTGAGAATGCGGCATCCCAGCTGATAGGTTCGTAATGGTCGGTGGTGCGGTTATAACGCATCGGATGGGTCAGACGACCCTGATATTCGAGGAAGTAATCGCTCTGCGCACGCAGTTTGCTCACACTGTGTTGAGCGAAGAATTCGGGTTCAACGGCTTTACGGGTGGCTTCCCAACTGACGGCTTTCGCACCGTTTTCGCAGAAGCTGAAAGTACTGTGATTATCATCCCCCCAGGCACAACCCGGGCAGTCAAAACCTC
This sequence comes from Rahnella perminowiae, assembly GCF_019049695.1. NCBI lineage: Bacteria > Pseudomonadati > Pseudomonadota > Gammaproteobacteria > Enterobacterales > Yersiniaceae > Rahnella > Rahnella perminowiae. The sequence continues at coordinate 106,444 of NZ_JAFMOT010000187.1, forward strand.
GACCTTTGTTAACACGCATCAGGTTACGTAAGTTTGAAAGGACTTTCTTACTGTCGAAGACGAAACGGGTGGTTGATTCAAGTGCACCCCAACCGCCGGCCGCGCCGTGGTAGGGTTTGATCTCAGTTTTGAATTTCATAGTTATGCTTCGCAGGTGGTTTTTGTTTTGTCTGTGAACAAACCGGATGATGAATTGTTATCCGGATTGTTAATTTTATGTCACAAGTTTAGGAGGGGCATGCAAGAACGTCTAATCGAATGCTGTGATGGAGCGATAGAAATCCTCTATCGCAATAAAATATCGGGGAATAACGGAAATTCCCTGAAAGAAAAGGGGTTCATCCCTGTATTTGATCTGTTATGAAAACAGCGTGTTGCGATAACAAAACCTGATTGCAGCGGCGGATGAGGTTTTTGGTGAAAATTAACGCAAGTTGTAACAGAACCGTTTCACTATGAAATGGTTAGCAAAAGACTAAGGGTTTTTCTGACGGGGGTTTTAGTGCAACCTATGCCGCAGATTTTTATCCCATAGGTTTTTGATATATTGCCCCGTCTGTTAATAGATCGGCAATATGGCGCGTTTAAGGAAGATTCAGTGAAACGTAGTGTAATGAGTGTTTTATCTTGTGTATTGATGTTCTCCGCAGGCAGTGCGAAAGCTATCGCACCACTGGATTTCCCTGTCGTGCCACCGAGCATTGACGCAGCGTCTTTTGTGCTGATGGATTATGCCAGTGGTGATGTGCTGGCCGCCGGCAATCCGGATGAACGCCGTAACCCGGCCAGTCTGACCAAACTGATGACCGGTTATGTCATTGACCGCGCGTTAGATCATAAAAAAATCACCATGGATGACGTGGTGACCGTTCCGCAGGAAGCCTGGGTCGCCGGTAATAAAAGTCTGGCCGGTTCCTCACTGATGTTCCTCAAGCCGGGCGACCATGTCACCGTACGTGACCTGATCCGTGGCATTATCATTACTTCTGGTAATGACGCCTGCGTAGCCATGGCTGATTACGTGGCGGGCAGCCAGGATTCATTCGTAGGAATGATGAATCAGTACGTGGTCAGCATGGGCCTGACCAATACCCATTTCGAGACGGTACATGGCCTGGACGCGCCGGGGCAGTACACCACCTCTTACGATCTGGCGAAACTTTCCCGCGCCATTATCGGTGGGGAACCCGAGGAATATCATATGTATGCCGAGAAGTCGCTGACATATGACAACATCACTCAGCAAAACCGTAACGGACTTCTGTGGGATAAAAACCTGCAGGTGGATGGCCTGAAAACGGGTCACACCGAAAGCGCCGGTTTCAACATTATTGCCTCTGCAACACAGGGTGACCGCCGTCTGATCGCTGTTGTGATGGGGGGTAAAAGTGCAAAAGGGCGCGAAGAACAGGCGCGCAAACTGCTGACCTGGGGTTTCCGCGAATACACCAGTAAACAGATTTTCAAAGCTGATCAGACCGTTTCCAACGAACACGTGTGGTTCGGTGCGAATTCACAGGTCAAAGTCGGTTCCCTGAGTGATGTGTTTATCAGTGTGCCGCAGGCCGATGCCGATAAACTGAAAGCCCAGTATGTGCTGAGTAATCCGCAAATTGACGCACCGCTGAAGAAAGGCCAGGCGCTCGGCAGTATCAATATCGTGGATAACGGCAAAGTCATCAAAACCGTGCCGCTGGTAGCGCTGGAAGATGTTGCCCAGGGCGGGATCATCAGCCGTGCGATTGATTATGTGAAACTGAAAATCTAAGTGCTGTCCCGCTTGTCAGAACGCAAACAAAAAGCAAAAAGAGCCTGCCCGAAAAGCAGGCTCTTTTTTTGCACCTGCTGCACCACAGGTGAACATTCTGCAAGACCGGCGTGACATCTTTATGACTGTCGGTCGGACAGGGCAGGTGTAATTACCTGAAAATCCTATCGAATCAATGTGGCATGTTTGTTGCTGAGAACTTATTTCTTGCTAGCAATGTTAAAAATCTTTGGCTGGCGTTGACAGGAAATAAGGGAGACGACGAATGACAACATTGAATATGCCCATGACAATCGCGGCTGGCGCACGGTGGCGGCAGTTAGTGCTGGGGCTGATTTGCATGGCGGCGATTTCCAGTCCGCAATATGTCTGGACTCTGCTGACTAAACCGCTCGCGCTTAAACTGGGGGTTCCGCTGGCAGAGTTACAGGTTACGTTCTCGCTACTGATTATTCTGCAGACCTTCTTTTCTCCTTTTCAGGGCAGCCTGATTGAACGTTTTGGCCCGCGGAAACTGATTTCAATCGGCACGCTGTTATCAGGGTTCAGTTGGGTACTGGCCTCACAAGTCAGCAGCATTGCCGGCCTTTATCTGGTCTATGGCTGCATCGGCGGACTGGGTACCGGCATTGTTTATGTCGGTGTCGTCGGGTTGATGGTGCGCTGGTTCCCGCATAAACGTGGCTTTGCGGCGGGAATGGTGGCAGCCGGATACGGCATGGGGGCAATTCTGACCACGTTCCCGGTTTCGACGTCACTGACCAGTCGCGGGCTGGAAAGTACGTTGATTGTCTTTGGCGTTATTTTCGCTGTCATTGGTTTTTTGGCCAGCCAGGGATTACGGCTGCCGCCGTCGCTCAGCGAACGTCAGGATGTGCCGGTCATGGTTACGGAAGGCAAACAGTACCGTCCGAAACAAATGCTCAGGCAGCCCCTGTTCTGGCTGATGTTTTTCATGATGGCGATGATGTCGACTTCAGGGCTGATGGTTACATCGCAAATGGCGGTGTTTGCCCATGATTTTGGTATCACGGAGGCGGTGGTGTTTGGCATGGCTGCATTGCCGCTCGCACTGACCATTGACCGTTTTACCAACGGGCTGACACGTCCGCTTTTCGGTTTTATTTCGGATAAATTTGGTCGTGAGCAGACGATGTTTATCGCATTTGCGCTGGAAGGCTGTGCGATGATTTTATGGCTGATGTGCCGCGACAATGCTGTCTTGTTTGTTCTGCTCTCCGGCGTGGTGTTTTTTGGCTGGGGAGAAATTTTTTCCTTGTTCCCGTCAACGCTGACCGACACCTTTGGCAGTCAGAATGCCACAGCCAATTATGGCTGGTTGTATATGTCGCAGGGCATAGGATCCATTTTTGGCGGCCCGCTTGCGGCACTGATTTACCAGCACACGGGAGGGTGGAACGTTGTATTCACCTGTGCCATCACGCTGGATTTTGTCACGGCCATTCTGGCACTCTGGGTACTGAAACCCTGGCGCGCCCGTTTTATGCAGGCAGCCCGTGACTGAATAACCTTAAACAGCAAAAAGGCACCCTTTCGGTGCCTTTTTGCTGTTTATACTTTCCTGTCATAACTTCACATCAAATTTCCCGGCCTGATAATCCAGAATTGCCTGGTTAATTTCCTGTGTGGTGTTCATCACAAACGGCCCGTGTGACACCACCGGTTCATTGATTTTATCGGCATGGCCGAACAGGAACGTGGCGTCATCTTTTGCGGTAATGATGACGCGATCTTCATTGTTATCCAGCTCAATCAGATGCCAGGCTTGCGCCTCGTCACCCTCAATCGTCAGACGGCCTTTCACGGTATACAGAAACACCTGTCGCGCAGCGGGTGCCGGTAAGGTCACTTCACTTCCCGCTGTCATTTCTACTGTCATCATGGTTACGCCGGTGAGTGAAGCGATCGGGCCGGTGACGCCTGCTACGCTGCCGGAAATCAGATTGACCGTACCCTGACCTTTGCTCAGCGGGATCTGCGGGATTTCGTTTGCCTGTAAACCAACATAGCCCGGTGCTGTCATTTTCAAACGTGAAGGGAGATTAATCCACAGTTGCAGGATTTCCAGTTCGCCACCGCTACGTTTAAACGATTCCGGAGACAGTTCAGAATGGATCAGGCCGGAACCGGCTGTCATCCATTGCACACCGCCGGGGCCGATAATACTTTCATGACCACCGGTATCGCTGTGTGCCAGCTCACCACGGAGAATAAAGGTCACGGTTTCAAACCCGCGGTGCGGATGCGGACCAAACGGCAGACCGAGATTATCCGGTGCATACACCTGCGGACCGTGATGATTGAGAAACAGGAAAGGGTCGAGTTGTTCGAGCTGCGGTCCGGGGACTGGCCGGCGGGTTTGCAGATCACGAATATCATCGCGATAAGCTTTATATTGCTGAACAATTTTGCGGGTCATGGTGATGCTCCGGGAAAACATTGGGCTTTTTACGAAGACTAGCGAGGTTTTATGATGTTGTCACAGATGAATGTTAACAAGCTGTAATTCAGGAGAGCTCTGAGGGGCGACCGGCTCACGGACGCCCCGGAAACTTCAGAATACTTTGGATGAAAAATCAGTTTTCACTTCGCTTTCGATATAAGTATTTAATCCCCAGCCAGCACGCGCCAGTTCCTTCATCTTTTCAAGATGTTCAGGGCCGGGATGACGGATGTCATAAAGATAAACGTGATTATTTTTAAAGCGGACTTTAATCGAATTGGCATCAATCTGGAAGCTGACAACCTGTGAATCACCGCTTTTGTTGGCGTAATTTTCCATGCTGCATCCTGTTAGCTAAGCCTGATTTCGGGCGACATCCTCTATTAACCACGTCCGGGCTTTACTTGCAGGGCGACAGTTCACAGTTTATCCAACTCGCTGAAAACTTAGCGTATCTGTGTATGAATAAACTAGCCTTTGGGTAATTTAAGCCCTGCGGCGGCTGTCGCGAGTCGCCTTGTCTCAATAAAGGAGGCCATGTTTTTTTTTGCCTGCTCAACGTGTTTCGCGGATGCAACGCGGGGAGAACCTGATAAAAAGGGCGGTTCAGGGTCGTATTCCATTTGCAACTGAATACCTTGCGCTATGTCGTTGCCATAAATATCGGCAATGACATTTAAAGCGAAATCGATGCCTGATGTTACCCCCGCACCGGTAATCCTGTTGCGATCCCTGACCACGCGTTCATTCACGGGCTCGGCACCGAGTAAAGTAAGTTGGTCAAGCGAAGCCCAGTGGGACGTAGCTTTGTACCCCTGTAACAGGCCAGCTGCGCCAAGCACAAGAGAACCTGTGCATACGGAAGTCACCAGCCGGGCATTTTCACTTTTATGGCGAATAAAAGTGAGCGTCTCATCATCGGACATCAGTTTTATCTGGCTGGGTCCACCGGGGATGCAGATGACATCCAGTTCAGGGCAATTTTCAAATGTATGGGTGGGTAAAATACGCATGCCCCGGTCAGACGTCACGGGATCCGACGTTTTCCAGATAAGATGGATTTTGGCCCCCGGTGCTCTGGCGAAGACTTCAAACGGCCCCGTCAGATCCAATTGTGTAAGTTGCGGAAACAAAAGCATGCCGATTGATAAAGCCGGAAAGTCGCTCATTTACTGCTCCCTGTTTGCCGGACATCTGAGGTCAGATTGACAAATAAAGTGATTAAGCAGAGTAGTCAATTAACATCCGGATGACTACATATCCCTCCCCGATTTTTCGGGGAGGGATGCAACAGGCAGTTGTCATGCTTCTTCGCGATTATTTCAGCAGAAATGAGTGATCAAAGGTACCGGCGACGTTCAGTGCGACGGGCAATAATCCCTGCGCATGATAGAAATCCGCCGTTTGCTGTTGCTGCGTCTCGGTCGTGGCATCTATTGGTTGCCAGTAGGACTGACGGCGCTCGAACCCAAGCTTCGCGGCCTCCAGCGGGAAACCGATGATTTTCGCCAGTTTTTCGCTGTACGTATCCAGATTTTTATACGCCCATACCTGCGCATCACTCAGACGTTGCAGATAATCAGCGATGGCCTCGCGTTTAGCCTTATCTTTCAGTGCCGTATCCGTCGCAGCAAGGAAGCTGTTACCCGACCACAAACCGCGACCATTGACTAAAACACGCAGGTGATCCTGCGTTTCTGCGAATGCAGTGTAGGGCTCCCAGGTCGCCCAGACATCCACAGAACCTTGCGTCAGCGCCAGCTTCGCATCACTGGGTGGCAGGAAGCGGAACGTGACGTCTTTGGCGCTCAGTCCGGCAGAGGCGAGGGCTTTCAGCGCAACGAAGTGGCCTATGGAACCGCGGTTGGTCGCGATACTTTTGCCTTTCAGATCCGCCGCACTTTTGAGCGGGCTGTCTGGTTTTACCAGCAGCGCGGTGCCGTAGGCGTCTGACTTATCCACGGCGATGGCTTTCACCTGCGCACCTGCGGCTTGCGCAAATAACAGCGGCGCATCGCCGATAATACCCACATCCACCGCCTGCGCATTCAGCGCTTCTGCCAGCGGTGCGGCGGCCGGGAACTCTGACCATTCAATCTTATACGGCAGATTTTCCAGCTTATTCGCTGCTTCCAGCTGTGCCCGCATGTTGCCTTTCTGATCGGCGACCCGCAGGGTAATTTGTCCGGCACTGGCAGCAAACACGGCGCCGGTCAGCGTGACCAGCAGAAAAAGATTTCTCACATTCAGTCGCATCGGGGTTCCTTAACTCAGTGCGGTAACGGCGGTATGTTGTCGGACTTCACGGGCAGCGATTTTCTGCTTCGTCAGCGGGATCAGGCTTTTGCCGTATTCGACGGCGTCGTTAAGGGGATCAAAGCCGCGGATCAGGAAAGTGGTAATGCCCAGATCGTAATATTTGAGCAGTGCATCGGAAACCTGTTCCGGCGTGCCGACCAGGGCCGTAGAGTTGGAACCGCCGCCAATCAGCCCGGCGATGCCAGTCCACAGGCAGGAATCCAGACGGTCACCCTGCGCAACGGCATTGAGTAAACGCTGAGCACCCACACTTTGTGGTTTAGCTGCCAGCGTCTGACCTTTTTCAGCCTGCTGGGCTGTTGCTTTCGCAAGGATTTCATCGGCTTTCGCCCAGGCTTCTTCCTCTGTTTTACCCAGGATCGGGCGGAAGGAAATACTGAAGTTGATCGCCCGGTTGTATTTTGCCGCTGAGGCTTTCACGGCTTCCACCGTTTCTGCGGCACTGGCCAGTGGCTCTCCCCATAACGCAAACACGTCGGCCTGTTTGCCCGCCACGCGGATGGCATCATCGGAAGATCCGCCGAAAAATACCGGCAGTTTTTTCTGATAAGGTTTAATGGCGGAGAAAGCATTTTCCGCCTGATAAAACTCGCCCTGATGATCAAAACCGGTTTCTGAATACCAGCTCTGTTTCAGCACATCGATATATTCATCCGTGCGCTGATAGCGGCCGGACTTCGCCACGAAATCGCCGTCACGACGTTGTTCCGCATCGCTGCCACCGCTGATAATGTGCACCGCCACGCGGCCATCCAGCAGATGATCGAGGGTCGCCAGCTTTCGCGCAGCCAGCGTCGGTGCGACAAAGCCCGGGCGATGAGCGAGAAGGAAATGAATGCGGGATGTACTGGCCCCGGCATGCGCGGTGACCAGAAAAGCATCGGGCTGGTCGGAGGCATAAGCCACCAGAATACGGTCAAAACCGGCATCTTCATGGGCTTTGGCGAAATCAGAAATGTATTTTTTATCGAAAATGGGACCGGTCGGCGGGATGATTTCAGAAGCCAGACGGTGTCCGATCATACCAATAAATTGCACGCTCATAGGCTGTCACTCCTCGTGATGAGGCCAGCGGATGACATTCTGCGCTGGCAGGAGTTATCACCATAAACGGCAACTTACTATGTGAGAAATTCATTATCTTCATAAGCTAATATGAAAAATGTGCATCACAGGGGCGGGGGAGTGACACCCCGGCCGGCCTTAAGGCCAGTCCGGGGAGGCAGGCATTCAGAAACGGTTATTGTTTGCGTAAATGCTCAGCATTCAGCACTATTTCGTGCCCTTTCTTTTCGGTGCGTCCGCTTAAACTCACCAAATCCGCAGGGGTAATTTCCTGACCTTCCCAGGCTGATTTCTTAATAAACACATTCATCGTGCCGGTTTTATCACGGAAAATATACGTATCTTCACCGGTCTTTTTAATTAAATATCCTTCAATCGTCACCCAGTTGAGCGACTGTGTTTTCTGGATATTGGCAACGTTATTCTCATGGGCATCCTGCGTGCCACGCTTACCGCTGTCCTGTTTTTGCGGAGGCGGGGGCGTGTCGTCACTTTTAAATCCGCCACCGGTATCGGCCATAGCCTGTGTATTAATAGCGAATGCGGCCAGCAAAATAATAATCCATGATTTCATCATCAGTTTCCTCTGCTTATTTCCAGTAATAAAAAGCATGGCAGAAAATAACTATTTTGCCCGCAAACGGGGATGTTCCAGATTATTCCCCAAAACTGTTCGCGCTGTGTAGCGGTAAATCCAGCCCGTGAGCAATTGCCGCCGCAAACACATCTATTGCCGGTACCTGACTTGCAGGAACGTTGGGATAAATCAGCCACAACTGGCTGCGGGGGGCGAAATCTTTCAGCGCATACAATGTCAGTTCCGGACGTAGTGCATGTTTTTCAACCAGTGCGCGAGGCATCAGACCGAGGCCGCGCCCTTCGGCGATAAGGGATAACTGTAAGGTGGTGCCAAATGCCTCAAGGTTAATGAGCAAAGGTAAACCCTGTTCTGTCAGCGCGCGTTGCAGGGCGGCACGGAAACCACACCCCTGCGGATTGAGGATCCACCCGTGCTGATAACAATCTTCCAGACGTTGTGGTTCAGCCTGTGTGGCTTTCGGGCCGACAACCACTAAATCGACAGTGCCGAGCGGCTGGCTTTCGACACCCTCCGGGAATTGCTTACTGGCGGGGAACAGCACGACCGCCGCTTCCAGTTCCTGCTGCTGTACCCGTAACAACAACTCTTCGCCCCAGCCACTGGAAAGTCGTGGCTGGATTTCCGAAAACTGTGCAGACAGGGTTTTCAGGGCGGGTAACAGACTGCTTTCACTCAGACTTTGTGGCACGGCCAGACGCAGAAGTCCCGACGGCGGGCTGTCGGCGGCCACCAAATCACTGAGCGCATCCACTTCACGTAAAATATGCCGGCATTGCTGATAAACACGGTTGCCCATCAGCGTCGGTTTCAGGGGCTTGGTCTGGCGGTTGAGCAGCGCAATACCCAGCGATTCCTCAAAATTTTGTACCCGACGGGTAATTGCCGGCTGGGTCAGCCCCAGCTCATCAGCAGCCAGCCGGGTCGATTGCAGGCGGATAACAGCAACGAAAGCAGTCAGGTCTTCAATTTTCATGGGCACTCAGTGTCAGGATTAGTCATAACGTATCCGGGCAGAATAAAACAATTTTATGCAGGAAGCTGGATCCCGATGCACATTTTTATGTGTGATTTGCATATTAGCTTATCCATAAAATGAATTTTGGTTGCATCTGCCCGGTGCTAGCCTGTGAAGAAAATCATGAGACAGGAGCAAAGCGATGACCCCTTTACAGCTCGCGCCGCTGAGAGAGTTTCTGGCGGATTTCACCCGGCTGGTACAGGAACCGCATGAGCAGACGCAAATACTCGCGCAGGGAAGCCATCTGCTGGGCAGGCTAATCCGTGAGGATAACTGGTTGCCGCATGAGTTTGCGCAGCCGCATCCCGGGCATTATCAGCAATATCTGTTGTATGCCGATCCCTTGTCGCGCTTTTCCGTAGTGAGTTTTGTCTGGGGTCCGGGGCAGAAAACACCGGTACATGACCATCGCGTCTGGGGGTTGATAGGAATGCTGCGCGGCGCAGAAGTCAGCCAGAATTTTATCCGCCACCCGGATGGTACCCTGCAGCCCGAAGGAAACGCGGTGACGCTGCAACCGGGGGATGTGGAAAAAATCGCGCCAGATCAGCTGGATATCCACCAGGTCAGCAATTTTTATCAGGACCAGGTATCGGTCAGCATTCATGTTTATGGCGGTAATATCGGCGCGGTATCACGGGCGGTTTACCTGCCAGACGGCACAGAGAAAACCTTTATTTCCGGCTATTCCAGCCCGCATCTTCCCAATATCTGGGACCTGTCAAAAGAGAAAAATCATGTCTGATTCAAATTCGCTGCCTTTACGTCACTTTTCCGAACTCCGCGAAGCCCTGCTCGCCGGTCAGGAGGTGGCGCTGGTTGACCTGCGTGAGGAAGCGGCATTTGCCACCGGGCATCCGCTGTTTGCCGCTAACCTGGCCCTGTCTAAACTGGAACTTGAGGTGCAGGATCGCATTCCCAACCGCCATACACCGGTCACGCTGTATGATAACGGCGAGTTTTATAATGTGCAGCGCGGTGAGCGTAAAACTGTGCGGGCGGCTCAATTACTCAAATCGCTGGGGTATCAGGATATCGCGTTGCTGGCTGGCGATCTGGCGGGCTGGAAAGAGGCGGGCGGTGAGATATTTACGGATGTGAATGCGCCCAGCAAAGCCTTCGGGGAATGGGTTGAACATCACTACCGCACACCGTCACTGAGCGCGGAGCAGGTGCTGGCGTTGCAACAGCAGGGCGCCAATATTGCCGTACTGGATGTGCGCCGGTTTGATGAATTTCAGGTGATGAGTATTCCGGGCGGTGTGAGCGTGCCGGGAGGCGAACTTGTGCTGCGCCTGAAAGATGTGGTGCCTGATGAAAACACACACGTGATCGTTAATTGTGCGGGGCGTACCCGCAGCATTATCGGTGCTCAGTCACTGATTAATGCCGGATTTACGCAGCCGGTGTCTGCACTGCGTAACGGGACAATTGGCTGGACACTGGCGCGACAGAAGCTGTCTCATCTGCAACATACCCAGTTTCCTGCGCTGACTGAAACCTCCCGCAGATTCGCCTTAAAAGGCGCACAGACACTGGCTTTACGCGCAGGCGTGCGTTCAGTGACACTGTCACAAATACGTGACTGGCAACGAGATGAGACGCGCACGTTATACGTGTTTGATGTGCGTACGGCAGAAGAATTTCGTGCCGGGCACCTGCCCGGGGCGCGTCACGTTCCGGGCGGCCAGCTGGTTCAGGAAACCGATCACTACGCCAGCGTTCGCGGCGCACGTGTGGTGCTGGTGGATAATGATGGTGTGCGTGCACACATGGCGGCTTCGTGGCTGGCACAGATGAACTGGGAAGTGTATGTCGCGGAAGTTCAGCCCGAAGATCTGACTGAACAGGGCGACTGGAAATCCCGGGTTGCACCTGCACCGGCAGTGGAATCCATCAAACCGGAGCAACTGTTGGGCTGGCTGAGTGAGGGCAATACCGGCGTTATCGATCTCACGACCAGCGCGAATTTCCGTAACCGGCGCATACCGGGAGCAGTCTGGACCACGCGGGGGAATATCCCGCAGATTATCGCCTTACAGCCGGAGAAAGAACGTTGGGTTGTCACCTGCACCAGCGGTTTACTCGCACGTTACGCTGTCACGGAATTGGCTGAATTAACCGGCAAACCGGTGTACTTGCTGGAAAGAGGCACGGTGGGCTGGATTGATCAGGGGCTGCTGCTCGAACGCGGTGATTCTGTTTATCTGAGCGATGTGCAGGACAGGTATCGTCGCCCATACGAAGGCACGTATGTCAGCCCGCAAGCGATGCAGGATTATCTGGACTGGGAATACGGGCTGGTCGGGCAGTTAGAAAAAGACGGAACGCATGGTTTCAGATTACCGGAAGCCTGAGGCTGAGGCCTCTGCGTGAGGAACGCAGAGGTTCAGTTAGTTTTTAACGGCGGCCGCGCGGATGCGTGCGGGCTGTCCAGTCGTATGTTGCAGAGGTGCTTGGAACGGCTTTATTACGGCGCTTTTCGGCACGCGCTTTCGCAGCGACTTTTTCTTTTTCTGCCATCAATGTATCGATGTAGTCATCTTTAATCCGGTTATTTTCCGAATTCGTCAGCTCACGGCCCTGTGCTTTACGGGCTTTATCCAGCAGAGTTTTCAGCTCACGCTGTTCGCTTTCCGTCATATCTTGTTGGGTCAGTCTTTTCATTTTTACTGCATCCTGTGAGGAAAGTGGCTACCAGTGTAGTCGAAATGACCGCGGGAGTCGCTGCAACATTTTGGGTTGCCACCTAAACACCCCCTGTTGCTGCGCGGTGGCCTCCCGCCGGGTTACTCATCCCGATCAAACCCTCACTGCAAGTGAAAAGCCGTCCCGTCATATCCGGTCTGAGATCACTGTGAATCCTGGCTCGTCCCGGTCTTAGGACTGGCTGCTGAATTATCACCTGCGTCTGCAGTTTTGGTATAAACAATCTTCTGACTGTCATTACCGCAGTGACCAACCACCTGACCACCGGCCTGATCGGCCTGATCATTGGGCACGATATCCAGTTTAAATCCTGATTCAGGCAAACCGTTTGCCACGATTTTCTGGGTAATGTCCGCTTTCACGCTTTCACAGGAAGCCTGTGCTACCAGCGGTGCGAGCATAACGACAGCCAGAGCCGCCAGAAGTGTCTTTTTCATCATTCATTCCTTTTATGAAAACCAGTGTACTTATGAGTCTAGCAGACAGGATTTACGGAGCCAGTAACTGACGGCCGGTACGGCGATCAAGACAGCGCTCGGTGTTCGGTTCCCAGTACGCATTGATGTTCTGGCTGGCTTCACACTTGTCACGCAGATCAATTGAATTATCGTATTTGGAGAAATCTTTCTCGTTACGCTGGTTTTTCATGGCCCGCAGGCGCTGAGTTTCATTCCATTGCTCTTTGCTCTGACGTGCTTCTTCGTTGGTCATGGCATCATTGCCGGTTCCGCCAAAGACACAGGTTCCCCCCGCACAGTTGGTGGCCGCGAGCGCAGGCGCCTGCCAGCCGGCGGTCATGACCAGCAAAGCCACCGGCAGTACACTGCGGGTCAGTCGGGTTATAAACGTTGTATTCATTAGCTCATCCTTTTATATATACATATCGCTCAGGCGAATCCCTAAATTATAACATCCGGCTGAATGACGTCACCTTTTGCCTGTAAACTGGTTGATATCCTATTGAACTACGGACTGTAAACCTGGCCCTGTTATGCTCAAAACATCTTTACTGTTCTTTGCGACTGCGCTGGCAGAAATTATTGGCTGCTTTTTACCTTATCTCTGGCTGAGGAAAGGGGGAAGTATGCTGCTGTTATTGCCTGCGGCGGTCAGTCTGGCAGCCTTTGTCTGGCTGCTGACACTGCATCCTGCGGCCAGCGGCAGGGTGTATGCAGCTTACGGCGGTGTTTATGTCATGACCGCCATGCTGTGGTTGCGCTTTGTCGATGGCATGAAGCTCAGCACCACCGACTGGCTGGGCGCTTTGGTCGCCCTGGCGGGGATGCTGATCATTATTTCAGGCTGGAAACCATCCTGAAGCGTTAATGCGACAATCTTTCCATCAGCACAATCACTTTCTGAATCACAATCTGTGCCGCACGGGATAACTGGCGGCGTGGCGCAACACACAGCGCCAGTGTCAGCGGTTTGGCACTGCGACCCTGCAGCGGCACAAACGCCAGCCGCTTTTCCTGTAAATCCGGCAATACGTCTAACAAACTCAGTACGCCGACACCGGCCCCTTTACGGATAAGTTCGCGCATCATGCGCACGTCATTGCAGACGATCGACGGCGTTTCCAGTAGCTGATAACGGTTATACAGCAATCTGGCGCGGGCATTCACCATCAGCGGCTCAGAGGGAATGATCTGCCGGTAAGCGGCAATATCACTGAACGACAAGGATTCCTGCTGCGACAGTTTGTGCCCGACCGGCATCGCGATGCCGATGGGTAATTCCGCAAAAGCGCGCACTTCCAGCCCGGTATGCTCGACGGGGTCAAGCAACAGTCCAAAATCCACTTCCGCTGAACTGACCTGTTCACTGATATTCCGGCTGTCTTCGATGCGGATATCAAAAGTCAGATAAGGGTGCTCTGCACCCACATCGGCAATCAGCTCCGCCACCATGCCTTCACTGAGTGCGGCAATCATGGATATGGTGACATGCCCACGCCGCAGCCCCTGGATTTCATCAAAACGTTCGCGTGTGCGGGAAAACTCTTTCCGCCAGCGGCGGATGTCATCAAATAAAATTTCGCCTGCTGACGTCAGTTTCAGGCCCGTGGGTAAGCGCTCGAACAGCGGAGTTTCCAGCGTTTGTTCAGCCTGCAGGATTTGCCGGTTGATAGCCGATGCTGAGACGTGCAGCACTTCTGCCGCTTTGCGCAAACTTCCTGTTCGGGCGACTTCGGTAAAATATTGCGAAAAACGGGAGAATGGGGACATGGGTGTACTAATTTATGCAGTGAATAAGTGAGATAACTATTATGGACTGCATCACTCATTTTTCCTAGATTGTGCGATGCCCCTTTGTAAAACAATCACCTCAGGTTGTTTTACAGGCAAAGCGGGCAATGACAGGGTTCGTCAAAACACGTTTAAGCTCGCGTGCCTTATTCCACGGGATAATTGTGGGACGAATTGTGGCGTTCGTTCTGCTGTCGCGCGTGCGTGTTTTGAAAAACAACACTAATAACAAGCGTGCATTTTTGATCACCAGACTGAAAGTGATCACGCGACCAAGAGATTCTTTCTCATGTTAGAAAAACTATTTAAGTTAAAAGCTCACCGTACTAACGTGCGGACTGAGATTGTGGCCGGACTGACGACATTTTTAGCAATGGCCTATATTCTGTTTGTTAACCCGTCTATTTTGGGCGCGACGGGGATGGATAAAGGCTCGGTTTTCGTGGCAACTTGTCTTGCTGCCGCAATCGGTTCCGCACTGATGGGCTTTATTGCCAACTACCCGATCGCACTGGCACCGGGCATGGGGTTAAACGCCTTTTTCACCTACACCGTGGTTCTGCATATGGGTTACACCTGGCAGATCGCGCTGGGTGCTGTTTTCCTTTCAGCCTGTATTTTCTTCGCATTATCGATTTTTAAAATCCGCGAATGGATTATCCGCAGTATTCCGCTGCCTCTGCGCTCGGCCATTGCGGCGGGTATCGGTCTATTCCTCGCGCTGATTGCGCTGGAAAACGCCGGTATCGTGATCGCTAACCCGGCAACACTGGTGGGTCTGGGCGATCTGACCAAGCCGGGTCCGTTGTTTGCGATGCTGGGCTTCATTCTGATTGTGGTGCTGGAAGCCCGTAAAATCACCGGCGCGGTGTTGATCGGCGTGCTGGCCGTGACTGTTCTGGCCATTGTGCTCGGCTACTCACCGTTCGGCGGCGTGATGTCGATGCCTCCTTCGATCGCGCCAACCTTCATGCAACTGGACATCAAAGGCGCGTTTAACGTTTCTCTGATAAGCGTGGTGTTTGCCTTCCTGTTCGTGGATGTGTTCGACAACTCCGGCACCCTGATTGGCGTGACCAAACGTGCCGGTCTGGCCGACGAAGATGGCAACATCCCTAAAATGGGCCGTGCACTGGTGGCGGACAGCGCGGCTGCATTGTTCGGTTCACTGCTCGGAACTTCAACGACCACCAGTTACATCGAATCAGCGGCAGGTGTAAGCGCAGGCGGCCGTACCGGTCTGACGGCGATTGTTGTCGCAATCCTGTTCCTGCTGAGCCTGTTCTTCGCTCCGCTGGCAGGTAGCGTTCCGGCCTTTGCAACGGCTCCGGCTCTGCTGTTCATCGCGGTGCTGATGACGTCCGGCCTGGCTGAAATTGACTGGAAAGACATCACTGTGGCAGCGCCGGTTACCGTGACTGCGCTGACCATGCCGTTCACGTATTCCATCGCCAACGGCATCGCGTTTGGCTTCATCACCTGGACGCTGGCAAAACTGCTGACCGGCCGTGCACGTGAACTGAACGCAGCGCTTATCGTCTTGTCGATTCTGTTCGTGATTAAACTGGGCTGGCTGAGCGCGTAATCGTTACGTCAGTCATCAGCATAAAAGGGGGCGCGGGCAGTATAGCCGCGCCTTTTTTGCAGGCACTGATAACGTGCAGATAATAAAAAAAGCAGCCGGAGCTGCTTTTTTGTCAATCAGCAAGCAATATCACTCTTCGCGATGTACCTGTAAACCCGCGAGAGACTGGCTGACCGGCATCATTTCGATGCTGTTGATGTTGACGTGCGCCGGCAGGGTGGATGCCCAGAATACGGATTCGGCCACATCGGCTGCGGTCAGCGGATTCGTATTGTCGTAGGTTTTACTGACTTTCTCATCGTCACCTTTAAAGCGTACGTTGGAGAATTCAGTCCCGCCGCACAGGCCCGGTTCGATGTTAGTGACGCGAACATGAGTGCCGTGCAGGTCGGTGCGCAGGTTCAGACTGAACTGACGGACAAACGCTTTGGTTGCGCCATACACATTGCCACCCGCATAAGGCCAGTTGCCTGCGGTGGAACCAATATTAATCACATGACCGGTGTTGCGTTCCACCATGCCCGGCAGCACGGCGCGGGTCATGTACACCAAGCCTTTGGTGTTGGTGTCGATCATTTTGTCCCAGTCTTCCAGCGAGGCTTTATCCGCTTTTTCCAGACCGAGAGCCAGACCGGCGTTGTTAACCAGAACATCAATGTTACGCCAGTCAGCAGGCAGGCTGGCGATAGCCTCTTCAATAGAAGCACGGTTAGTCACGTCCAGTTCAACCGCGTACAACGCATCTCCCAGTTCGGCTTTCAGGTCATCCAGACGCTCTTTACGGCGGCCGGTGGCAATCACTTTATGACCTTCTTTAACAAACTTACGTGCGATTTCAGCACCAAATCCGGCAGTTGCGCCGGTAACAAAAATAATCATCCCGGTATTCCTCTGTTTTAAAGCAAGGTGTGCACGAGGCCCACTAAAGAAACTCTTTAAGTATTAACACAAAAATAACGAGACCGGCAGAGTTAACCGGTCTCAGTGCGTATCATTTTATTGCAGTTACTTCTTCAGATAGGGCGCGATCAGCGATAAATCCGCCGCAGACAAGCGATCCGGTGCGGTCTGCGCCTGATGCCAGTAAGGATACAACAAAGGCAACTGGCTGACTTTATTAAGTCTTTCAATTTCTTCGTTATTGAGGGTTAAACCGGCGGCGAGCAGGTTATCCTGTAACTGTGCGTCGTTGCGCGCGCCGACAATGACCGATGTTACCTGCGGACGGGCAATCAGCCACGCCAGCGCAATTTGCGCCGCAGAAACGCCACGTGCTTCGGCGATATCTACCAGCACATCGACTATGTCATACAGAGCACTTTCGTCACGCACCGGCGGTTCACCCCAGTCGGCCAGATGGCGTGTACCTTCGGGTGCTGCCTGATTACGGCGATATTTACCGGAAAGCAGGCCGCCTGCCAGCGGACTCCAGACCAGTACGCCCAGTCCCTGATCCTGCGCGGCGGGCAGCAACTCATATTCAGCTTCACGTGCCTGCAGGGTGTAATGGATTTGCTGACTGACCGGACGGATGAAGTGATTAGCGTCCGCTACACCCAGCGTTTTCATCACGTGCCAGGCAGAGAAATTGGAGACACCGACATAACGCACTTTGCCGCTGCTGACCAGATCATCGAGCGCCCGCAGCGTTTCTTCCAGCGGTGTCAGGCCGTCCCATTCATGCAACTGGTACAGATCAAGGTAATCTGTATTCAGCCGCTTCAGGCTGGCTTCACAGGCGCGCAGAATATGATGACGTGACGAACCCCGGTCGTTCGGGCCTTCGCCCATCGGGAAGCGGGCTTTACTGGCAACCAGTACGTCGTGACGTTTGCTGCCCAGCGCTTTACCGAGAATAACTTCCGATTCACCGCCTGAATAGACATCGGCGGTATCGAACAGGTTAACCCCTGCATCAAGACATAATCCTATCTGGCGCTTTGCGGCCTCAACGTCAGTTTGCCCGGTTTTGGCAAATTTGCCCTGACCACCAAATGTCATGGTGCCGAGACTGAGTACTGAAACTTTCAGGCCAGACCGGCCTAACAGACGGTATTCCATCATTTATCTCCCTCGAGAGTCATTTTTACCTCAAATCTTCCACCAGCCGTTCACCCGTTTGCGCGTCAAACAGATGGATCGCCTCGCAGTTAGCATCCAGATACAGCGGCTGACCGGCACTGACGCGGGCGCGTCCGGCGAACTGAACGTGCAGCGGGAAACCGTTCCAGTCGATGTGCAGCAGGCTGCTTTCTCCGGTCACTTCCAGCAATCGTAATGTGGCGGCGGGTTGAGCGTTGTGCGCTACCGGTTTTAAATCATGCGGACGCACACCGAGCGTGACAGGTTCTCCCTCAGAATGCCGCGCCTGCAATGCCCACTTCTCCGGTAGTGCGAACCACAACTGATTACAGTTCACACCGGGCTGACCGTCAACATGGCAGAAGACACCGCTGAGCAGGTTCATGGGCGGTGAGCCGATAAACCGCGCCACAAAGGTGTTTACCGGTTTGTCGTAAATCGACAGAGGGTCGCCTTGTTGCACGATAAAACCGTCTTTCATTACCACGATATTATCGGCCAGTGTCATGGCTTCAACCTGATCATGCGTCACGTAAACGGTAGTGGTGCGGAACTGCTGATGCAAAGACTTGATTTCGGCGCGCAGTTCCATGCGCAACTGTGCGTCGAGGTTGGACAGGGGTTCGTCAAACAAAAATACTTTTGGATTACGCACCAGCGCGCGACCCATTGCCACACGCTGACGCTGCCCGCCGGACAAATCTTTCGGCAGCCGTTTCAGTAAGTGATCAATACCCAGCACTTTTGCGGCCTGTTGTACTTTGGCCTGCTGCTCGGCTTTAGGCACTTTCTTCACCTGCATGTGGAACGCCATATTCTCGGCCACGGTCAGATGCGGAT
This sequence comes from Rahnella perminowiae, assembly GCF_019049695.1. Classification (NCBI taxonomy): domain Bacteria; kingdom Pseudomonadati; phylum Pseudomonadota; class Gammaproteobacteria; order Enterobacterales; family Yersiniaceae; genus Rahnella; species Rahnella perminowiae. The sequence continues at coordinate 125,144 of NZ_JAFMOT010000187.1, forward strand.
ACAGCGCGTAACTCTGAAATACCATCGCGATATCGCGATCGGCGGGGTCGAAATTGTTGATCTGCTTTTTATCGAGCAGAATATCGCCATCAGAGAGGGATTCCAGACCGGCCAGCAGGCGCAGTAAAGTAGATTTTCCGCAGCCCGAGGGGCCGACCAGCACGGTGAAACTGCCATCAGGGATGGTCAGATCCAGCGGTTTCAGCACCTGTACTTTGCCATAATGTTTGGCGACTTTTACCAGTTCTACCAGAGCCATTTAGATTTTCTCCACAAGGCCAAAAAGCGATTGCCAGTCAGGATAACGGCGCGGGGAACTGCTGATGGCACAACCGGCAACGCGAACTCCCCATTGCAGCGCCGTGGCAGGCGGCAGGCCATAAATCAGCGCGGATAAAAATCCGGCATTAAAACTGTCTCCGGCACCAATGGTATCGACCACCCCGACCGGTTCAGCATGCTGATGTAGCGTCAGGCTGTTTGCCCACAAACGTGCGCCATCCGGTCCGCATTTCGCCACGCAAAAAGCGTTGTCCGCCATCTGTTCCAGTAACGTCAGCGCGGCGACATCCAGCGTGACGGCATCCGCCAGCCCGAGGGTTTCCACTTCATTGAGCAACAGTGCATCGCAGAACGGCAGCCATTTTGCTGCCTGTTCGCGCAATGCATCGCTCCAGTCTTCCGGCGGCCAGCCACTGTCGACGGCCACCTGGTAACCACGCTGTTTCAGTTGTGCCAGCAGTTGCGGATAGTCAGCATACAGCGCGGTACACAGCCAGGTACCGCACAGTAATACCCAGTCTCCGTCCTGAGCCGTTTCAGGGATTTGCCCCAGAACGTCCTGCATGGACAGGCGCACAATATGCCCCTGATTACTGAAGAATGTTCTTTCGTGATCAGGATGCGTCACGCCAAAGGTCAGTGAGGTTTCGCAGTCACAGGTTGGCCAGCGCGATGCGCTTTCCGGAAACATACCCGCCAGCCAGCCGCTGAACTGGTCATTGCCCTGATTCGCCACCAGCCGGAAAGGAGAACCGAGCGCAGAGAGCGCCAGCGCGCAGTTTCCCGCTGAACCGCCCGGGCGCAATGAACTGCTTTCGAGCATCGCCTCCGTGCCTTTTTTCGGCCATTCATGCAGCGTACTCATGATCAAATCGACGTTAATATTGCCCGTGACATACAGCGTGGCGCGGGTCTGAGGTTTGGTTGTCATTAATGAGAATTCCCTGGTGTTCATATTCAGCCTTTGCTGCCGCCGGCGGTTAACCCGCTGACCATGGTTTTTTGCAGCCAGAGCGCAATAAAGAGCGGCGGAATGGCCGCAAGGATCCCGACTGCGGCAATCAGACCGTCGTCGGTGGCGCGCCCGGCGGTGAATCCGGCGATGGTCACCGGTAACGTCTGGGCATCGATATTATTGGTAAACAGCAGGGCGTAGAAAAATTCATCCCAGGCCAGCAGCCAGCCAAACATGGCCGAGGCACCCAGCGCCGGTTTAGCCAGCGGCAGCGTAATACGCAGCAACACCTGCCAGTAACGCAACCCGTCAAGGCGCGATGCCTGTTCGATATCCACCGGCAGCGCGTCAAACTGATTTTTCAACATCCAGGTAAGGAACGGCAGGATCATTGAGCAATACACCAGAATCAGCCCGACATGGGTGTTCAGCAGTGTCAGCTGTTGCAGGATGAAATACAGCGGCAACACAAATGCTACCGGCGGCACCATGTAGATCGCCAGGCTGCCAAACAGCCAGCCGTCGCGGCCAGGATAACGGGAGAAACTGTACGCCGCCGGTATCGCCAGTAACAACGACACCAGCGTGGCGCCACAGGCGACCAGCACACTGTTGCCGAGCGCATGCAGGAACAGTACGCCGGGCGTCCCGGCCTGTAAGGTCAGCAGACGGCTATAACGACTGAAATCCCAGTGACGGGGCAACCATTCCAGCGGAATACGGGTCAGATCTTCCGCTGAGCTGACGCTCATCAGGAACATCCACAGCAGCGGGGCAAGGATCGAGACGGCCAGAACCAGCGCCGCGAAGTAGCGTAAAACGAGCCGGATTTTCTGTTTCATTCACTGCTCCCTGAACGGCGCTGGCGCACTAACATCACCATGTAAATCATGATCAGCAGGGCGCAGATCAGCGTCATCAGAATGGCGTACGCGGCACCGCTGCCGGCACGCAAATAGCTGAAGGATTCCTGATAAACAAAGAAGCTGACGGTTTTGGTACTGTCGAGCGGTCCGCCACGGGTCATGACATAAATGATATCGAAGATTTTAAAAGCATCGATGGTACGCAGCACAAGCGCCACCGCCAGAGGGGCGGCAATCGCCGGCAGGGTGATTTTCCGAAAACGACGGAAAGCCGAAGCGCCGTCGAGCCGGGCGGCTTCGAATAAATCTTCCGGGATGGTTTGTAATGCCGCCAGCACCAGCAGAGTGATCAGCGGGTAGTTTTTCCAGATGTCTGCAAACATCACGGCATTGATCGCCGAAGCCGGGTCTCCGAGCCAGCTGCGATAGGCATCAATCAGCCCGAGCTGAGAAAGCAGGGCGTTGATGCTGCCATAATCCGGGTTAAAGTTCAGCCGCCACATAGTGGCGTTGACGATAGTCGGTAATGCCCACGGTAAAATCACCAGCACGCGCAGGGCGCTGCGTCCCCAAAAGGGCTGGTTCAGTAACAGGGCCACCAGCACGCCGATGATGCCTTCAATAACCACCGAGACAACAGTGAAGTAGAGCGTCCGCCAGAGTGCGGCGCGAAAATCCGGATCCGTCAGTGCATAGATGAAATTCTCGCTGCCGACCCAGTTGGGGGCAGAACCATCGCCGATTAATCCGGCATCCGTAAAGCTGAGCCAGAATGTACGGGCGAGCGGCCAGGCGGTCAGTAAGAACATCATCAGCAGCATAGGGGCAAGCAGCAGCCAGGCCTGACGTTTCTCGCGTTGGGGTAAAGTCAGCATTCGGTTTTCCCACGCCCGCCGGGACGAAACCCGGCGGGCTTAATCATAGTGTTGGCGAAAAACTTACCGTAAACGATCGGCGGCTTTGGTTGCGGCTTCCATACCGTCCTGTGCCGGGGTTTTACCCTGCAATACCGCCTGAATATTTTGCTGCAATATATTGGATAAACGGGAGTAATCGGCGGTGACCGGGCGTGACAGCATGACATTAAGCGAGGTTTTCGCCGCTGCAATCAGCTGCTCCTGATCTTTCTGCACCGCCGGATCTTCATAAGAGGATTTCCAGATCGGCAGGCTGAGTTTGGCGTATTTGTTCTGTACCGGTTGCGACGTCATATAACTGATGTATTCCCACGCCTGATCCGGATGTGCGCTGGCTTTGGCAATGCCCAGTCCCATCGACCCGTTAACGCCGGATGCGCCGCCCGCGGTTTCTCCCGGCGCCGGAATGACGCCCACGTCACCCGCGACTTTGCTTTGTTTCGGGTCATTGGCCATGTTGTACATGTAGGTCCAGTTCAGGGCGAAAGCCGCATCGCCGTTGGAGAACGATTTACGCACATCTTCTTCCAGATACTCGCGTGAATTCGGGTTAGTCAGCCCTTTATCCAGCGTCTCTTTCATGTAATTGATGGCTTTCATTGCGCCGGAATTGGTGAAGTTCAGCTTGCCGTCTTTGTAGAAATCCCCTTTGAATGCGGACACCAGCGTGGTGTAGTCGCACAGCAGTGCCTCGGATTGTGACCAGCTCCAGACCAGCGGGTATTTCACGATGCCTTTTTCTTTGAGAATTTCAGATTGTTTTTCAACGTCAGCCCAGGTAGCCGGCGGGGTGGTGATCCCGGCTTTGGCCAGCATAGCTTTGTTGTAATACAGATATTTGGTGTCGAGGATCCACGGCATACCCCAGCGTTTGTCTTTGTAGGTCACGGTGGAAATTGCACCGTCAAAGATCTTGTTACTTTCTTCAGCCGGAATGCGCGCCGAGACATCCTGCAACAGGCCGTATTTGTTAAATTCAGCTGGCCAGATCGCATCGAACAGCACCACGTCATAGCCTTTATCACCGGCACCGCGTGCGGCAACGATTTTATCGTGCAGCGCTTCGTACGGCACAAATTCCAGATTCACTTTGATATCCGGATGCTGCTTTGTGAAATCAGCGGTCATTGCGCGGATATCCGTTTCACTGTAGGCCGCCTGAGTCATAAACAGGGCACTGAGCGTGGTTTCCGCCAGCGCGCTGACGGAATATCCCAGGGTGAGGGCAGAGAGGGCGCACAGGGTGGCCGCAGGGGTAAATCGTAAGCTCATCGTCATTCTCCAAAACAGGGTGAAGTTTATTAAATCAATTTGATTGCTTTAATCGGCTAAAAAAAATGGGAAGGCATAACTCTGCCAGTCCCTGCGTCCCTGCCGGATTTACCCTTCATACTTCGGGCTGCTGATGCGTTGGCTGCGCTCCATCACCCGAATCACTGACTTATGTCAGTTCATCGGGATTCACTCGCTTGCCGCCTTCCTGCAACCCGAATTATCTTGGGTATAAAACGTGTGCTACACGGATGATTCAAATCTCAATAGTGACTGGCGATTATTATTAACATACCAATAACATTCAAAGCTGTGATGCCACCGTCATATTCATCTTCTGTAATTTATAAAATCAATTTGATTGCTGTATTCACTGGCCACATACTGCCCGCAAGGTCTTCACCGTGGAGAGGGATGTGATAACAACTTCTGGCACCAATCTTGAGCACGCCCGTGCTCACAATCGTCGGGTAGTGATCGAAGCCATTCGCCTTAACGGTGAACTGACCCGGGCTGAAATCGCCCGGCTGACGTCGCTCACTCCCCAAACCGTCTCCAACATTGCCACCGAGCTCGAACAGGCGGGAATTCTCTCTTCCCACCTGCCGCGCCGCGCGGGAGGGCGTGGTCAGCCAGCAACGCCACTGACACTCAATCCTGACAGCGCCTATTCAATAGGCATCCATCTTGATCATCAGTCGCTGCTGACTGTGCTGGTGGATCTGACCGGAACCGTTCGTTTTCGCAAACTGATCCATGTGCAGAAACCGCAGCCAGAGCCCACGCTGGCTCTTATCGATCAGGTGCTGCAAGAAATGCGCCAACAGGTGAAAATTGACTGGCGAAAAATGTTAGGAATGGGCGTGGTGATGCCGGGTCCGTTTGGTGTGGAAGGGATTTCCTCACAAGGGCCGACCACGCTGCATGGCTGGGATGATGTTGATATTGAAGCGCGTTTAAGTGCCGCGACCGGCTGGCCGGTAACGCTGGAAAACGATGCGACAGTGGCCGCAATCGGCGAGCGTTTTCACGGTATTGCCAAGCAATTATCGTCGTTTGTGTATCTCTATATTGGTACCGGACTGGGTGCAGGCATTTTCACCGACGGGCGGATTTACACCGGTCATGCACACAATGCGGGCGAAGTCGGCCACATTGTGGTGCAACCAGGCGGTCGCGAATGCTATTGCGGTAACAAAGGGTGTCTGGAACGCTATGTTTCGTTACAGGCGGCCTACGAAGCCTGTGGCCTGGATCCGATGACCGCCATGCCAGAAGACCTGCTGAACGTCGGTGAGAAGGTGTTTGATAAATGGCTGGATACCGCCATCGAACCCGCGTTGCAGGCCATCAATATTATGGAATGTGTTTTTGACGCGCAGAGCGTCATTATCGGCGGAACCATGCCGAAACCGCTGGTAGAAAAGCTGATTAAGCGCCTGACACCGCTGTATAATTCAGTGCGCAGCCGCTATGCGCAAAGTGCGCGCATTCGTCTCGGCATGTCCGGCAGTGACACACCCGCGCTGGGTGCCGCGGCGCTGCCGATATTTGACGAATTCAATCCGCAATATGAAGTGCTTTTGAAGTAACGATATTCAGGTACCTTGACTGGGTTTCTGACCATCTGGTCTGACTCATTAATCTGACCAGATGGTCAGATTTGGCATGAGATTTGCAAAAGTTCTGTTATCAATTGTGAACGAGAACGTTGCAGATAAGGTAAATGCCATGAGTCAGATCATCACCCGCGCCGTACGCGGAAATTTCTTCGATATTCGTGAGCCGGTATTACAACCGGAAGAGTGTGAAGCGCAGGTGCGTTATATCGAAGACGGCCTGATGTTGCTCAGCGGCGGCACCATCGTCTGGCTGGGAAGCTGGCAGGAAGGTGAAGGCAAGCTGGCGCTGGCACGCAAAACTGCCGTTCTGGACATTGATGACTATCGCGATAAGCTGATCGTCCCGGGCTTTATCGACACCCATATTCACTATCCGCAAACTGAAATGATCGGCGCGTACGGCGAACAGTTGCTTGAATGGCTGACACGCTACACCTTTCCGACCGAACAACAATATCACTGTGCGGATTACGCCAGGCGCATGTCAAAATTCTTCATCAGCCAGTTGTTGCTTAACGGCACCACCACCGCACTGGTGTTCGGCACCGTCCATCCGCAATCCGTCGACGCCTTGTTTAAAGAAGCGTCCGACATCAATATGCGGCTGGTGGCCGGCAAAGTGATGATGGATAAAAATGCGCCCGCCGGCCTGCTGGAAACCCCTGAAGAAAGTGAACGGGATACGCGTGGACTGATTGCGCGCTGGCATAACCGCCAGCGCCTGAGCTATGCCCTTACACCGCGTTTTGCACCAACGTCTTCACCGGAACTGCTGCAAAGAGTGCGGCTGTTGAAGCAGGAATTCCCCGATGTGTATATGCATACCCATCTGAGCGAAAACGTCGCCGAACTGTCATGGGTGAAAGAAATGCATCCTGATCATCAGCATTATCTTGACGTTTACCACCAGTACGGGCTGACCGGCGAACGTTGCGTGTTTGCGCACTGTCTGCATCTGGATGACAGCGAATGGGATTGCCTGCACGATACAGATTCAACCATTGCTTTTTGCCCGACGTCTAATCTGTTTCTGGGCAGTGGTCTGTTTAACTTACAGAAATCCTGGCAGAAACAAATCCGCGTCGGCATGGGTACGGACGTCGGTGCGGGTACCACATTCAATATGCTGGAAACCCTGTCGGAAGCTTACAAAGTCGGACAGCTTCAGCGCTACCGTTTATCTGCCTTCGAAGCCTTCTATCACGCCACCCTCGGCGGGGCACGGGCACTGCATCTCGACGATAAAATTGGCAACTTTAATACCGGTAAAGAAGCGGATTTTGTGGTGCTCGAACCGGGTGTCAGTGCGTTGCAAAAATTACGTGCCGCCAACAGTGAAACGCTGGCTGAAAAGTTGTTTGTGCTGATGACGCTGGGAGATGACCGCAATGTGTATTGCACCTACGTTGACGGCGAACCGGTTTATGTACGGGATGCTCAGCAGGAGGTACTTTCAGCATGATGAACAGTGATACCGGCGGCAAAGTCCGTCTCGCACGTGAGCGTACGCTGGAGAATATCCATGCGGCGGCCATTGCAGAATTCAGCGAAAAAGGTTTTCAGGGTGCCACCACGCAGGCGATCGCGCAGCGTGCGGGGATCAAAAAAGCCCAGTTGCACTATTACATTGCAGGCAAAGAGGAACTTTACGAAGAACTCTTGCAGAAAGTGCTGAAAGCCTGGGGCGACATTATTCAGTTCGACCCGTCACTCAGCGAGCCGGAAGCCGTGCTAAGCCGCTATATCCGCAATAAGCTGAATTTCTCGTTTGACCAGCCTGAACTGTCGCGCATTTTTACCAGTGAAGTGCTTGGTGGTGGTCATTATTTACATAAATACTGGCCTCAGGCTTCGCAGAATATTCTTGGCAAAGAGAACCTGATCCATCAGTGGATTGTGCAGGGAAAAATCCGCGCACTGGATGCCCGTCTGTTCATCATGCATATATGGGCGCTGACGCAGTATTACGCCGACTTTGCCGTACAGGTGAAGCATATGTACGGTGATTTCCAGGGTGATATACAGGCGCGTGAGCACATTATTGATGAGGTTACGACGCTGATACTGAACGGCTGTAAGAAAGGAGACTGCGCATGATCCAATTTCTGATGAACGGCAGGATCCACACGGAAAATCTGCCAGCCGACACGACAGTATTACACTATCTGCGGCGTGACGCGGGGCGTTGTGGAACCAAAGAAGGTTGTGCCTCCGGGGACTGCGGTGCCTGTACGGTGGTGCTGGCAGAAAAGCAGGACGATCAGCTGGTCTACCGCACGGTTAACGCCTGCCTGACATTTATGCCTGCGCTGCATGGCAAGCAACTGATCACCGTGGAAGATCTCAGACATCATGGCGCGCTGCATCATGTGCAACAGGCGATGGTTGATAATCACGCCTCGCAATGCGGTTTCTGCACACCGGGTTTCGTGATGTCGCTTTTTGCGATGGAGAAAAACAAACCCGCTTTTACGGTTGAGGGTGTGCAGGAAACGCTTTCCGGCAATCTTTGCCGCTGCACCGGTTACCGGCCCATCATGGCGGCGGCAAAGGCAATCTGCGAATCGCCTCAGCCCGATCAGTTTGATGCTGATGCCCGGCAAACGCTGGATAAACTCGCGGCGATTTCGGCGACTGAACAGCCGGTAAGTATTGATGAACTGGCCGAACGTTATCTTGCCCAACCGGATTCCCGTCTGGTGGCGGGCGGTACCGATCTGGCGCTGGAAGTGACTCAGCGTTATCAGCAGATACCGAAGCTGATTTCGCTCGCGCATATCCCTGAGCTCAAAGCGATTACGCTGACCGGTCAGGCTATTCATATTGGCGCGGCGGCACCGCTCAGTGAATGCCAACGGGTTTTACAGCGTGAATACCCGCAATTTGGCGAACTGCTTGAGCGGTTTGCCTCGCAACAAATTCGGAATCAGGGCACGTTTGGCGGCAATATTGCCAATGCATCGCCCATCGGTGACGGCGGCCCGGTATTGCTGGCGCTGGGGGCGACATTGCTGCTGCGTCGTGGCACTGAACGACGGGAATTACCCCTCGACCAGTTCTTCCTCGGTTACCGTAAAACGGCGTTGCAGCCAGGCGAATTTATCGAACAAATCCGCATTCCCCGCAACACGCCGGTGGCCGGCCAGTTACGGGTTTATAAAGTGTCGAAACGGCTGGAAGACGATATTTCTGCGGTCTGCGCGGCGTTGCATATTGACGTGCAAAACGGCGTAGTGGTGCATGCCCGTGTGGCGTTCGGTGGCATGGCGGAAGTGGCGAAACGGGCCAGTGGCTGTGAAGCGCAGTTACTCGGACAGCCGTGGCAGACGGCAACCATCGAGCGGGCCTGCCAGGCGCTGGAACGGGATTTCACACCAATCAGTGATTTCCGTGCCAGCCGCGAATACCGCATGCAGGTGGCGAAAAATCTGCTGCGCCGCTGCCATATTGAAATGACTTCTCCTGAAACACTGATGCGGGTAACTCATTATGTCTGAATCCAAACCATCACTTTCTCAGGTTGAGATGGAAATGTTGTTCCGCACCGGGTTGCAGAGCGGGGTGGGCAAAAGTCAGAAACACGAAAGCGCGGATAAACACGTCAGCGGTGAAGCCGTTTATGTTGATGACCGGCTGGAGTTCCCCAATCAGTTGCATCTGGTACCGCTCCTCAGCCCGCATGCGCACGCCAGTATTTTACATATCGATACCGAACCTTGCTACACCGTACCGGGCGTGGTGCGGGTCATGACTGCCGCAGATGTGCCCGGTAACCTTGATATTGCGCCCCTGACCCATGGCGATCCGCTGATGGCGCAGGGCTGCGTGGAGTATGTCGGCCAGATCGTGCTGGTCGTCGCCGCAACTTCTGCCCAGGCCGCCCGTGCTGCTGTAGCGCTGGCAAAAGTGGAGTATCAGCAGCGTGAGGCCATACTGACGGTGAAGCAGGCGCTGGCACAGGCACATTACGTAGAAGAACCTCACCAACATAAACGTGGCGATGCGGAAATGGCGCTGGCCTGTGCGCCGCACCGTTTACAGGGCGAGCTGGAAATTGGCGGTCAGGAGCATTTTTATCTCGAAACGCAGATCGCCTCAGTGATGCCCGGCGAAGACGGCGCGATGCTGGTATACAGCTCGACGCAACACCCGACTGAAGTGCAAAAACTGGTGGCCTCAGTGCTGGATTTACCGATGCATAAAGTCGTGGTCGATATGCGGCGCATGGGGGGCGGTTTTGGAGGTAAAGAGACACAGGCAGCGGGCGCGGCCTGCCTTGCCGCTCTGGTGGCGCATCTTACCGGACGTCCGGCAAAAATGCGGTTGTCACGTCAGGACGATATGTTGATCACCGGCAAGCGTCATCCTTTTCATGTCAGCTATGACGTGGGTTTTACTGATGACGGGGTTATTCACGGTATCGACATTAAACTGGCGGCCAACTGCGGGTATTCGCTGGATCTCTCCGGTTCGATTGTCGATCGCGCCATGTTTCATTCTGATAACGCGTATTACCTTGGCGACGCGCTGATCACCGGTTATCGCTGCAGAACCCATATGGCGTCAAACACGGCCTATCGCGGATTTGGCGGTCCGCAGGGCATTGTGGCGATTGAGCATATCGTCGATCACATCGCCCGTGAACTGGGGATGGATCCGCTGACGGTGCGTAAAAATAATTACTACGGTCAGGAAAACCGCAACATCACGCATTATCACCAGCCTGTCGGGCAAAACCTGCTGCAGGAGATGACACAACAGCTGGAAGACAGTGCGGAATACACAGCAAGACGTGACGCTGTCACTAAATTTAACCGCAGCAATCCTTATCTGAAAAAAGGCCTGGCGCTGACGCCGGTGAAATTCGGTATTTCATTTACTGCCAGTTTTCTCAATCAGGCGGGCGCACTGGTGCTGGTGTATACCGACGGCAGTATTCAGCTCAACCACGGCGGCACCGAAATGGGACAAGGGCTGAACACTAAGGTCGCGCAGGTAGTTGCTGAGGTATTTCAGGTGGATATCAGCCGTATTCAGATCACCGCGACCGATACCGGCAAGGTGCCTAATACCTCACCGACTGCGGCTTCATCCGGCGCTGATCTCAACGGTAAGGCCGCGCAAAACGCGGCGGAAATCATTAAAGGGCGCATGGTGGAGATGCTGATGCGTGTCCATGATGTGCAGGACACTGACATTATCTTCAGCAACGGTCAGGTGCGGGTTAAAAATCAGTATTTCAGCTTTGAGCAGGTCGCGACACAGTGCTGGCTGAATCAGGTGCCGCTGTCGGCTACCGGTTATTACAAAACACCGAAGATATTCTACGATCGCAGCAAAGCCGCCGGACATCCGTTCTACTACTTTTCCTACGGCGCGGCCTGCGCGGAAGTGCTGGTCGATACCTTAACCGGTGAATATAAACTGTTGCGGGCTGATATTCTGCATGATGTGGGCGACTCGCTGAACCCGGCAATTGATATCGGTCAGGTGGAAGGTGGATTTGTGCAGGGTATGGGCTGGCTGACCACGGAAGAACTGGTGTGGAACGACAAAGGGCGCTTAATGACCAGTGGTCCGGCGGCATACAAAATTCCGGCGATTGGCGACATTCCGCAGGATCTGCGCGTGAAACTGGTAGAGAACCGCAAGAATCCCGAAGATACCGTTTTCCATTCCAAAGCGGTGGGCGAACCGCCGTTTATGCTTGGGATCTCCGTCTGGTGTGCGATTAAAGATGCGGTCGCCAGCCTGGCTGATTACCGTGTGCATCCCCAGCTTGATGCCCCTGCCACGCCGGAGAGAGTGCTTAACGCGGTGAATCACTTGCATTTTAACGGTGACGTTGTCACAGATATCGCTACCACCACCCTAAAAGTTGCCGGCTGAAGGAGGTTCTTATGCGTACTGATGACTGGGTAACCTGTTTACATGATCTGCAAAGTCGCGGGGAACCGTGTGTGGTGGCGACCCTGGTAGAGAATCAGGGCTCCACGCCGCGTGATGCCGGAAGTAAAATGCTGATCACCGCCAGCCGGCAATTTTATACGCTGGGGGGTGGTAACCTTGAGTTTCAGGTCACGGCCATTGCCCGTGAAATGCTGCAACAGGGCGCCAGTACCAGTCGCTTTGAGCGATTTTCATTAGGAGCACGTCTCGGACAATGCTGCGGAGGTATGGCTTCTGTGTTACTCGAACCGCTCGGGCAACGGCAACCGCATGTGGTGGTTTACGGTGCAGGCCACGTCGGGCGCGCACTGGTGAATATCCTCAGCACGTTACCTTGCCGTATTACCTGGGTGGATGCGCGCGCCAGTGAGTTTCCGCCACAGGTGGACCCGCAAATTACCTGCATCGTGGACGACGAACCGCAGGGTACGGTGGCGCAGATGCCCGCTGACAGTTATTTTCTGGTGCTCACGCACGATCACCAACTGGATTTCGCCCTGAGCGAACGCATTCTGAAACGGGGGGATTTTCGCTATTTCGGGCTGATTGGTTCACAGACCAAGCGTAAACGCTTTGATTACCGCTTAACCGGTAAAGGGATTTCTGACCAACAACTGTCGAGAATGCGTTGCCCGGTGGGGTTGCCTGATGTACGCGGCAAACTCCCGGCCGAAATTGCCGTGGCGATTGCCGGAGAGTTTATCGCGGCATATAGCGCACATTGTCAGGCTGGCAAATGAGTGGGTGAAGTTTCCGTCTCTGCCGGACCAGACACCAGAAAAGCGAGATCCGGGGATTGTGTTTCAGAACTACGCATTGCGGCTATCTGTTCATGCCTGTCATTGTTATTTAATTGCCTTGATTATAATGACAAAAAAAATCATTAATTGGCAGCCAGATGAAGAACCCCCTTTCATATTTCACATTTTAAATATATTTATAACTGCCTGAGTTTATTTCTAAAACCCCGCTTAATTTAATACATGTGATGAATATTCAACTTTATCAAAAAACAATTTTAAAATATTGAAACGCCATTTCATTAAGAATAAATTCATGTTCAGCCTTTGATTCCTTTTGCAGTTAATTATTTAAAAACGGGTTTAACATGAAAAAATACCTTTTACTCTCATTCTCTCTGGCTGTTACCAATGCGCATGCAGTCTATATGGATGTACGTCATGAATATCTTGATGACAGTAAAGCCAACTATGATCGTGTCTATATCTCTAACCGGTTTAGTAATGGTTTTGGTTTTGCTGTTGAAGCCATTTCAAAATCCGGTGGAGATGACACTAACAAAGCGTTTAACGATCTTGAAGTGCAGGGCAACGAATATACCGTTAATTACCAGTTCAGCAAGGGGCCTGTTGCCTGGCAGCCAGGATTCGTACTGGAAACTGGCAGTGGCTATTCCACCTACAAACCCTATTTACGTACGACCTGGACGATTAATGATGCATGGTGGCTGGGTGCACGTTATCGGTTTGAGTACACGCGGCGCTCTTCCGACTCCCGTGAAGACGATACGGTAAATCGTATGGATGTCTGGGCGGGATATAAATGGAATAACTTTGACTGGACGCTTGAAGGTATTTATAAAAAAGCCGATAAATATGACCTTTATAATAACAGCAAGTACAACTATGAATACAATTTCAGAACCGCTTATATTATCGGTGCATGGTCACCTTTTGTAGAAGTGGGTAATGTTTCAGTTCGCAGTAACAGTGATGAACGGCAAAGTCGTTTTCGTGTAGGCCTGGGCTATACGTTTTAATTATGAGGTCTGCATTAGTATTGTTTAAATAAACCTTGCGAAAGCGCTGAGATATTCGAAAAAAGCAGCGCTCATTGTTCAACGCTGGCCACTCAATACTGCATCAGTAATACATATCACCCTCATTATCTGTCTTTCATCAGCCTGGAAAAAAGCCTGCTGCACCCACTTGCAGCAGGCCGGATTTTACAGGGTTTTCAGGGGCTCACTGCGCTGCCGGAAGGCCAGGGCAGAACCCAGACACAACAGATAACCCATCAGTTCAGTGCCTTCTTCGACAATATTTTTCACTGTCCGCACATATTCGCCCTGCATTACCGCTCTCCAGATGATGTTCATTCCAAACACCCGCGAGAACACCAGGATCAGTACCAGACCACAAACCATATAGTGACAGGCCGGATGAGCCAGAAAAGCCGACAATCCGCGCAGGCTGGTTTTGGGTGAGATGCAGGCCCAGGCGATACAATAGACGGCGAACAGGCTGGCAAAATACACCCATGATCCATAGTGAATAAGATCAAAGAGCGCATCCAGCTCACGGATCAGCATGCAACTGAAAAATCCGCCAATCAGGATCATGCCCGCGCGCAATGCCGGATGTTTTTTGGCCTGTAAGAAAAACAATGCACTGATGGTCAGAAGGATCACTTCCTGCAGGAATTCAGTGGCGGAAATTTCCTGCACCCCGTCGTTAAAGACGGCCACGTCCAGCCAGATCACCAGCGCGGTACAAACGGCTCCCAGTGCTAATAAGATAAAATTGATTAAGTGTTTCAAAAGTATGTGTTTCATTATCGTCCTGTGTTCACCAGGTTGACGTACGTACTTACCGGTTCTGAACATTTGTCTGTGTAGTGTGAGAGTTTTTAAGGATACGCAAGCCCATAACAGGGAGATTGTGAATGTGTGCGGGAATGATAATTGCAATGAATGTTATGTGCTATTTGTTGAGATTTGTTACATGATTTAGAACTGAACGTCATTTACTAATGACGAACGTGGGCAGAGGGTGGTAGGTTGCACGGAAACAGCCAGAGAGAGGCCATTTAGCAATCCATGAGTAATCCAACTACAACCGCCAAGCAGCTGGAAGTTCAGCGCATTGTCGATGTTCTGTCTAAAGCCATCGCGCAGCAACGTCTGCGTCCCGGCACCCGTCTGGTGGAATCACAGCTTGTTGACGCGCTCGGCGCTAACCGTAACCACGTTCAGGTGGCGTTACAGCGTCTGGCGATGCAACGCATTGTGACCATTGAACCTAACCGTGGTGCCATGGTGTCGCAGCCGACCGCAAAAGAAGCGCGTGAAGTATTTATCGCCCGTCGTGCTATCGAACGGGCGATTGTTGAATGCATTGGCCCGGAAGTGATCCGCCGCCACCGTCACCGCATCAACAGCCATTTACGCGGCGAACGCGAAGCTGTGCAATCCGAAGACCGGCGCGCCATTGTGCGTGAGCTGAGTGAATTTCATCTCATGCTCGGGGAAGTGTCTGGCAACGATGTGCTGAGTGAAATTTTGTCCAATCTGATGGTGCGCAGCTCGCTGATCGTCGCGCTGTATCAGCGTAATGAAGTGCCGTCGTGTCAGTGTGATGAACATCATGCGATTATTGATGCGCTCGAAGCAGGTGATAATGCGCAGGCGGCAGTCATTATGCAGGAGCATCTGGATGATCTGGAAGGGGTGTTGGATCTGAGTGACGAGGCCGCCGGAGAGGTCAATCTGCGTCAGGTGCTGTCTGATTTATAAAGCCTGAAAAAGTCTGCCCGCCGTTTTTTCAGCGGGCAGCGGCACAGGTTACGATGATATCAAATCGCGTAGCTGCGCACGGTTATTGTAGAAACGTTTGTAGGCAAGATAGCCGGCAATGATCGTTGATAAACTCGCGGTCGCCAGCAGCATAAACGTCACCATAATCTGATATTTAATGGCTTTCACCGGGTCGATACCCGCAAAAATCAGCCCTGACATCATGCCCGGCAGGCTGACTATTCCGACGGTTTTTGCCGCATCCACGGTCGGGATCATGGCGGCACGAATGCTGTCGCGAATAATCCGGCCGGAAGCCATTTTTACCGGTGCACCGAGGCTGAGCATCTCGAGGATTTTTTGCTGATTATCGAGAAAACGCTGGTTAAGGTTGCTGTAACACAGCCCGACTGCCACCATAGCATTTCCGGCAATCATCCCCGAAATCGGAATCACCTGCATAGGCAGGAATTCAATCGAACCGCTCAGGATCAGAATCGTTAATGTCAGCGCGGTACCTGTTGTAATGGCGATAAACGAAATGATGAATCCGTTATCAATATTGCGGCTGCGTTTTTTGGCATTCAGGGCCGCATTTACGCAGATAAACAGCACCATCAGTACGGTTAACAGGCTGTTATTAATATCAAAAATGTATTTTAACACGTAGCCGACGATGATCAGCTGTACGATAGCGCGGGCGACACTCCAGATAATGTCTTTTTCCAGCCCGAGTTTTTCTTTCTTGCTGACGAGCAGGGCGACGACAACCAGGATCAGCGCGAGAGCCAGAGACTGGTTGGTAATATTATGCTGATTCATGCGCCGCGCTTCCTGGTAAATGACGGGACAGGGTAATGACGTTTTTGGCGTGGCGGATTTCGTTGAGATCATGGCTTACCCACAATACGGCGATCTGCTCTTTCTCAACCAGCCCGGCAATAATGTCGTTGATATTGATTTTATTCTCTTCATCCAGCGCGCTGGTGATTTCATCAAGCAATAATATATCCGGCATAAATTGCAGATTGCGCAGCAACGCGACTCGTTGCTTTTCACCCCCCGAAAGTTCCTGCGTGCGTTTGGTCAGCATATCTGCGGATAAGTTGACCCGTTGCAGCCAGCTGCGAAGCTGAGTGTCATCCGGCTTTTTATTGCGGATCTGATAAGGCAGGGCGAGGTTATCGTAAACCGTTTCGCCAAACAGCGACGGCGTCTGGAAGCAGTAGGATACGCGCTGGCGATACATTTCAGGTTTAATCTGCGTAACGTTTTCGCCTTTGAAATAAAGTTCTCCGCCGGTCGGATTTTGCAATGAGGCAATAATCTTCAGCAACGTACTTTTCCCGCTCCCCGAAGGACCGGTCAGTAAGGTAAATTCCCCCGGATTCAGGGTGAGGGAAACAGGTTCGAGCAGCGGTATATGGTTAAGCGTAAAAGAAACGTCTTGCAGACGAAGGAGATCGGTAGGAGTGGTCACGCCTGAAAAATCCTTAGGTAAGGAGGTTTTACTCCTCCCCTTAGCCGGGGAGGAGTAAAGAGGATTACTGAGCCGGTACCGGCGCTGGCGTCGGGGCTACCGGTGCTTCCTGTTCAGGGGTTGGTGCTGGCGCTGCCGGCCCGCCCAGGATCCCGAACAGACCCGCGAATTCCTGCAACGTCATTTTCTGGCCATTCAGGTCAACCTGATTGTCAGCGTAATGGAAGGTGCTGGAAATTGTGTCATCTTTCACCGTGGTCAGTTTGAACATCTGACCCATCGCGGCCAGACCCTGCACCTGCTGTTGCGCCAGTTTAGCGGCGTCGTCTGCATTGTAACCTTCCAGCTGAGCCACCTGTGTGGTCACCTGCGTCGCCATCGGCAGAGGAATTGTCAGTTTAGCATCTACCTTATTCACCATCTGAGATAACATCTGATCCTGAGCGGGTGCCGGGGTTGCGGCCGGATCTTTCAGATCCAGTTGCAGGTTGAAGCTGCTTTCGCCTTTGCTGTTTTTCCAGCTCAGCGGTGCAATGCTGATGCTCGGATTACCTTTGAGCAGCAGAGGCAGGTTAGCCAGCAGTAAATCGGCGGCCTGTTGCTGATAAACAGCCGGATCAATCTGGCCCTGTTGCATCAGAAGTGCGCGGGATTGCTGATTGTAGTTGTCTGCGAATTGTTTCATCGCAGCGCCATCCAGCTTGTCCAATTTCAGTGTCAGTTTGGCTGAACCGAAATCAGCCCCCTGAATTTTCAGTGCATCGATGGTGTAATCCTGCTGGCCGGCGATGTTATTGCCGTTTTCAGAGAATTTGCTCACCAGTTTGAAATTGTCGAGTGAACCCGCATCTTTGCCGTCAACATTCACCAGGATGTGTTTCACGGTCAGATTCTGATCACCTACACCGACCTGGAACTTACCTTGTTTCGTATCACTGTCCATGCTGAAACCGGCCAGGGTCACTTTTTCAAGCTGACCCCACTGATTTTTAGAGGTCAGGGCGACGCTGTCGGTGCTGGCGTCCAGTTTCATGGCCGTAAGATCTTTGTCCACATCAACATTAATTTTGCCACCGGAGAAGGCCAGCTGGCTTTCATCTTTCTGATAGGTTACCGGAATGATGTCAGCCGCCGAAGAACTCGCACCGCTGTAGGAAATACGGGTGTCAATCATGACCAGAGACTTGCCTTTAGTCACATCAAACAGGCCTTTCACCGTTGGCGTGTTTTGCAGCTCTGAATGAACGGAAGCCATGCTTGGGATCAGGTTGAATTTTTTCAGCTGAGCGGCAGGGAAAGGGCCATGATCGATAGTTTCGATAAAGGCAATTTCGTCACCGGTTTTCAGTACGCTGGTGCCCGCAGTTGCGGCAGCAGGATCCGGTTGCAGCACAATACGCATCTTGCTGCTGAACAGACCGCGCTGGTAATCCTGATAGCTGACTTTCAGCCCGGCTTTCGGATAAGCACTTTGCAACTGGCCGTTGGCCGCCGCAATCTGTTCATCCATATGTTGTTCGATCAGTTTGCCTGTATACCACGAGACGCCTGTCCAGGCCGCGCCAAGGACTACAATGACGCTTACAGCGACTAACGACTTCTTCATATCTCTGTTTATCCTTATGAAATATCCCGAAAATAAAAAACGCCTTACGGCGTTATTAGTCTACAGAGTGTAGCTGAATCAGCAAATAAATCACCAAAATGGGGCGGTTAGCCCCATTTTGTTTGATCTACTGTTCATTTAGCGAGTGTATTGAACACACGTGCTATGCGGCCGTTACCGCTGACAGTTACCGGTGACTCTGTGGCTGACAGGAAACACGACTCACCCGGATTGAGCACCAGAGTTTGATTGTTCTTTAACAGAACACTCTGACCTTCAATACAAAAGATGATCGCGGCGCTGTCCTGCTCCAGTGTTTGTGGTTCAGCCGCCAGGCTATGGATCGAAAACGCGAAATCTTCGACCGGGATCGGGAAGTTGAGTTCCGCCCCCTTGACAACCGGCGTGGTCAGCAATTCCGACGCGGGTTTAGCGTTGAATTTCAGGTTCGCCAGCAGCTCAGGAATATCAATGTATTTCGGCGTCAGGCCGGCACGCAGAACATTATCTGAGTTTGCCATCACTTCCAGCGAGACCCCTTTCAGATAAGCATGCGGCGTTTCGGCATACAGGAACATGCCTTCCCCCGGTTGCAGGGTGATCACGTTGAGCAGCAGAGGGGAGAACAGGCCGCTGTCATCAGGATAAAATTCAGAAATGCTGCGGATGGTATCCCACGGCTCACCGTGTTGCTCATCCAGAACCGATTTCAGCACGTCCAGTGCCCGGGATTTATCTTCACCCTCCAGACTCAGCAGACCTGCGAACAAGGTGCGCAGGTGATCCACATCCGGAGACGTCAGGAAAGTCGCAATTAAGGGATGCGCACCGGCGACGGGTTGCAGGAGTGAAACCATTTCGCGTAACTCGCGGAAACCGTTCATGGCCTGGAAAGGCGTAAGGGCATAGACCAGTTCAGGTTTGTGGTTCGGATCTTTGTAATTACGTTCGGCCGCATCCAGCGGAATACCCGCCGCATTTTCTTTGGCGTAACCTATTTCGGCTGCACTCTTGCTCGGGTGAACCTGAATCGACAGAGGCTGATCAGCGCAAAGCACTTTAAACAGGAAAGGTAATTCGCCAAAGCGCCTGGCCACTTTTGCGCCCAACTGGGCAGTCAGATCGGCGGTGATTTGTTCGCGCAGGGAGACAGACTCACCGCGGGAATTCTCAACCTGAGAGCTACTTTTCGGATGCGCCCCCATCCACAGTTCAGCCATCGGACGGCCTTCTGAGTCTTTAATTCCATAGAGTTTGGTCAGCGCGTCTTTGCTGCCCCAGGCGTAATTTTGCACACCGTTATGCATCTTTTGCATTGCTTCATCCTGAATAGAAAATATTGCTGCCTAGTAAACAATGACGACGGGGGCTTTACAACTGCGAAGGCCCAAAAAGTGCGGCTGGCATGTATTTTCAGATTGGAGATCGAATCGAATTATACGCCTGCCTTATATGTCACTATAATCAACAGGCCGCCAACGGAAGCGTGGGAGCGCGTGCGGCAAACAAAAACCTGCGGAAAAACTGATTTTTCATCGTAATAAATATCTAAGGAGACAGTAATGGCATCTACTCGCATTGAAAAAGACTCAATGGGGCCAATTGATGTTCCGGCAGATAAACTTTGGGGCGCACAGACGCAACGTTCCCTCGAACACTTTCGTATTTCCTCTGAAAAAATGCCTGCGGCGCTGATTCACGCGCTGGCACTGACGAAACGTGCGGCAGCCAGCGTCAATATGGACCTCGGATTACTGCCTGCTGAGCGGGCAAAGGCCATTATTGCCGCCGCTGATGAAGTGCTTGCGGACAAGCATTCTGCCGAATTCCCGCTGTCCATCTGGCAGACGGGTTCAGGCACCCAGACCAATATGAATATGAATGAAGTACTGGCTAACCGGGCAAGTGAAATTCTCGGTGGTGTGCGCGGGGAAGAACGTAAAGTTCATCCGAACGATGATGTGAATAAGAGCCAAAGCTCCAACGATGTTTTTCCGACAGCTATGCACGTGGCGGCGGTGATTGAACTGCGCGAAACCCTGATCCCGCAATTGAAAGTGCTGCATAAGACACTGTCTGATAAAGCGACGGCCTATCGTGATATTGTGAAAATTGGTCGTACGCATTTGCAGGACGCCACCCCGCTGACACTGGGCCAGGAAATTTCAGGCTGGGTAGCTATGCTGGGACACAGCCTGACGCACATTGAAAACAGCATACCGCATATTGCTGAACTGGCGCTGGGCGGAACCGCCGTCGGTACTGGCCTGAATACCCACCCCGAATACGCCGTGCGGGTGGCAAAAGCGCTGGCAGAACTGACTCAACAACCCTTCGTGACGTCCCCGAATAAATTTGAAGCACTGGCGACCTGCGATGCACTGGTTCATGGCCACGGTGCGCTGAAAGGGCTGGCCGCTTCGCTGATGAAAATTGCCAACGACGTGCGCTGGTTATCATCCGGCCCGCGCTGCGGGATTGGTGAAATCGCGATCCCGGAAAATGAACCGGGCAGTTCAATCATGCCGGGCAAAGTGAATCCGACACAGTGTGAAGCCATGACCATGTTGTGCGCACAGGTGCTGGGAAATGATGTCGCCGTCAATATTGGTGGCGCATCCGGTAACTTTGAGCTGAACGTATTTCGCCCGCTGGTTATTCATAACTTCCTCCAATCTGTCCGTTTGCTGGCAGATGGCATGAGCGGCTTTAACGAACACTGTGCAGCTGGCATCGAGCCTAACCGTGACCGCATTACTCAGTTGCTGAATGAATCACTGATGCTGGTTACTGCGCTGAATACACATATCGGCTATGACAAGGCGGCTGAAATCGCCAAGAAAGCCCATAAAGAGGGGCTGACCCTCAAAGCCTCAGCATTAAAACTCGGTTATCTTACCGAAGAACAGTTTGACGAGTGGGTACGTCCTGAAGCCATGGTCGGCAGCATGAAAGTCTAGGAGACCGCTTTTTAATAAGGAAATGAGGTCCGGGAAACCGGACCTTTTTACGTTCCGGGCGGCTTACAACGGAAAATCCGTATATAAATGCAGACGTTTGATCAGCAGGTGCAGAGGTTGCGACTGCGGCTTATATTTATGCTTAACGGAAGATACATCGTAGTCATGCAATTCCCCTAACTTGGGCACCTGCATCATCGGCGAACGCAGGCACAATGCAATCAGTGGCAGCGGGCAGGGGTGTTGCACCTGTTTCTGGTTGTTGCGATACCACACACGGGCGATGGGCTGCACTTTCACCGGACGTTTAAATTTGAGCGCGGCATGTTCGGGCAGGCGCTTCACGTCTATCATCTCTCGGTTAATATTCTCCATCCATTGTTCCCGTGTATAAGGAGAGACTGCGCGTCCGGCATTCAGGCTTTTTTCCAACTGGGCCAGGACTTCTTCGCGGGTTACATTTTTTATGATGTGCTTATTCGCCCAACCAAAGCGCACCGAATCCGGATCATTGAGATAAGTCACCGAACGATAAGCGTTCAGCGTAATCAGGCCGCGAAGGTGGGTATGCACAAACTCAAACCGCTGTTCACGGGCGAGACCGGATTCGATGGTCACGATGTGTTCCAGTTCAGCTTTAAGCTTATTCACTTCTTCAATCAGCAGCAGGGCTGACTGATGCTCAGCCGTGTCTACGGCATAGCACAATACACCCGGTAAACGGACGGCGGATTTACTGCTGATATTCTCGTTATTATGATGAATAAACAGCCGCTTAAAATGTTGTAATGCCAGTTGCTGTGCATCTTCACCGGTATGAGGCGTGACCGTAATTTTGTCCGCCGGATTATGTTCTTCGCCTTTCACGACTTCCGGCAGCGCAAAAACCCGGGCCTGTAATAATTCCAGTTTCCCCAGAAAATTCCCCAGATCATGCAATGCGATTTCCAGCTCGTTAAAACAACCGTTCATCCGGGCAATTAAATCATAATCTGCCATAAATCCTCCAGTTAGTTACAACATACAGTATAGGCATGATTATTCAATGTGCACACATGAACTTTGCGGAAATCATAAACATCGCATAAAAACAGTTTACCCAGACAGAAACTCAGTGCTTGCGGCTTTCAATGAGGAACCGTCCGGGAAATTTCAAAAATCACACCAAAGTGGTGGCGATATGACTTATTCTCTGGCCTTGAATGGGCCCTTCAATTTGGATTTCATCAACGCTGTTAAAATCGCGGATAAGCGCGTTATGCGCCAGCGATCGGGCCTCATCGACTGACATTCCTGCCAGTAATTCCGCCGGTAAAGAACTCAATATTGCCTCAACGAGCGCGTTTTTATCACGGTTGTAATTTTCAACAAATGAAAAACTGCGTCTACCTAATATGTTGATCTGATAGAGATACTGGAAGTTTTTTTGTCCCGTGAAAGTTCTCGTTTTGAGGAAAGCCTTCGCACCTTTTTTGGTTCTGGAGGCAAAAATAGTATTATCACCAAATACTCTAAACTCCGTGTTATCCCGGCTTATTGTCCCGACAAAGCCCTGGACTTTTATTATTTCCGGACCGCGCGAATCGTAGCGGTAAGTGCAAGAATTTCCTAAGGAAATAAAGGATGGCGGAAAAGTATTATTACTTTCCGCGTTCTTACCTTGCGGAGGTGTTGATGCGCTAAATAAACGGCCTAAACGACTAAACATGGTTCCATCCTTGTTTTAAAGAAGCGCAATATAATGGTTATACGAAAAAAAGATGATGACAAAAATCAATCTCGCTAGAATAAATGACTTTCTGATTTTAGGAGTTCGTGATGACTGACCTAATCCGTTGCCCGTGGGGTACGAATGACCCACTTATGATGGATTATCACGATCATGAATGGGGCAAGCCGGTGCGGGACAGCCGGGCCCTGTGGGAAAAACTGATGCTGGACGGTTTTCAGGCAGGATTATCCTGGCGGATTGTGCTGAAAAAACGTGATGCACTGCGGCTGGCTTTTTGCCAATTTGACCCCGTAAAAGTCGCCGGATTTACCGAAGAAGACATCGAACGGCTGATGAACAACGCCGATGTTATCCGCTCCCGTAGTAAAATTACGGCAGTGATCGGGAATGCCCGTGCGTATCTCGCCATGCAGCAAGCCGGAGAAGATTTCGGTGAGTGGATTTGGTCACAAATCGGCGGAAAAGCGATTCAGCATAGCGGTCCGGTACCCACCCGGAATGCGATGTCAGAACGTATTTCGAAAGATTTAAAAAAACGCGGCTTTAAATTCGTCGGGCCGACAATTGTTTACGCCTGGCTGGAAGCCACAGGCCTGATTAATACTCATCATCCGGATTGTTTCCGACGAGCACAGGTGGCGAAAGAAATCTGATTAATGGTTGAAGAGAAGGGCGCGCAGAGAAGGGATCCCGTCGCACCCTGAGTCACTATAGAAGACGAAACTCAATCATAAACAGTTCGTTTAGCCCCGGATAAATCTCACTAATGACTTGTTTCAGTTCTGCCAGCGTCATGTTTTCCTGTATGGCGTGCTGATCGTTCAGATCGGCGAACTGTACGGGAGTAATCGCGATGATCTCAATATTGCAGAAAAATACGTCGTCTTCATAACGGCTGACGCGAACCTGATCCCCTGCTGCAAAATTCGCGTCGCTGGCTTCACGCAGGGTGATTGTTTTACGGCCGGCAAGAATATCAGCCTCAAAACGACCGTAAAAAGTGATGTTTTTCATAGTTTTTCCTGCATTATAAGAATTGAATTTCCGGTGGATATGATAACGCGTGCTGCGCCCGCCCGAGGCAGATTTAACCAGGCAGCCACGCGAGACAAGTTCGGTCAGATGCCGTGTTGCGGTGGCCTTACTGACTTTTGCCACCTTTTGATACTGGCTTGCGTTTATGCCTTCAGCGAAACCTTTTTCGCCGCCATCGAGCAAACGGTTAAGCACTTTTATCTGTTCCGCAGACAGATTGCTGGCGTGATAAATCTGCCAGAAACGCGATTTATCCAGCGTCTGGTCAATGCGCTGAATTGCCGTATCCACAGTAGATTCAAGCACTTGCAAAAACCAGCTCAGCCAGTGTGTCAGATCCATGTCACCGCGCTGAGTTTTCTCAAGCACGTCATAATATCCGCTACGGTGCGTAAGAATCGCCTCCGACATAGCATACAACCGTACGCTGTCATGATCCGCCTGGTACAGAGCCATATCTGTCAGTGCCCGGGTGATACGGCCGTTACCATCTTCAAACGGATGAAGTGTGATGAACCAGAAATGAGCCAGCGCGGCGCGAAGCAGGGGATCCAGTGCTGGCCTGAATAACGACTGGTTATACCATTCAATAAAGCGGAGAAGCTCGCCGGTTAACTGTTCACGCGGGGGAGCCTGATAATGCACTTTTTCATGACCCGTACGGCCGGAAATCACGCGCATTGTGTCATCGCTACGCCATTTTCCCCGCCTTAGATAAGAAGGAGCAGGTTCGGGAAATAACCAGCAATGCCATTGAAAAAGGCGCATCTCTGACAACAAAACGTCTTCAGGATTAAAGACATCCATCATCATTTTCGCGAGACCTTCAGAGCGTTCCGTCATGGTGGCCGCGGGCTGAACGGCAATGCCCAAACGTTTAGCCAGGGACGAACGAACAGAATGAACATCGAGCCGTTCATTTTCAATTTCGGAAGATGAAAGAATATTGCTCAGCATGGCTTCAAGGGAATACCCGGCAGCTTCATCACCAGAGCGGGATTCCACTTTACCCACCAGCTTGCCCATTTTTAGCCGGGTTTGTCGCAACATGGGCTGTATAACGTCATCATCCCAGTTGAACTGAGGCCAGTCAGGTTTTTGCCAGATCCACTGCTTGTTGTCCATAACGGGAACCTGTGAGCCGAATAGAAAAGTTATTTGGCTCATTATAAGAGCCAAATAGAGTTTGTAAACGGCTCATAAAGATTTGCTGCCTATCAAAGAAGAACAGGGTGACTAACCAGCTGGCTGTCGGCGTACCGGTGGATCATAAAAGACGGCGCACCGTTAACGGGAGGTACGATCGCCGTCCCAAACCACAATGGGTTTTCCGGGCAGATAGAACCACAGATATAGGCCGGTATTCCTGCCAGCTGACCCGACATTGAACGGTGAACATGGCCCGCTGAAATAGCGATGGGTTTTCGCGGGTGGTCCGTTAAAAACTCAGCCAGCTTTGCCATATCACAACACATTATCTGATCTAAAGGCGGAATACCGCTGAGGATAACCGGATGATGCATAAAGAGAATGGAATCTGCGGGGCCGTCTTTGATCAGATTCTCTGCCAGCCACGGCAGGTGTTCACCAACAGCGCCTGCAGAATTTCCCGCAATGGTAGTATCAATCCCGATAAGACGAAGTTCACCGATGTCCGCAACAAAATGCAGCGCGCCATCTTCGCAGGTATTATTCCAGTAAGGACATTTCAAAATGGATTTCATTGAGGTGCGGTCATCAGAATTACCGGGCAATATGAATGACGGGTAAGATCTTTTATTCAGTTGAGCGGCGATGGCGGCATAACCGTCACACCAGTTGTCATCAATCAAATCACCGCTCAGCACAAGAGCGTCAGGCGTAATGAGATCAATCCACGCCAGTGCATGCTCAAAACGTGAGAGATTATCATTATTTTCTGCAGCATGAATGTCGGACACCTGAGCAATAATCACCAGAAACCTCCGGGAAGAAATCCCGTTAACGGAATAAGAACAATTCAATGTAGACGAGATAAGCTGGATAATCAAAGTACGCATAATGTATATTATGTTAAATAAGATATCCAGCTACGTACCCATTAGCTGTCTGTCTTTTATCAGGCCTCACCTGCTTCGGTGAACATTTCCAGACTGTCATCAATCACCGGCCAGATTGTTATTTTCTTCAGGCTGCCCATCCGGCCTGGTGTGTACATCTATGATGTTTGATCGCGCTACGTGAATTCTGCGTTACTCTGCGCACAAGACCTACTGCAGAATTCATGCAGCCACTCTCTCAAATGCTATAAACCCGCATAGGCTTTTTCTACTTTGGCCATATATCTGGGTGCCTGCGGTGCCGGATGATACTGACGGACATGCCAGTTAAAAGCTTCCGGCGTCAGCTGATTAATCATCTGGATTGCAGTCTGACGATTGCTGGAAAACGTCCGAAGCAGCGCTCCCGCACCGTTGGCATACGCAACTTCCGTAGCATAACGGCGCGTCACCGGATCGTTAATCCAGTTAAGCTGCTGACGTTGCAATGCACTGATATAGGCCGTGCCTAAATCAATGTTAGTTTCAGGATCCCGTAAATCATCATCGTCAGGACAACCTCGTTTCCCTTTATACCGGTAAGCGTCACAACCGCTGGTGGAAGCTTTTAGTTGCATCAAACCAATGGCATTGGAAGGACTGACCGCCCCGGGATTAAATCCGGATTCGACCTCAATAATGGCTTTAACAAGTTTACGGTCGACTTTATATTCATCCGCTGCATCTTCAATTTCATCATCCCAGGCATGGGTGTCGTATTTTTTATAATGGGGTTTACTTGAACAGCCAGCCAGAACGATCAGCATAACCAACGTGCTGAATTTTCTGGTTTTTTTAAACGATGAAATCATAATCTTCCAGAATTGAAATGAGTTATTCTCCGCGCTGATAAGATACCGTTATCGTCGCTCAGGATCATGTATTAATGAGAGTTTTACCGCGATTCAGCCGTACTAAAAGTGCGAAATGCGGTATGTCTGCCCTGCTCTCGCCTTCATCTGCTTGCTCAGGGACTCAATAAAAGCATTTGTGGATTTGACATATTTAATACAGATTGTATTTTTAATGCCATGAACACATTTCTGATTATCGTCCCCGACGGGGGCATGCTATTCGAAGCAGCAGGTATTGCTGACATCCTGACGCAGGCAAACCGCCTGTTGCCCGATACTCATCCTGAAGCAAAAAACGCACCCTATCAGGTCACGGTGGCGACCACGCAACCGCACCGTGTAGTCCACGGCGTCTCAGGGCTTAACCTTCTTGCGGATCACCGGTTGTGCGATCTTGATCCGACATTGCCCCGTGACACTATCTTAGTGACCGGCAAAGGTCTGTCTGAAGCAGAAGGTTCAGACGTTGTCCGCTGGCTGCAACAGGCTGCACCTTCTGCCCGCCGCGTAGTGTCTGTCTGCGGCGGCGCATTATTGCTCGCCCAGGCAGGATTACTCAACGGCCGTCATGCCACCACCCACTGGCGTCTGATCGATACTCTGCAGTCACAATACCCGCAGGTAACGGTTGAGCGCGGCCCGATGTATGTTCAGGACGGGCCGGTATGGACGTCAGGCGGCGTCAGCTCGGGCTTTGATCTCACCCTTGCACTGGTCGAAGAAGATCATGGTTTCAGCATCGCCAAAAGTGTTGCTCAGGATTTAGTCATGTTTCTCCGGCGTCCGGGTGGACAGTCGCAATTTAGCCGCTACCTTTTGAATCAGGCCAGTGATGGCCCTATCCGCAAACTTCAGACGTGGTTACCTGAACATCTCACGGATGATTTGTCAGTTGAAAGTCTTGCTGAACGTGTTGCGATGAGCCCGCGAAACTTTACGCGCGTGTTCACCCGCGAAACAGGTATAACCCCGGCAAAATATGTTGAGGAAGTCCGGCTGAGTGCCGCGCGACAGCTTCTGGAACAAACGACACAAAACATAGAGCGCATCGCCCTCGCAACCGGCTTCGGTGGCGGGCTTAACCTGCGCCGCGTTTTCGAACGTAATTTACAACTGACGCCCACAGAATACAGAGAACGCTTTTGTTCCAAAATATTGGCGTAAATTGATCTTTTATTGTCATTTCCGCCAAATCACCTCCGTACTAGATTAACTGTAAAGCAGATAACTAAGGAGTTCATCATGGTCAAAGTAGGCATTAATGGTTTCGGCAGAATTGGACGGAATGTTTTGCGCGCCGCTCTCGGACGCAATGATTTCCAGGTGGTGGCAATTAACGATCTTACTGACAGTAAGACCCTCGCTCACCTTCTGAAATATGACTCACTCTCCGGTACGTTAAAAGCGGATGTTGAAGCTGGTGACGGCGAATTGCGGGTGGATGGTAAAGCGGTGCGCGTTTTTTCAGAACGTGATCCTGCGGCTATTCCATGGAGCACGGTGGGTGTGGATATCGTTATTGAAGCGACCGGTTTCTTTACTGAAAAAGCTAAAGCCGAAGTTCATATCACCCAAGGCGGAGCAAAACGCGTCATTATTTCCGCACCGGCCAAAAATGATGACATCACTATCGTGATGGGTGTCAATGACGGCGAGTACGATCCGGCAAAACATAAAGTGGTCAGTAACGGCAGCTGTACTACTAACGGTCTGGCCCCTGCCGCTCAGGTTTTGCATCAGACTTTCGGTATTGAACACGGTCTGATGAACACCACACATGCCTATACGAACAGCCAGGCGTTGCATGATCAGCCTGAAAAAGATTTACGGGGTGCACGCGCGGCAGCGGTTTCGATTGTTCCGTATTCCAGCGGCGCAGCGAAGGCGATTGGGAAAGTGATCCCTGAACTGGACGGACGTATGACCGGTTATTCCCTGCGTGTTCCGGTTCCTGTGGTCTCCATCGTTGACTTAACGGTTAACCTGAAACGTGAAGCGACAGTTGAAGAAATTAACGCCGCGTTCCGCAAAGCGGCTGAATCCGGTCCGCTGAAAGGTATTCTTGGTTACAGCGAAGAGCCACTGGTGTCGAGCGATTATCGGGGAGATCCCCGTTCCTCTATTATTGACGGGCTTTCCACACTGGTGATCGGGGGTAAGCTGGTGAAAATTCTGGCCTGGTATGATAACGAATGGGGTTTTTCAAACCGTCTGGTTGATCTGGCGTTGTTAATGGAAAAACGGGGTTTATAACCCTCTCTTTCTGCTTGAAAAATGACAGACACCGCCTTCAGGCGGTGTTTTTTTATGACTCACAGACTATCACCGGTATTAAAATAACACATTGTATGTTGTAACTAATATTGCAAAAAAGAGGTCGGACTTTTGGCTCCGCTATCGAGGCTAATGAATCTTTCACTTGTCTCAAAATGTTAATGGCAGCCTGCCTTTTCTGGTAAATGTTGCATATCGTGCTAATCTGACGCCTCAAAAACACGCTTAAGCCCAGACAGTGAGGATCTCCTGTGACCCTATTACGCCGCCGCCCGGAAGCGACCTCGCCAGCCATCCGTTTCCTGCCTGAAACCATTCATATCGGCCGCCAGTTACGAACTTATTGCGATTCACGTTTTAAAACAATCGGTCTGACGCTGGCCCGGGGACAGGTCTTACTGCATCTGGAAGCCGCCAGCGGACGCCTGCCTCAGGGAGAACTGACAGCATTGCTGGAAGTGGAACACCCTACTGCCATTCGCCTGTTCGACAGCCTGGCTGAACTGGGCCTGCTGGAGCGCTGTCCCGGAGAAACCGATCGTCGCTCAAAAGATATCAAACTGACGGAAACTGGAACCGAACTGGCAAATCAGGTGCGTATCATGACGGATGATATTCTGATCAGCGTTATGGAAGGCATTTCGCCAAAAGATGTGGATATCGCCCGGGGTGTTCTCGCCAGTATTACCGCCAATATCGCTGCGCTTTAAAGGGCGCTTTTTCCTTGTTTGATGCCCTTTCCCGCCTGTAATCATCACTTGGGTTATTGATTAGTTATCCGTTATTTTCATTTGTAAATATCATCAATATGAATAATTGGGTAGACACCCTTGAGATGACTTATTACATTATGTAGCAAGCTACAAACTCGCAGGGTAATGATTTACGAGGCATAACGATGACGACGCGTTCTGATTCAGATGTCCGGCAGGACGCCGGTGAATTATCAACACGGGAAGCATCACCACAGAAAGAACTCCCAGTAAAACCTGATAAACCCGCGCCGGTTCCGCCGTCACAACATCACCCTTTTGCCGTTCAGGTCAGTACCTGGTTGCTGCACTATCCGCGTCTGCGGATGGTTGTCTATGCCACAGCATCACTGATTATCGGGCTGACGCAGGGGCTTGGGATCAATCTGGTCAGCTCCAACCTGCCGGGCATACAGGGCTCGCTGGGCATTTCCAATGTGGAAAGTTACTGGCTGGTGGCAGCCTATACGGCAACCAGCGTTACCGGCACGATCCTGCTGTACAAAATCCGTACCCAGTTTGGTTTTCGTCGGTTTGGTGAATACGGGCTGCTGTTTTTTGCTGTGGCGTCTTTGGGACAGACATTCACTCATGATTTCCAGACCGCCCTGGCCGTGCGGGCTGTCATGGGTTTTGCAATGGCGTCGCTCGGACCGCTGGCATTATTTTATATGTTTGAGATCTTTCCGCCGGCTAAAAAACTGACGGCTGGATTGTGTTTCGGGCTGGCGGGCAGCCAGCTGGCTTTGCCTGTCTCGCGCATTATATCCCCGCATTTGTTAGATCTTGGCCACTGGCACCAACTGGCGACGCTGGAATCCGGCCTTTCACTTATCTGCCTTACCATTATCTGGATTTTGCCGCTTACCCATCCGCCACGGGTGAAAGTGTTTGAACGTACAGACTGGATAAGTTATCCGCTCATTGCCACCGCGGTGGCTTGTATGTCGGTGGTGCTGACAATGGGCCGTTATTACTGGTGGCAGGAAAAAGACTGGATTGGTGAAGTGCTGGTGGTCGGGATTATTGCGCTGACGCTGTCATTTATGGTCGAACTGAAACGCAAGAATCCCATTATCGATTTGCGCTGGCTGATGACGCCTGAAATGGTGCTGTTCACCGGGTCGATGCTCTTCGTACGCATGCTGTTGTCGGAACAAACGACCGGCATGGTCGGGTTTCTGAATCTGGTCGGATTGCTTAACGATCAGCTGATGGCGCTGTTTTGCGTCATTCTGGCCGCAACCTTCGCCGGACTGGTGGTAGTCAGTATCATTCACAAAGCCAACCGGATCGTATACATCCATCTGTTTTCGATTGCCCTGATTGCGATTGCCTCATTGACGGACGCCGGTTCCACGGTGGATACCCGCCCGGAGCAATTTTACCTGACACAAGGAATGATCGCCTTTGCCGGGGCGGTATTTCTGCCGACCGCTCTCTGGCTCGGGTTTATCCGCGCCCTGCAGTTTGGGCAAAGCCAGATCATCAGTTTTATCCTGGTGTTTCTCTCTACTCAGAATGTCGGCGCACAGGTTGGCAGCGCCTTCCTCGGGACGATACAGATCCTGAGAGAGAAATTTCATTCCAGCGTATTGGTCGAAAACATCAGCCTGCAAAATCCGCTGGTCAGTGAACGGGTTGCGCAGTACAGCCATTTACTGAAACCGGTATTAAACGACGGCACGCAACTCAATGCCGAAGGTCTGGCCCTGCTGAGCCAGAAAGTGACACAACAGGCCGGATTGCTGGCCTATAACGATGTTTTCAGAGTGGTTTTTTATATGTCGCTGGGCTGCTTTGCCGTCCTTGTCGTACACATTATTGTCGGACGGATCCTGATGAAGAAACAGACTGTCGGGTAATTGCCTTGTTTTTATAGATGAATAAAAAGAGTAAAGCGGAAAAACTGATGAAAAATATCTTTCGTTATCCATCGATTATTGTGGTGCTTTGTCTGGGTATTATCGGGGTCATGATCGTGCTGTACAGCTGGCAATTGTTCCCGTTCAACTCGCAGGTGGAATCGACGGATAATGCCTATATCCGGGGCAATGTGACCCTGCTCAGCCCGCAGGTATCGGGTTATATCACTGACGTCAATGTGCAAGATTTCATGCCAGTCAAAAAAGGCGACGTGCTGTTTGTGATTGATGACAGTACCTACCGTCAGGAGTTGTTACAGGCAGAAGCGGCTGCCGCGCAGGCTCAGGTGACGCTGCAAAACTTTGAGCAGAACCGCGCCTCAGGTGCGGCCAACCTGCAACTCGCGGAAGCTGAGCTGCAAAGTGCCCAGGCCGCGCACAGCAAAGCCTTGCTTGATACCGGACGTAACGGGCCTTTACTGGAGAAAGGACTGGTTTCTAAAACCACCGGCGACGAGCTTCACGCCGCGCTGCTGACTGCGCAGGCTAATGTGGCTAAAGCCCGTGCTTCGGTGAATATTGCCCGACAGAATCTGGCGCTGGTCGATGCCAACAAAGCTTCACTGGCAGCCGCGTTGAAGGCGGCCCAGGCCAGAGTCGAAGTGGCACAAATCAATCTGCAGCATACGCAGATCGTTGCTCCGTCCGACGGACAACTCGGCGAAGTCAGCGCACGGCTCGGGCAGTACGTCAGTGCCGGAACACAACTGACCTCAGTTACGCCGAAACAGGTCTGGGTGACCGCCAATTTCAAAGAGCGCCAGCTGGCGGGTATGGCTGTTGGCACACCGGCGGTATTCACTGTCGATGCCTTGAATGATCAGGCATTTAAAGGGCATGTGGCCCGTATTTCCCCTGCGGCAGGTTCAGAATTCAGCATCCTTAAAGCGGATAATGCGACGGGTAACTTCACCAAGATTTCACAACGTATCGCCGTGCGCATTGAACTGGAACCTGGCCAACAAAGTGAACGTCTTCGGCCGGGAATGTCGACCGTGGTCAGCGTAGATACTGCGCAGGCGCCTGTCAGCCAGTAATATTTGCCACAAGCAGGTCAGAATAATAGCGCTGCGCGACATCAGGATGTGAGCGCAACCGCCCTTTCAGATAATTGAAACCCACATCGCGGAATAACGGATTCAGAGGATCGCTTGCCTCTCCCCGCGCTTCCTTTGCCAGTTCGGCTGGCAAAGGAAATAATGGCACAACAGCATCAAGCTGAGCCCCCAGGAAAAATGCCAGCGACAGGCGCTCATCCCCTTCAGGGGGTGATACAACCCGGTGTACCGTAGCACGCAAATAACCGTGTGTAGCAAGTTCAAGCAACTCGCCAATATTGACCACCAGCGTATCAGGGACAGGCAACACATTGACCCACTGCCCTGCTTCTACTTCAACCTGTAAACCGCGCTGTTCATCCTGCAACAGAAAACTGAGGAATCCGGAATCCTTATGTGCACCGACCCCCTGGTTTCCGGCACCCGGCGTACGCCCCGGATAACGGATCAGTTTGATATGTTCATTCGGTTTTTCACCGTACAGCGGATCAAAGGCCTCTTCCGGCAGTTTCAGTGCCAGCGCAAAAGCACGCAAAAGACGCAACGACATCGCCGTCATTTCCCTTTGCCAGCGAAGCAATAACGGGCGCAATTCCGGCAATGCTTCCGGCCACTGATTCGGCCCCTGTAATCTTGCCCATGCAGGCGTACTTTCTGTCACCGGTAGTTTTGGCCGCTCCGCGCCGAGATCAAACTGTTCGCGCCAGTCCGGCTGACCGCGGGTCATCTCCGAGGCAGCACGGTTATAGCCACGAAAGTGTGACGAATTAATCATCGCCACAGCCAGTTTGTCTTCCTCAGGCAGTGCAAAAAATTGCCGGGCAACCCGCTGAACATCCTTCAGTAACTGCGCATCAACGCCATGATTTTTGAGGTAGAAAAAACCAATCTCACGGGCGGCGTAACGCAGTTGTGCAAGGAATTCTTCCCTCTGTCCAGGCGTTGTGGAAAACTGGCTGAAATCGATCAGAGGGATAGGGGAAGATATCTGGCTCATCGCGCGCTCCGCAGTGATGTTGTTAATAATCATCAACGCTATCACGGTTGCCCGATAACAGACCAATAGCCAGATGGTCTGGTTTATACTTCAGGGTTATGAACGAAAGGCAAAATATCCGGCCCTTCCGTGGACCGGACAACGCATTTATTCGCAGTTTTTTAAAGACTTAACGTTTAGTGCCGAGATAGCGATATACCACCGCCAGATCCTTCCCGCCATAACCGGCATCGACCGCGCCCTGCCAGGTCTGACTGATTCGTTTCATGACCGGCAGTTCAAGATGACTGCCAGCCTCCAGTGCCAGATTGATATCTTTCAGCGCCCAGGTCAGTTGCATCTGCGGGGTATAATCACCGCTTTTGAACATCTCCATTTTGCCCCTGATATAGGGGGCTGCCAGCGGACCGCCTTCCAGCACATTCCACAGATCGTCAGTGGTGAATCCCAGTGCCTGTGCAAGCTGCGTCGTTTCTGCAATACCTTCCATCATGGCAATCAGCCAGGCATTGACCACCAGTTTCATTCTGGAGGCACGTCCGGCTTCACCGAGCCATTTTGTCGCTTTGGAGATAGCGGCGAATACCGGTTCAATGGCGGCACCGGCTTCACGATCACCGCTGGCCAGCACCACAATTTGCGCCTGCTCGGCCGGGGCTTTGGTGCCGGAAACCGGTGCATCAAAGAATACGACATCAGGACGCTGCGCTTTAATCAGCGCAATCAGCGCGTCTGTCGCTTCAACGCCGAGGGTTCCCATCTGGGCAATAATCCCTCCCTGTTTCAGACCGGCGAGCACACCGTTGTCTCCCTGACAGACTTCAAGTGACGTTTTGCCGTCGGACAACATCGTGATTACCACGTCCGCGCCTTCAGCCGTTTCGCGTGGTGTACGGCCTTGTGTAGCACCGGCTTCCACCAAATCATCACCGCGTGAAGCCGTCCGGTTCCAGACACGGGTAGAGAACCCTTTTTTGATCAGGTTAGCGGCGAACGCATGCCCCATTGCGCCCAGACCCAGTACCGCGACCGTGGGTTGTTGCTGACTCATACCTGACTCCTTACGTGAATAATGTATGTATAAAAAGGCTACCACCCCGGCCCTCTGTCCGCGGCATGGCTTCTGTAAGCGAATGCAACAGAAAGGCTGATATTACTTAACCTGTGCTAACTAAGTGGCGTAACATACGCGCTTTCGTGCCTGGCGTTAGCGATGGGTTTATCCGGGCAGCTAATGATTTGACTGATATTTTTCAGGAGTGACAAGCATTATGAGTAAAGTCGTATTAATCGGGATTGTTTCGGTCATTTTCGTTTTGATGGTGCTGATGCTGGGTTCAGTGTATGTCTATCCGTGGTGGATGCAACGCTCCACAGAAGGCGCCTGTGCCGATATCAGCAAGAACAATGCCATCGATACTGTCACCCGTGATTACATGGAAAACCGCATTCCAAACTGGGGTAACGACAAAGACAATATGGGCACATCAGTGCCGGTACTGAATTTCATCAGCGATGATGTTAAAGAAGACAAAGGGACTTACCACATCCCGTTCAGCGCAAAAGGCCCGAATGGCACCCTGGGTTATGTCGCTCACTTCAACTGTTCCAACCATTATGTGAAGTATTCAACTGTCGAGTGATTTTAGGGCCTGGCGACCCGGCGGACCTTTAGGTCAATACCCTGGGTCGCCGCCCTCCTTAAGGATGCCCGCTCAGTCACCCGCTAAGCCGATTCCCTCTCCACCAGCGCTGGCGGCAGGATAATATTCTGCGCTTCCAGATTTTGTCCCCCGATCCTCATCAGTAAGCGCCTCGCTGTCGCATAACCGATTTCGCGTGCGGAATTGGCAATGGAGGTCAGCGGCGGTTCCGTCAGTTCCGATTCCGGCGCATCTTCCATTCCAATCAGGGCAATTTTTTGCTGGAAGAAGCTGTCTACTGCCCCGCCACCCACTTGCGCACCGGTACGCAGCACGCCGAAATAGGCGCCCAGCGCGACGGATGATTTATGGCAGACAATTGCGCTGATTTTCGGGTAGCGGGATAATAAAGTTTCGGCAGCATCGGCGGCACATTTATGCTGATAATCACACTCGATAATCCATTCGCTGCGAAATGGCAGGCCGTATTGCAGCAGCGTGGCGCAGAAACCGCCGAGACGTTCGGCACGGGTTAACGAATTGCTCAAACCGCCGAGATAGGCAATTTGTTTGTGACCATGTTTGATCAGATATTCGGTGGCCATTTTCGCTGCGAGCATATTATCGGGTCGGACAACATCAACCCCTTCGATCCCCCCGGAACGTGCCGCGCAGATCAGCGGGACGTCATATTCTTCGGCCTTTTCTTTCAGCCCGGCGAGGGTATTTACGCCACCGGCGATCACAATGCCATCTACGCCGTGGGTCAGCAAAGTCTCGAAACAGCGCATCAGCCCTTTACCGGACGGGCCGCTTTGCAGCAGAAACAACACTTTGCCCTGCGCTTCAAACATCTCACTGAGACCGGCAGTCATTTCGGCATAAAACGGTTCACAAATATCGCGGACAATCAGCCCGACCACGCCGGATTCGCCACCGCGCAGCGTACTCGCCTGCCGGTTGCGCACAAAACCCAGCTCATCAACCGCACGGTTAACCCGTTCTGCTGTTATCCGGGAAATACGCCCCTTACCGCTGAGCACCAGCGAAACCGTGGTAACGGAAACGCCGGCATGCTGCGCCACATCTGTAATGGTGATTTTTTTATGATTCATCGGCTGTTGTCGTTCATTTGAAATTCCATAAAACGGGATCCCTTCCCGCCCGCTGTATCCGAAAACCGGAATAATTAGCGTGGTCAGACAGTTATACCTAATCCAGCCTGCCGAGTAAAACGTTTAACCTTATTTAACCCATGTTGCAGAAGGCACCATCAAATAGTGTGAGTTCAGACACGTATTATTTAGGTAAAACGTTTTATCTTAGCCGCCATCAACAAGTCGCTTAATAAAACAACTCAGGGAGCGGGTATGCCTGCCAACAAAAAACAACGTGTTACGCTTTGGGAGTTCTTCCAAAGTTTAGGGAAAACTTTCATGCTGCCGGTCGCTCTGCTGTCGTTTTGCGGCATCATGCTGGGCATCGGCAGTTCGTTAAGCAGTCATGATGTGGTGACGCTGATCCCCGCATTAGGTAATCCGATCCTCCAGTTGGTTTTCGTCTGGATGAGCAAAGTCGGGTCGTTTGCCTTCAGTTTCCTGCCGGTGATGTTTGCTATCGCTATCCCGCTGGGTATGGCGCGTGAAAACAAAGGCGTTGCCGCCTTCTCCGGTTTCGTCGGTTTCGCTGTACTGAATCTGGCAATTAATTTCTTTCTGACCGCTAACGGCACCTTGCCAACCGTCGATCCGCTGGTGCTGAAGGCCAATAATATCCAGATGATCCTCGGCATCCAGTCTATCGACACC
Organism: Rahnella perminowiae; assembly: GCF_019049695.1. Classification (NCBI taxonomy): domain Bacteria; kingdom Pseudomonadati; phylum Pseudomonadota; class Gammaproteobacteria; order Enterobacterales; family Yersiniaceae; genus Rahnella; species Rahnella perminowiae. The sequence continues at coordinate 162,744 of NZ_JAFMOT010000187.1, forward strand.
GGTATTCTGGGCGCGGTCATCGTCGGTATCATTGTGTACATGTTGCACGAACGCTACAACACGATCCGTCTGCCGGATGCGCTGGCATTCTTCGGTGGCACGCGTTTCGTCCCGATTGTTACCACCGTGGTGCTTGGTCTGGTCGGTTTGCTGATCCCCCTTATCTGGCCTTTCTTCGCTGCTGGCATTAACGGTCTGGGCCGTCTTATTCAGGGAGCAGGGGTATTTGGCCCGATGATTTTCGGTTCCGGTGAGCGTCTGCTGTTACCCTTTGGCCTGCATCACATTCTGGTTGCATTGATCCGCTTCACCGAAGCTGGCGGCACGCTGGATGTCTGTGGCCGCGAAGTGAGCGGCGCACTGACCATCTTCCAGGCACAACTATCCTGCCCGACCACGCACGGTTTCTCTGAAAGCGCGACGCAGTTCCTTTCTCAGGGCAAAATGCCTGCCTTCCTCGGTGGCCTGCCGGGTGCGGCTCTGGCGATGTACCACTGCGCGAAACCTGAAAATCGTCATAAAATTAAAGGCCTGCTTATTTCCGGCGTCGTAGCCTGCGTTGTTGGCGGCACCACTGAACCGATCGAATTCCTGTTCCTGTCTGTGGCGCCGGTTCTCTATGTGATCCACGCCATCCTGACCGGTCTGGGCTTCACCATCATGTCCGTGCTGGGTGTGACCATCGGTAATACCGACGGCAATATCATCGACTTTGTGGTATTCGGGATCCTGCATGGCACTGCGACCAAGTGGTATCTGGTGCCGGTAGTGGCCGCTATCTGGTTCGCGGCTTATTACGCTATCTTCCGTTTCTCTATCGTGCGCTTTAACATCAAAACGCCGGGTCGTGAATCTGAGAATATGCCTGCTGCCGCCGCCGTGCCGTCTTCCAGTAAATCTGGCTACAACGTGCCGGTTATTCTGAGCGCGCTGGGCGGTGCCGGTAATATTGTTTCACTGGATAACTGCATCACCCGCCTGCGTCTTTCCGTTGCGGATATGTCGCGGGTTGACGATGCCACGCTGAAAGCTAACCGCGCTATCGGTGTCGTTCATCTTAACGAGCATAATCTGCAGGTCGTCATTGGTCCGCAGGTACAGTCGGTAAAAGATGAACTGGATTATCTGATCCGTACCGCAGCCAGTCAGCCAGCACCGGAACCGGTGATAGCGTAATACGATTAACAGGGCGCCTCCGGTCGCCCTTTCCAGCTTTATTCAGGGAGTGAAAAAATGAGTTTTGATTTTTCCGCCGTTACCGACCGTCATGGCACCTGGTGCACCCAGTGGGATTACGTCGCTGACCGTTTCGGCAGTGCGGATCTGCTGCCGTTCACCATCTCTGACATGGATTTCCCCGCCGCACCCTGCATTCTGGATGCGCTGCAAAGACGGTTGCAACACGGCGTACTCGGTTACAGCCGCTGGCATCACGATGATTTCCTCGGCGCGGTAGCACACTGGTTTCAGCGGCGTTTTAACAGCCGGATTGACCGGGAAAGCGTGGTCTACGGCCCGTCGGTGATTTACATGGTTGCGCAACTGATCCGTCAGTGGAGCCAGCCGGATGATGGCGTGGTGACCTTCACTCCGGCCTATGATGCGTTTTTCAACGTGGTAAACGGTAATCAGCGCAATATGATGGCCTGCCCGCTGCTTAAAAACGGTAATGACTGGTCGCTGGATGCGCAACATCTGGAAAGCCTGCTGGTGCAACCAACCTGTTCTGTACTGTTGCTGTGCAGCCCGCACAATCCGACCGGTAAAGTCTGGACACGGGAAGAACTGACACTTATTGCTGAACTGTGTGAGCGTCACAATGTGCGGGTGATCAGCGATGAAATTCACATGGATATGGTCTGGGGCGAACACCGCCACACGCCGTGGAATGACGTGGGACGCGGAGAATGGGCGTTACTGACCTCCGGGTCGAAAAGTTTTAACATTCCGGCGCTGACCGGCGCTTACGGACTGATCAGCCATAAAGCCTCACGCGAGGCGTATCTGCACCAGCTGAAAGCCTGCGACGGCTTATCATCTCCGGCCGTGCTTGCCGTTCATGCGCACGTTGCGGCTTATCATCACGGTGAACCCTGGCTGGATGCGTTACGGGAATATTTACAGGGCAATCTGCGTTACGTGGCGGAACAACTGAACGCCGCATTCCCGCCGCTCAACTGGCAGCCGCCACAATCCACCTATCTGGCGTGGATTGATTTACGCCCGCTGGGTATTGACGATAAGCAGTTACAAAATGAGCTGATCAGGCATCAAAAAGTCGCCATTATGCCGGGTTATACCTATGGTGAAGAAGGTAACGGTTTCCTGCGTCTGAATGTCGGCTGCCCGCGATCGAAGGTGGAAGCCGGTGTTGAAAAATTAATCACTGGCATCAGAGAGTTGGTCTAACTCCTCCCCCTGCGAAGGGGAGGAAGCAAATTCACCCCCCTTCTTGTTGCGCAACAACATTTCATTCAGGGTGATTCTCCCGTTATAATGCCCCGCACATTTCAATAATAATGAGTGCACACCATGATCGACACACGCCTTCCCCTGACAGACATTCACCGCCACCTTGATGGCAACATCCGCGCTCAGACTATTCTGGATTTAGGCCGTCAGTTTAATCTGACCTTACCTGCCAGTGAACTTGAAGCGCTGCGCCCGCATGTACAGGTGATGCATACTGAACCGGATCTGGTAAGTTTCCTGCAGAAACTCGACTGGGGCGTTAAAGTGCTCGGCGATCTGGATGCCTGCCGCCGCATTGCTAAAGAAAACGTTGAAGATGCGGCGCGCGCCGGCCTGCATTACACCGAACTGCGTTTCTCTCCCTATTACATGGCAATGAACCACAAACTTCCGGTCGCGGGTGTGGTGGAAGCGGTCATTGAAGGGATCCGCGAAGGTCAGCAGCATCATGACATCGATGTGCGTTTGATCGGCATTCTGAGCCGTACGTTTGGTGAAGACGCCTGTCTGCAAGAACTGGAAGGTTTGCTGGCGTACCGCGACGGTATTACCGCGCTGGATCTGGCCGGTGATGAACTGGGTTTCCCGGGCAGTCTGTTCCTCAGCCATTTTAACCGTGCGCGCGACGCAGGCTGGCATATTACCGTTCATGCCGGTGAAGCCGCAGGCCCGGAAAGCATCTGGCAGGCAATCCGTGAACTGGGCGCTGAGCGTATCGGCCATGGGGTAAAAGCCGCACAGGATCCTGAACTGATGGATTTTCTGGCCAAACATCAGATTGGTATCGAATCCTGCCTGACCTCTAACATTCAGACCAGCACCGTCGCGTCTTTTGAGCAGCATCCGCTGGCGATTTTTCTGCGCCATGGCGTGCTGGCCTCCATCAATACCGATGATCCGGCAGTTCAGGGCATTGAGATTGCTAACGAATATCATGTCGCTGCACCGGCTGCCGGACTGACGCAAAACGAAATCCGCAAGGCACAGGAAAACGGCCTGACGATGGCATTCCTGACAGCCGCTGAGAAGCAGGCAATTCGCGACAAAGTGTCGGCATAACGCTTTTCACCCAATAAAAAAGGGCGGGAATGTTCTCCGCCCTTTTCTTTTCATTCAACGGATTACACCGTTTTCACTTCTTCTTTCTTCACCTGCGCGGCGGCGTCTTCACGCGCCACACGTCTGGCATAGCGTGAGGCCAGTACCGCACAGACCATCAGCTGGATCTGATGGAAAATCATCAGCGGCAGCACCATCGCGCCCACGGCAGCAGCCGGGAACAGCACGTTCGCCATCGGAATACCGTTCGCCAGACTTTTCTTCGAGCCGCAAAATACAATGGTGATTTCGTCTTTGGTGTTAAAGCCAAACAGCCGCGCCACACAGGTGTTGATGATCAGCACAATGGTCAGGAGAACAATCGAACAACCGAGGATCGCCAGCAGCGACCAGCCGTTGATCTGATGCCAGATCCCCTGCACAACCGCTTCACTGAATGCCACATAGACCACCAGCAGAATCGATGAACGGTCGGTGACGTTGACGATTTTCTTGTGCCGCTGTACCCAGGCAGCGATCAGCGGACGGCAAAGATGCCCGATGATAAACGGCACCATCAGTTGCAGCACAATGGAACCGATGGCATGTAAGGTGTCACTGGTACCGCCCTGTGTATGCATCAGCAAACCAACCAGCACCGGTGAAAGGAACACCCCGAGAATACTGGACGCCGACGCGCTGCAAATTGCCGCCGGAATGTTACCGCCAGCCACCGAGGTGTAAGCAATCGCAGACTGCACGGTCGCAGGCAATGCACAAAGATACAGAAAACCGTAGTACAACGTCGGCGTCAGAATGCCCACCGGCACCAGCCATTTCATGCCAAGACCGAGCAGCGGGAACAACGCGAAAGTGCTAAGGAACACCACTACATGCAAACGCCAGTGGCTGATACCCGCCATGATCGCTTCGCGGGAAAGCTTCGCGCCGTGCATGAAAAACAGCAGTGCAATAGCGGCTGTGGTCAGATAGCCGAAGAAGGTTTTATAAATCCCTTCACAGGGAAAAAATGAAGCGATCACGACAACACAGACCAGGATCAGCAAAAACTTATCGATTTTCAGACGTTGTAACCAGGACATGAACCTTCCTTGCAAAATGAATAACAAATGAAAAATAAGAGTGTCACCGGCGTGACACTCTGGAAAACGGGATCCTGTATTAGTTGCTGATGACTTTCAGGGTCGCCTGTTGTTCTGAGGACTGCATCCCCAGTTCGAGCATTTCCATCACGCGGATGGCATCCCCGGCGGGTACCGGATTTTCACCCAGCCCGTTAATTGCATCGCGGACACCGGCATAATAAGCCGGATAGTTGCCCGGAATGGTCAGCAGCGATTTCTCTGCCAATACGCCGTCGTGGCTGAGCGTAATGACGCCATCACGTTTATCGACCCCCCAGTCCGGCTGCGGCAGACGTTCACCGGCTTTCAGACGATCTTCCTGCGGATCCAGCCCAAATTTCACGTAGCTGCCTTTTTCACCCTGCACGATAAACCGCGCCGTTTCAGCAACGGCATAAACCGTGCTGTGCAACACCACACGACGTCGCGGATAAGTCAGCACTGCGTTGAAGTAGTCGACGGCTTTACCGCCCGGCCGCAGTACAGCCAGATCCGCCTGCAATGTTTCCGGCAATCCGAACAATTGCAGCGCCTGATCCAGCAGATGCGAACCCAGATCGAACCAGATGCCGCTGCCCGGCGCCTCACTTTCACGCCACCGTTGCAGCACCTGGGGTTTATAACGGTCATAATGGGATTCGAAATAGACAATATCGCCGAGCGCACCTTCTTCAATCAGTGTCTTAACCGTGAGGAAATCCGAATCCCAGCGACGGTTATGGAACACCGACAGCACCTTATCTTTTTCACGCGCCAGCGCGTCAAGTTCGCGGGCTTCATCCAGCGTCACGGTAAAAGGCTTGTCGACGATGACATGTTTACCGGCCTCCAGCGCCAGTTTTGCCAGCGGGAAATGGGTGGTATTGGGCGTCGGGATCACCACCAGATCAATGGACGCATCGGCAAACAGCTTTTCCGGCGAATCTACCACTTCCACATTGGGCCAGTCCGCATGGACTTTGCCCGCATCACTGCTGGAAACCACCGCCAGCTCGATACCGGGCGTGCCGTCAATCAGAGGTGAATGAAAGGTTTTGCTGGCGAAGCCGTAGCCGACAAGGCCTGTACGTAGGGTCTGGGTCATGAGAGGTTCCTTTTTTTGGCGGTCTTATTCGCAGGACGCTAATCCTCTGATTTGACACCAGCTCCGCAGGATGAACAAGTGAAAATTTGTCCTGTCTCTTTGCACCTCCCCCACACAGAACCGGGTCGGTGTTTTGCTCCTCGCCCTGCGAAGGGGAGAGAGCTACCGCCCGATGAATGCATTAATATCTCGCGCCAGATCCAGCCGCATCCCCTGCTCCCATATCCTCTCTGCCCCTTCCACCGAAATCACCCGTGTCGCCAGCGAGATAAATTTCTCTTTCAGTTGCTCATCAGAAACCGGATTCCCCGGTGCGCCGAGCGCAATATCTACCCGCACGGTTTGCGATGCGCCAGAGCGGGTGATGAGCGTAACATCCGGCTCGCCGTCGGCACTCAGGGTATCGTCTTCCTGCAAATCAATCCGGCGGATCATCGCCAGTAAATCCGGATCCTGGCGTTTATCGGTGTCATACGCCGGCAGACCTGCGTGTCCGAACACCACGCGGGCGGCAATAGCGTAACGGATGCTCATCTGCGCGGCAGCCAGTGTGGCAATTTCGTTGTCACCGCACATGCCACTGAGGAACGGGCAAAGACGCACGACGATTTTTTCGACATCCCCTGCGCCGGCATTCAGCCTTTCCAGCAAAATACCGGTGGCATCGATGGCGGAATGTGTGCCACGACACGAGGCATAAGGTTTGATGGAACAGCGTTCCAGCTTCCAGATCTCCCCCAGTTGTGCCGTCAGGGCTTGCGGCGTCGCACTGGCCGGTGCCAGCGTGGAAAGAAATCCACCCCATTTATCCCCGAATAACTGCGACGGTCCGCTGATGCCTTGTCTGGCGCTCAGCGCAGCCAGCACCCCTCCTTCGGCAGCGCGTCCTGCATGCAATTTTTTACTCTGCGAACCGTCGTGGATAAACGCCCACAATCCGCCGCTGAAACTGCCGGAAATGCCTAACGCCGCGCTGACTTGTTCCGCATTCAGTCCCATTAATTTTCCGGCTGCCGCCGCCGCACCAAACACACCGCAGGTAGAGGTCGAATGCCAGCCCGCACCATTATGGGGTGAATATCCGCCACAGGCTTCAAGCACGCGGCGCGCCACGTCATAACCGATCACGACCGCCGTGATAAATGCTTTTCCGCTGACCGGCTGCGGACATAACGGCAGGACCGCCAGCAAAGCAGGAATGACCACTGCGCCGGAATGATCGCAGCCACCGGTGTCATCGAGTTCCAGCGCATGTGCCGCCACGCCGTTAAGCAGCGCGGCGTTGCGCGGCGATGTCAGTTCACGATAGCCCCACACCGGCGAAAGCGGGAAAGCGCCTTCACTGAGGATCATCGCCGCCACCTCTTTTGCGACATCGCTGGTGGAACCCACCAGCCCTGCGCCGAGCGTGTCGAGGATGTGTCGTTTGGTGCGCTCAACCAGTCGTCCTGGCAAATCATCAAAACGGGTATTCACCACGAATTCGGCCAACATTTGCTGCTGTGTGATATTACTCATGGCTGACTCCCGGCGCAGTGTGTTGCATCCAGATTTGCGCCGGATGCGACGCCTCGTTTTGCGGCCGGTTCTGCGACCACCAGTCAGCGACTTCCCCGGCCGTCGCTACCCAGACATCAGGATGTGACGTGATGTGATCCAACAGTTCCGCCAGCATACCAATCCGCCCCGCCGTGCCGATCACTTCCGGATGCAGTCGCAGCACGTAGCACAAACCAAAACGGTGAAATCCGTCAAAATCCATCTTCATATTACCGAGGGTGTGGCGGTAAGAGGCAATCCGCGACTGTGCCGGCGGCACCGCCGGGCTGAGGTTAAACGCGAAATACGGTTCGTCTTCCATTTCATAATGCAGCGGCAATTCCACCAGCCGCGACGGCTGGCCGTCCTGCACCGGCTGGAAATACGGTAAATCATCGCCGCGCCAGCCGGATGTCCAGCTGAACCCTTCGTCCGCCAGCACATCCGTAAAGCCCGGTGCCCAGTTACCTGCAGGCAAACGAAAGCCGCGCGGCACTTTCCCGGTCAGCGCTTTCAGCGCCGCTTTACCTCTTTGCAGACTGTCGGTTTGCTGATGCAACGACAGACCGTCAAAATGGGCGAATTCATAGCCGCAGGTCGCCAGTTCGTGCCCGGCGCGGTCTATATCACGGATCTTCTGTGGATTCTCATCCGCCACAATGCCCGGTACACACCACGAGCTGCGCAGATTTTTCCTCTCCAGTAACGCCAGCAACCGGTCGATACCGCGCAGCGTGCCATAACGCCAGACGGACAACGTTTTTTCGCGTCCGGCCACCGCAGGTACCTGGCTGAGAATGCCGTGAATATCATTGAAATCAACGGTGATTACCACTGCAGAGCGGTAACCTGCCGGCCAGTTATGATCAGTCATTGGCATGCTCCTGCATCCACCAGTGGGCGACTTCCCGGCAACGCGCAAACCACACGTCATCCCGCGCTTTCAGGTGCGCAAAAAAAAGGTCGAGTAACATAATGCGGCCAGGTTTTCCGCTGATTTTCGGATGGAACAACGTGGTCAGACTCAGCCCTTCGTTCATGGCACCGTCGAATTCACGGCACCAGTTATCCAGCGTCAGTTCATAACTGGCGGTGCGGTCTAACCCTGAGGGGAAATTCGGCTCGCGGGTATAGGCTATAGAGGCGTAATCGTCCATTTCCCAACGGCCGGGGATTTCCACCAGCGGGCGTTCATAACCGGGAACCTTCATGAGATAAGGCCGGTCGTCGCCGCGCATGCTGCTGGAATAGGTCACGCCGGCTTCCAGTAGCATGGCGGGCGTTTCCGGATGCCAGTCACCGGAAGGCGTACGAAAACCTTCGGCACGGATGCCCAGAAACTGCCAGAAAATCTCACGGGATTTTTGCATCACCCATAACTGTTTCTCCGCGCTGATGGCGTAAAAAGACTCATGACGATAGCCGTGATACGCCACTTCATGCCCGCGTCCGACAATCGCCTGACACTGTTTCGGCCAGTTTTCCACCACCCACGCCGGAATAAAAAAAGTCGCCGGAAGCTGGTGGTCATCGAGCAAATCAAGGATGCGCTCCAGCGCGCGATAGGGCCCGTAAGCGCCGAAGGTAAAATAATCCGCTTTCTGCCAGAGGGTGCCGTTAAGCATTGCATCACCGGTCGGGCCGTCGAGATCAAACGCCAGCGCCATGCAGCCGCGTTTGCCTTGCGGCCATAAACTGGCCGCCTGTTGTGAAATCGTCATGAGTCAGTCCGTCGCCTGAGGTTATTTGCCTTTGTTAATGGTCACTTCTTTGATTGCGCCATCCTGCAGGCCCCATTTGGTGAGGATTTTCAGATAAGTGCCGTCAGCGATCATGTCAGTCAGCGCACCTTTCACCGCATCAATCAGCGGCTGATCGTCTTTGCTGATCCCCATGCCGGTCACCTGATAGGCAAAGGCTTTACCCAGTGGTTTATAAGTGTCTTTTTCCAGGTTCATGATGTACGGCAGGGTTTCGCTGCCCTGCACCACGCCTTCAATGCGCCCCTGGCGCAGCTGGGTACGTGCATCCGCCGTGCCTTCCGCACCAATCACCACAATGGCGGGTTTGCCTGCCGGAACACAGTTGGCTTCGCTCCATGCCGCGATTTCAGCCGGGAATGTGGTACGGCGGCTGGTGCCGACTTTTTTGCCACACAAGTCCAGCATGGTATTGATTTCTTTGTGCGCGACGGTGGTATAGAACTGCGGTCCGCTGTTGTAGTAATCAACAAAGGTCGCGATATCCTGACGCGGTTTGGTGTCGGTCATGCCGGATAAGATCATATCGACACGTTTAGTGGCGACGGCGTTAACCATCTGTTCGAAGCCGATTTCCTGCCAGCTGATTTTGCGGTTCAGGTGTTTGCCGATTTCCGTGCCCAGATCGTAATCCATACCGGTCAGATTACCGGTGGCGGGATCTTTGAATTCCAGCGGCGGATAGTTCGGCATCATCGCCACTTTGATTTCGTCTTTTTGCTTCAGCTCCGCCGCACCGGCACCGGAAACAACGCCGTTCAGCAGGACGCCGGCGGTAATGAGGGACAACAATGTTTTTTTCATAAAGGCATTCCCATAGTCAAAAGTTAACGTCAAAAAGGTCAGATCAGGACGGCAGAAATAAAGTTCTGCGTCCGTGGATTTTGCGGGTTGAGCAAAATGTCTTCCGGATTACCGCTTTCTATAATTCCGCCTTCGTCCATAAAGACCACGCGGTTTGCCACTTCCCGCGCGAAACCTAATTCATGCGTGACCACAATCATGGTCATGCCCTCTGCCGCCAGGCCGCGCATCACCGCCAGCACCTCGCCGACCATCTCAGGATCGAGCGCCGAGGTCGGTTCATCGAACAGCATCACTTTGGGTTTCATCGCCAGCGCCCGGGCAATCGCCACGCGTTGTTGCTGGCCGCCGGAAAGTTCCAGCGGATAAGCATCGCGTTTATGCGCCAGCCCGACACGTTCGAGCAGCGCCATCGCTTCCCGTGTGGCCTCTTTCACAGGACGCAGCAGCACCTGACACGGCCCTTCAATGATATTTTCCAGCGCGGTTTTATCCGGGAACAGATTGAAACGCTGGAACACCATGCCGGTTTTCAGCCTCTGACGGGCAATCTGCCGGTCGTTAAGCGGGTACAGCTTTTTGCCGTCCATGCGGTAACCGACCAGTTCGTCATCGACCCACACCCCGCCGCTGTCGATGCGTTCGAGCTGATTGATGCAGCGCAAAAATGTGCTTTTCCCTGAACCGGAAGGGCCAATGATGCACATCACTTCACCGTGTTTAACTTCAAGATTGATGTTTTTCAGCGCCTGAAACTGATCAAAGTACTTATTAACATTGACGGCTTTGATAATGCTTTTCATGGTCGGGCTCCTGTCAGTGGCGGGTGCGGCGGCGGGTGCCACGGCCAAAATAACGCTCAAGACGGTTCTGCCCGAGCGACAGCACAGTCACCACCACCAGATACCAGATGCCTGCCACAAACAGCAGTTCCATTACCCGCGCATTGGCGAAGTAAATGGTCTGTGCGTTATAGAGCACTTCGGAATACTGGATCATGCTGGCAAGACTGGTGGTTTTGACCATGCTGATGAATTCGTTACCGATGGGCGGGATTATCACCCGCATTGCCTGCGGCAAAATGATCCGCCGCAGCGCATGCAGGCGGGTCATACCGATGGATTTCGCGGCCTCGTACTGCCCGAGATCGACCGAAATCAGCCCGGCACGCACCACTTCCGAGGTGTACGCGCCCTGATTAATGCTCAGGCCGAGCAGTGCGGCGGCGAACGGCGTCATGATGTCAACGGTCTGAAGGCTGAATACGCCGGGAATGGCGATGGTCGGAAAAATCAGTGCCAGGTTAAACCACAGCAGCAATTGTAAAATCAGCGGTGTGCCGCGGAAAATCCACGTATACCCCATTGCCACGCTGCGCAGCACCGGGTTTTGTGACATGCGCATGACGGCAATAATCACGCCGAACACGATCCCCAGTGCCATCGCCAGCACTGACATGACAATGGTATTGCCCAGACCAAAAAGAATGGCTTTGGCGGTGAGAAACTGTGCCACGTACTGCCATTCGATTTTGCCATGCGCAAAGGCGTTCACCAGCAACGCCAGCAGCAGCAGGATCACTGCCGAGGCAAAAATCCGGCCGTAATAACGCTGGGGTACAGCGTGATATTCACTGAGATCAATCTCTGCGCTTTTCGCACTTTCTGACGTTTTAGTGTAAAGGGTCATCAGGCTTCTCCCGCACGATTATAAAGACAGGCCAGCGTAACCATTGACCCAGTTTGCCTGCGCCTCGAGACGGGTTTTCAGCCGCGCAATCTGCTCTGCTACCCGCACCGGTGCCGTGCCACCCTTACCGCTGCGGGCGTTGATCGCCGCTTCCAGTGTCAGGCATTCACGTACATCAGCACTCAGGCGGGCATCAACCGCCAGTAACTGCGCATCACTGACTTCGTGCAGCGCCAGATTGTATTGCTCGCACACCTGCACCAGTTTGCCGGTGATTTCGTGAGCTTCCTTGAACGGCACACCACGACGCGAAAGCCAGTCGGCCACTTCCGTCGCCAGCGTAAAACCTTCCGGAGCCTGTTCACGCAAACGCTCAACATTGATGGTCATGGTGTCGATCATGCCCGCCATCGCAGGCAGCACTAACAGCAACTGCTCAACGGTATCCATCGCATTACGTTTGTCTTCGACAAGGTCACGGTTATAGGAGAGCGGCAGGCCTTTCAGGGTGCTCAGCATGGCAGTAACATTGCCAATCAGCCGGCCACTTTTACCGCGTGTCAGTTCAGCAATATCCGGATTTTTCTTCTGCGGCATGATGGAACTGCCGGTGGCGTAGCCGTCATCGAGCTCAACCCAGCGGAACTGGCGCGAGGCCCACAGGCACACTTCTTCACTGATGCGGGAAAGATTGACGCTCAGCATACTGCCTGCAAACAGGAATTCTGCGACATGATCACGGCTGGCCACGGCATCAATTGAGTTCTCGCAGGCACCGTCGTAACCGAGATCTTTGGCGGAAAGTTCAGGATGCAGGGCAATGGCTGAACCGGCCATCGCCGCCGCGCCCAGCGGCGACAGTGCACAACGTTTATCCCAGTCCTGAAAACGTTCAACGTCACGGCAAAATGACTGTGCATGCGCCATCAGCTGATGCCCGAATACAATCGGCTGTGCCTGCTGAAGATGGGTAAAACCCGGTGCCAGTGTATGAATATGCTGTTCCGCCTGCTTCACCAGTGCGGTCTGAAGTCCGAGCAGGGCCGCCACAATCTTGCGGGCGTTATCGCGCAGGTAGAGACGTAAATCGTTAGCGGTCTGATCATTACGTGAGCGCCCTGCCCGCAATTTGCCGCCGAGTTCGCCAAGCCGCCCGGTCAGGCTGCGTTCGATAAACGTATGCACGTCTTCATCCGCCTGAATCGGCGCAAGAATGCCGGCACGGAAATCCTTCGCCAGTTGTTTAATCGCATCGACCATCAGAACCGTTTCGTTTTCATCAAGCAAACCGGCCCGGTTTAATTCATAAGCATGGGCGCGGCAACCTTCCAGATCATATTCAGCGAGGGAAAAATAATATTCCGGGCTGCGCGATAACGCGCTTAAGGTGGCAGCTGGACCGTGTTTAAAACGGGCTCCCCAAAGCAGTTCTGGCTGTTGTGACATATTTTTTCCTTGTATGGCATAAATGTTGCAAAGCTGGTTCGGGCAGCATGTCTGGCGGTGAGTGAAATTAAGTTCCTTCCGGCCACATGACAAAGGGCACTGAACAATCCGGGCTTGCAAAGTAATAACGAGTGAGGCTAGGTGAATTTGATATTGTAGATTTTAAAGGCGGGGGTAAATATTAATTATGGAAAGTCCACTTTCCAAATCAGGAAACACATCACCCGCAAAAAGTGATATTAATCAGCACAACCTTGGCGTCGCCGATTTAAAGCTTTTGCGCGTCTTTAAAACCGTGGTGGAAGCCGGTGGCTTTACCGCAGCATGCAACGAACTGAATATTGGACTCGCGGCGATCAGCAAACAAATCTCTGATCTCGAAATCCGTTTTGGCATGAAACTTTGTACCCGGGGGCGCGAAGGATTTTATTTAACCGAACACGGTAAAGTGGCTTATCAGGCATGCCTGGATTTATTTTCATCCATTAATCAGTTTCGCGACAAACTCAATCACGCCCGTCACGAGCTGTTCGGCGAGCTGAACATTGGTATTATCGATAACACCATCACCGACCCGCAATCGCCGGTAATCAGTGCATTAGGCGAGATTTATCGCCAGGCTCCGAAGGTCAGTATACGCCTGCACGCCACCCAGCTGGACGAGATTGAACGCGGGATTATCGACGGACGTTTCACCTGCGGTATTATGCCGGTATATCAGGAAAAACCCGAGTTTGATTATTACTTTCTCTATCACGAAATGGCCTACCTTTATTGCGGAAATAAACACCCGCTGTTCAGTGTTCCTGCCAGTGAAATAAAAGAGTCGCAGATCAAATCATCACAAATGGTGAATCATTTTTATGCTAATCACAGCAAGAAAAATATCTTTTCGGATGTCACTTCCTCGCATGCTATTGCGGTACAAGTCGAAGCCGTTACCATGTTACTGATGACGGGGAATTATCTCGGATTTCTGCCGGAACATTATGCCAGTGCCTTTATGGGAGGACAAAAGCTTCGCGCCCTGATGCCGGATAATATTGAGATCGCTACACCGTTCAGTCTGGTACTGAAAAAAGGTGCACCTTTTAATTCTGTAATGACTTTATTCTCCAATGCACTTAAACAGGCATTAATCCCCGTTCCTGAAGCCAGAGCCAGCTGAAACCCTGTGCGCTATTAGGGCACAATCGCTTTTCCTGCACCCTGAGAGAGCAAAGAAAGTCATGTTGTGGTGCACATTATCACTTTTAATTATAAATTCGTTTACCTTCTTCTCATCAATTATCTAAAAATGTATAACATCAATGCCCTGCATGATTTCCTTCCGCGATTTCAACTGTGGCGTGGTAATTGCTTTATCAGCTTGTCTATACAGGGTTGCACATTAGGATTTTTATTAGCCGTCTTTTTCTCTTCCCACACCAAGCGAGGAAATTATGTCACCTTCTCAGACCCTTACGGGCTTTTTCAAAAACAAACTGGCACTGGCCTGCTGCCTTAGTGCCCTCGGCACATTCAGCCTGAGCGCCTCAGCCGCTGCACCCGAAGCGGGCACCTTCAAAATGGGCATTGAGCCCTGGCTGGGTTACGGCCAGTGGCATGTCGCGCAAAGTCAGGGCATTTTTAAACAGCAGGGGCTGGAAAAGGTCGATATCGTTAACTTCGCCGAAGATAAAGACATCAACGCCGCTTTAGCCAGCGGCCAGATTGACGGTGCAAATATTGCCACACATACCGCAATGGCGATGGTGTCCGCCGGTTTACCCATAAAAGTCGTGCTGTTGCTGGATCAAAGTGAAACCGCTGACGCTCTGCTGGTCGGCAAAGACATCACTACCCTTAAGGATCTGAAAGGCAAACAGATAGCCTTTGAAGAAGGCACGACCAGCGATATTTTACTGCACAGTGCGGTGAATGCCGCCGGTCTGAAATGGAGTGATATCACACCAGTGCCGATGCCAGCCGATTCAGCGGGCAGCGCGCTGATCGCTAAACGTGTGACTGCCGCCGTGACTTACGAACCCTATATTTCTGCCGCGAAAAAGCAGGACCCGTCACTGAAAATGCTCTACAGCGGCTCTTCCGATCCCGGACTGATTGGCGATGTGCTGGTGGTGCGTGATTCGGTGCTGAAAGAAAAACCGGGGCAAATCGCCGCCCTGATTAAAAGCTGGGACGCCGCCCTCACCCACTATCAGGCCAATACCACGGCGGATCGCGCCATCATCGCCAAAGCGGTTGGCGCAACACCGGCTGATCTGGAAACCGCGTTTGACGGCGTGAAATATTACTCGCTGGCGGAAAACAAACAGGTACTCAGCCATTCCTTCTCCGACCAGACCTTTGCGCACGTGCTCAAAGCTGCCACGGCCGCCGGGCTTATTCCAAAACCGGTGACGGCTGCGCAAGTGATTGACGCCAGCTTCGTGAACAGCCAGCCATGAGTTCACGTCGTAAACCGCTCAATCTGATGGTGATTGGCCGCCTGCCGTCGCGCAAATTGTTCGTCGGCATCGCCGTGGCGCTGTTCGTGGTCCTGTTTCTTGCCTGGGGACTGGCAACCCGCAGCGGCGCGATCCCGCCGATTTTCCTGCCCAAACTGACCGATGTCTGGCTGAAGATGGTCAGTCTGGCGCAGGACGGCACGCTGTGGAGCGACATTAAAAGCAGCCTGTACCGCATCAGTATTGCCTTCGCAATCTCCTCGGTGATGTCGATTGTGATTGGTGTGCTGGCGGGCTGCTACGGCTTCTTCAAAGCGCTGACCGAACCGCTGGTGGATTTCATCCGTTATATGCCGGTGGTGGCGTTTGTACCGCTGACCATTCTGTGGACCGGCACTGACGATGTACAAAAATTCCTGATTATCTGGATCGGCACCTTCTTCCAGCAGGTTCTGATGGTGATTGACGCCGTGAAACGGGTACCCGGCGATTTTGTCGGTTTAGGCCGCACGTTAGGCATGCCGGATCGCAAAATCCTGTTCCGTATCGTGTTACCGGGCGCACTGCCGGGCATCTGGGATGCCCTGCGCATCAGTCTTGGCTGGGCGTGGACGTGGCTGGTGCTGGCCGAACTGGTGGCATCCACTTCGGGCCTCGGTTACCGCATCGTGGTGTCGCAACGTTTCTTCCAAACTGACACCATCATCGGTTACATCCTGCTGCTGGGTATTCTGGGTTTAATCAGCGATCAGATCATGCGTGCACTGGAGCGCGTACTGTTCCGCTACAACAAGAGGCGTGCCTGATGTCGGTGTTAACCATTTCCCATCTGCACAAAAGTTTTCAGGTTGGCAGGCAAACGCGCGAGGTATTGCACGACATCAGCCTGACGCTGGCAGACAATGAATTTGTTTCGGTGGTCGGTACGTCCGGCTGCGGTAAAAGTACGTTGTTGTCTATTGCGGCCGGGCTTGAAGATTACGACAGCGGCGACGTTCAGGTGGACGGCAAAACCATTCGCGGCGCGGGCATTGACCGTGGCGTGGTGTTTCAGTCATACACCCTGCTGCCCTGGCTGACGGCGCGCCAAAACATTGAGTTTGCGCTGAAAGCCGCCGGATTCAGCCGCGCACAATGTCGTGAAAAGGCCAGTGAGCATCTCGAACTGGTGCAACTGACATCGTTTGCTGATGCCTGGCCAGCGGAGCTTTCCGGCGGCATGAAACAGCGCGTCGCCATCGCCCGTGCACTGTCTTACCGCCCTAAAATCTTACTGATGGATGAACCCTTTGGCGCGCTGGATGCCATGACCCGCCACCAGATGCAGGAATTACTGACCGGCATCTGGGAACAGCACCGGCTGACCGTCATGTTCGTCACACACGATATTGAAGAAGCGGTGTATCTGTCTGACCGTATTGTGGTGATGGGCCCCGGCACGATTGCGGCGACTTACAACGTGCCGCTACCCCGTCCGCGTCGTGAGGAACTGACCGCCAGCCCTGAATTCACCGACCTGCAACGCCAGGTTCTGCATACTATCCGCAGCGGCCATCCCCGCGCTGCACTGGCCTGATAACCGGAGATTGACCATGTCTGCACCTTTTCAAGCCGTGACTTTTCATGATCTGAGTGGTTCTTCCGAACTGCCAGCGGAGTTGTTCAAACGTACAGAAGCCGATTTATCCTTTTTCACCGAGCGCGTCGCGCCGATCATTGAAGCGGTGCGTACCGAAGGTGATGCCGCCCTGCGCCGTTTTGCCCGCGATTTCGACGGCGTTAGCGTGCCGCATATGAGCATTCTGGCGGAAGACACGGAATTCGAAACGGCATTCGAACGCCTCGATCCGCAGGTGGTGGAATCGATCCGCTTCGCCGTCGAAAACGTCCGTGCGTTCCATGAAGCACAAAAACCGGAAGATATGTGGATGAAAGAAATCCGCCCGGGCGCGTTTGCCGGTGACCGGCATGTGCCGATCGATTCCGTCGCATGTTACGTGCCACGCGGTAAAGGCTCATTCCCGAGCGTATTACTGATGACCACCATTCCGGCGGTGGTGGCAGGCGTAAAACGCGCCATTGTCATTACCCCGCCGGGGCCGGATGGTAAAGTCGATGACGCCACGCTGGTGGCCGCACGTCTGGTTGGCATCACCGAAGTGTACAAATGCGGCGGCGCACAGGGCGTGGCCGCCGTGGCGTTCGGTACTGAAACCGTGCCGAAATGCCTGAAAATTGTCGGCCCCGGCAGCCCGTGGGTGGTGGCGGCCAAACGTCAGCTTTCCGGTCTTATCGACCCCGGCGTTCCGGCCGGTCCGAGCGAAAGTCTGATCCTCGCTGATGACAGTGTGGACGGCGCGCTGGCGGCGCTGGATCTGATTATCGAGTCTGAACATGGCCCGGATTCTTCGGCGTATCTGGTCACCAGCAGCCGTCGGGTCGCGGAACAGGCCATCGCCGCACTGCCCGGTTACTGGGCACAGCTCGACGAAAAACGGGCCGGATTCTCCCAGGCCGTATTGTGCGGAACGCATGGCGGCGTAGTGCTGACCGAAGATTTCGCCGCCGCCGTTGAATTTGTTAATCAGTACGCGCCGGAGCATCTGGAAATTCTGGCCGAGGAACCGATGGCTGTCATGGGCAAAATCCGTAATGCCGGTGAAATACTGCTCGGTAATTACACGCCGATCACGCTGGGCAATTTCGTTCTCGGACCGAATGCGGTTCTGCCGACTAACGGTGCCGCCAAAACTGTCGGACCTTTGTCTGTATTCGATTACATGAAACGGATCTCCGTAGGCTACGTCACCCGCGAAGGCTATCAGCCGCTGGCCGATAAAGCGCACGCCTTTGCGTTGTATGAGGGATTCCCCGGCCACGCGCTGGCGGTATCGGCATTACGCACTGAGATCCTCAACAAAAAAGGCCAGTAATGATGAGCAATATGACGGGCAGTGAACCGCTGGCCGCGCAGGCGCGTCAGTTAGTGCAGGCGGGAGAATGGCAGCAGGCGGCGGACGTTTTGCGCCAGCTTATCGGCGAAGTGACCGGCGTGGCAGCCGGTCAGCTAACCATCAACCGCGATCAGTACAGCCTCAACTCCCTCAACGGCACCGTGACCCTTGATGATGGCCGCGCTCTGTTCTTCAAATATCACAATGAAGAAGGCGAAGATAAAACCATTGAGGAGTATTACAACGCGGAACTGTTGCGTGAAAGCGGCTTTCGGGTAGACGTGCCGGTGTATGCCTGCGGCGAGCCGGGGCGGCAGATCCTGATGTACACCCTGCGTCATGACCGGCGCATGGCAGACATCTGCCGCGATATCGAACAACAACAGGCGTGGGATCAGGAAGCAGAAATTGAAGAAGCGCAGCGTCGCGCCGACCGCGATATTCTGACCCATACCCTGCCGACGCTGAAGCCCGGCCTGGTCAGTGCGGTGGCGGCCGAACCTGTCCATCAGTTGTTCTATCACCGTCTGATTTCTCCGGAAAACCCGGAAATCACTGCCGGTTTGGGTGGCCGTGTGGCCCGTTTTTATGTCGGTAAAACTTTCCGTCTGGAAGATGAAGAACTGGAATGGCAGACACTGAGCAACCTGCGCTGGGTGATCAACGGCGTGACCTATCAGCACAGCCTGCGGCAATTATTCACTGAAGCCGGGATCCGCCTGGCACCGGCAGCGCTGGCTGGCCACGGTGTGATTACCGCGCACGGTGATGCGCATAATGCGAATGTCTGGTACGACACTTTGGAGGAAATTCCGCAACTGGTCAGCTTCGACCCGGCGTTTGCCGGTCGCAATATTCCGGCGCTGCTGGCGGAAATAAAAGCCACCTTCCACAACATTTTTGCCCATCCGTTATGGTTGTATGAGCCTTCCCGTTGCGGCGAACTTTACAAAGTAACCGTCATGAGACGGGGTGACACATTATATGTCGATCATAACTGGCAGTTAACCCCGCTGCGCGCCGCATTTTTACGCGATAAAGGTGAGGAATACTGGCAGCCGTTACTGGCGCAACTCGCCCGCCGCGGCTGGCTGCCGCCCCACTGGCAGCGGATTTTCCGGCTCGCCATGTTCTGCTGCCCGACGCTGGTCCTTGATTTACGCGCCGGGGGGTTCAGCGGCCATACACAGACCAGTTCCGCCCTCGGGCTGGCGATGGCAATGATGCTCGGGAGCGAACCGGTTGAAGACACTGATGAATTCAGCGACTGGCTGGCGGGGATCAGCCCGGCGGAGCAACCATTATGATATCTCCTTTCTCCCTGCAACGTTTCTCGCTGCAAGGCAGGCGGGTGCTGATCACCGGCAGTTCACGCGGCATCGGTCAGGCACTGGCTGCTGGCATGGCACAGGCGGGGGCCCGCGTGACGGTCAGCGGACGCGATATCACCACCCTGAATACCGTTTGTGAGCAGATCCGACGGCAAGGCGGTGATGCCACACCGCTGGTGCTGGATGTCACAAAACCCGCCACCTTTGCCGACGCTTTCGCCTCCCTGTCCGCGCCACCGGATGTGCTGGTTAATAATGCCGGTACCGAACAATTATGTCCCTCAATGGAGGTTGACGAAGTGCTATGGGATACCATTCTGACCACTAATCTCAAAGGCGCATTTTTCTGTGCCCAGGCCGCTGCGCGTCTGATGGCTGAAAACGGCGGCGGCAGCATTCTCAACCTGTGTTCCCTGACCAGCCAGGTCGGGGTGCCCGGCGCGGCTGCCTACGGTGCATCGAAATCTGCCATGGTTGGCCTGACACATACTCTGGCGACAGAATGGGCCGCCAGAAACATCCGCGTGAACGGCATCGGGCCGGGATATTTCAAAACAGATCTCACCGCTGAGTTTTATGATAACGCCAGCTGGTGCCAGCAGATGCAGGCAAAAATCCCGCTGGGAAGATTTGGTGAACTGGATGATTTGATCGGCGCAGCCGTGTTTCTGAGCAGTCCGGCAGCGGCCTATATCACCGGGCAGGTATTGTATGTGGACGGGGGATACCTGGCGGGGATCTGATGTCAGACCGGACATCGAAGCGGTTTCTCACTTGCCGTGAGGGCTTTTTCGCTTGCAGCGTAGTGCAGGATTGAGACAATTTCGGTTTTTCAATAACAGTTATCACACAGCCTCTCATGCCTAAACCGACCAAAGAGGGCTATGACGAGCCCTCTTTGGAATCTCCACGTCTTAAACTGCGTGCTCCGCTCGCTGACAATGTTTCAGGTATCACAGCTATAGCCGCAAAATCCCGCCGCTGCGCGGTTCCCTACGTTCGGGTTACAACCCGCGTAAAAAGATACGCGGTTTTTCACCTCTCCGTCGGCGTGATTTTGGAACCGGCCGCAGCCTTCTACTTCACAACCTCACCTCTCTTGGTAAACCCGATCCGCCATTTTCTCTACCCGCGAAATCGCCGCATACAACGTCTCTGCCGTCACCTGCCCCGGCATATTCTCCATATCCGGCGCGTGCAGTGATGCCTGCACAATACTTTCCAGCTCATCCTCATTGAGATCTGCTATCTCACTCAGACGCAGCGGCACCGCGCAGGCCTGAGCAAGTTTGATCGCTTCCAGCAATTCCTCATTGCTGCGGTTTTCCAGCGCCAGCAGACACAGGTTGCCGAAACCGACCAGCAGGCCGTGGCCAAATTCGCGGGTTTTATCACACACCGTAAAACCTTCATAGATGGCGTGGGAAGCAGCGGCGTGCGCCCCGCTGCTCATCAGCGATGTCAGGCCCGCAAACATGAAAATGGCATCAAGCACCTGATCAAGTTCGGCGTTCGGTTTACCGGCACGGACCGCGTCGCAGGCAGCAGGGCCGAAAGATGCGATCAGGTCATAGCAGATCCGGCTGTTGGCACTGGAAGAACGTGCGACGCCGCTCAGTTGACCGTGATGAGTGCTGATGGCACGAAATTCATACCATTTCGCCAGCGTGTCCCCAAGTCCAGCCGCCAGCCAGCGCAAAGGTGAAGCGGCCAGAATTTCGCTGTCGATAATCACTGCAGCCGGTGCCTGTGACAGCGGGAATAAATCCCGGAAATGACCGTCGTCGTGATAACGGATGGTCAGCGGTGTGACGGCCGCGCAGGTCGCAGCAATCGTTGGGATCGTGACGACCGGCACGTTAGTTTCTGCGCCAACCGCTTTACAGGTATCAAGAGATTTACCGCCGCCCACGCCAATCACGATATCGGCTTTTTTATCTTTAACGATTTTCGCCAGACGGCTGATATGACGCTCGCTGCTTTCACCGCCGAACCATTCACTGCCGGCAAGTTCCACGGCAGAACCTTCCAGCTGATGACGGATTTTATCCCCCACGACGGCCAGTGACTGATGCCCGCCAATCACCAGCGCACGCGTGCCCAGCAGTGCGCAAATGTCACCAAGCTGAGAGATAACACCGGGCCCGCGCAGAATTTGTGCCGGGAAGATAATATTCTGTGCCTGCATAACTGCCTCTTCGTAATGTTGTGTTTGACGGATCGGATGAAAATGCTCAAAGGATCTTTCTGTTCATTCAACTGCTTATGGCTGAAGACGTAACAAATGCGGCCCCAGCTGGCTGACCGACGTACAACCAAGCTGCGCGATTGTGCGGTCAACTTCCTGCAAAATAATCTCCAGTGCCCGTTGCGCACCCGCCTCACCGGCTGCGGCGACGCCATACAGCATCGGTCTGCCGAGCAGGACCGCATCCGCACCGAGCGCCAGTGCTTTCACGACATCAGTGCCACGGCGAAAGCCACTGTCAATAAGGATCGTCGCCTGCGAACCGCACAGTGTCCGGATATCCGGCAGCACTTCGAGCGCACTCACCGAGCCGTCAAGCTGACGTCCGCCGTGGTTTGACAGCACAATGCCATCGGCTCCGCTCGCAAAAGCAAGTTGTGCATCTTCCGGCGCCAGGATCCCTTTGATCAACAAGGCACCCTGCCACTGACTGCGGATCCAGCGCAGAGTTTCCCAACTGAGACGGGTATCCATCTGCGCCGAGAAGTAGCTCGCCCCACCCGCCCCGCGTTGCTTATCCGCCGGAACATAGGGTTTGAGATTACCGAACCCAGGCATTCCCGCCGGTTTTAAGGTTCGCCATACCCAACCCGGATGCAGCGCAACATCAAGCATGCTCCAAAGCGATAGCTTCATTGGCCGCCGGTAATTACGCTTATCTTTTTCACGGTTACCGAAATGCACCGCATCAACCGAGACCACCAGCGTGGTGCAACCGGCCGCTTTCGCGCGCGCCAAAAGTCCGGCAGTGACGGCACGGTCTTTGAGCACATACAACTGAAACCAATGCTGCGGCAGGTTTTCTGCCGCGATTTCTTCAACCGATGCAGTTGAAACGGTGCTCTGGATATAACCGATACCCGCATGTTTCGCTGTACGGGCCAGCATGGCATCCGCACCGAAACGCAACATGCCGTTATAGCCGGTCGGCGCAATCAGCAACGGCGCTGAAAGGCGCTGTCCGCACACCGTGACGGATAAATCGCGCTGGCTGGAATCGTTCAGCACCGGCGGAATAAAGCGCCAGCGCCCGAAAATCTCCCGGTTGTCTTTCAGCGTTTGTTCATCATCCGCCCCGCCTTCGACATAGCTGAATGCAAAACGGGGCAATGCGCATTTCGCCTGCCGGCGCAAATCGTCAATGTTCAGCGCAACACGTTTCACGCTGCCCCCTCCGCCAGGATACATTTCAGGCTGTCGATAAACTGACGGTTATCCTGTTCATTACCGATGGACACGCGGATCCAGTTTTCATAACCGGTTTCCCGCCAGGGTTTGATAATTACACCGAAACTAAGCAAGCGTTGTGCCAGTTCTGTGGCCGGGCGGCCGCAATCAAAGAAGAGGAAGTTGGCATACGATGAGGCGACGTTAAAACCAAGCGCGGTAAGTTCTGTCGCAACGCGTCCGCGCTGCGTGCTGACCAGCGCAATGCTCTCGCGGACATGATCTTTATCCTGCAATGCCGCCACGGCAGCGATCTGCGCCGAACGGTTGATGTTGAAAGGCGTACGCACTCTGTCCAGCAGGTTAACCAGTTCAGGATGACTGGCTAAACCATACCCCACCCGCAACCCGGCCAGCCCGTACGCTTTCGAGAAAGTCCGCAGCACGATCCACGGTCGTGGCTGGTCAGCCAGTACGCGCAGACTGTCAGGGTATTCAGGATCGGTTTCGCAATATTCGAAATAGGCTTCGTCAATCACCAGCACACAATCCGCTGGCGCGGCATTAATGATACGGGCGAATCCTTCCCGGTTGAGCATGCAGCCCACCGGATTGGAAGGGTTGCTGAAAATCAACATCTTCGCCGGTCCGGACAGCGCGTTTTCCCAGGCTTCGATATCAAATTCCTGCTGTGCATTAACACCCACCATGGTGACATCGGCACCCATCATGCGCGGGAAGATTTCATGTAAACCAAACGAGGGGATCAGCGTGACCACGCGGTCGCCGGGGCTAAGAAACGCCAGCGCCAGCATATGCAGAATGTCTTCCGAACCGTTGCCGATAACAATATTTCCGGCTGCCACCCCGGTATCTGCGGCCAGCGCATCACGCAGCGCCATGCTTGATGCATCAGAATAAATCGCACTGAAACAGGCGTCCGCTTCTAATGCGGCCCTCGCCAGCGGACTGGCACCCAACGGATTTTCATTACTGGCCAGTTTGGCAACATGCGTCACGCCATATTTTTTTTGCACAGCCTCTGCCGCAAGCCCGGCGTTATAAGCGCTCAGCGACCGTGCTGCGGGCCTTGCCAGTTTTTCCAGGAGCTGTTGCTGCTTTTCAAATACCGAATCAGAAACTGCCAGATCTGAAGCCATTATTCACCTCACGCTGCTAAGTTGCTCCCGAGTATGCCGTAAATCAGCGGTGTTTTACGCCTCTTTTTACAGCATTTTCCGAATACTTTAGAAACAAAACGGGCAACGGCCTGCGCCGCTGCCCGTGAGTATTGTTCAATTTAATTTCCTGACGTATTAATCACTTACAGTGATGACTTGCCAAGCATCGGCAAATTCAGATGATGGCGTTCAGCACAGTCTTGTGCCTGTTCATAGCCAGCATCTGCATGGCGCATCACCCCTGTCGCCGGGTCATTCCACAGCACACGTTCAAGACGGGCATCTGCTTCTCGGGTACCGTCAGCAACGATCACCATTCCGGCGTGCTGTGAGAATCCCATTCCGACGCCACCGCCGTGATGCAGACTCACCCAGGTTGCGCCGCCCGCCGTATTAAGCAATGCATTCAGCAGCGGCCAGTCAGAAACCGCATCAGAACCGTCTTTCATGGCTTCCGTTTCACGGTTTGGTGAGGCAACAGAACCGGTGTCGAGATGGTCACGACCGATAACAACCGGTGCTTTCAGTTCACCGTTACGGACCATTTCATTGAATGCCAGACCGGCAAGGTGGCGCTCGCCAAGACCCAGCCAGCAGATCCGCGCCGGTAACCCCTGGAAGGCAATGCGTTCACGCGCCATATCCAGCCAGTTGATGAGGTTTGCGTTGTCCGGGAACAGTTCCTTCAGTTTTGCGTCGGTTTTGTAGATATCTTCCGGGTCACCGGAAAGCGCCACCCAGCGGAACGGACCTTTACCTTCGCAGAATAGCGGACGGATATAGGCCGGCACAAAGCCCGGAAAATCAAAGGCATTTTCCACGCCTTCGTCTTTGGCAACCTGACGGATGTTGTTGCCATAATCGACAGTCGGAATGCCCATAGCATGAAAATCGAGCATTGCCTGAACATGTCTGGCCATTGACGCACGGGCAGCTTTCACCACCGATTGCGGATCTGCCTGCCGCGCATCCTGCCATTTTTCCAGGCTCCAGCCTTCCGGCAGGTAACCGTTCAACGGATCATGTGCCGAGGTCTGATCAGTGACAATATCCGGGCGCAGACCGCCTTCTTTCGCGCGGGCAACCAGTTGTGGCATCACCTCTGCGGCATTGCCCAGCAGGCCGACGGAAATGGCTTTTTTCTCAGCGCAGGCTTTTTCAATCATGGCCAGCGCTTCATCAATGCTGTGTGCTTTGTAATCGAGATAACGGGTGCGCAGACGGAAATCGATGCGCGACTCCTGGCATTCAATCGCCAGCACGCAGGCTCCGGCCAGTACGCCAGCCAGTGGCTGAGCGCCGCCCATGCCGCCCAGACCGGCCGTCAGGATCCATTTGCCACGCAGGTCACTGTTGTAATGTTGACGCCCTGCTTCCGCGAAGGTTTCATAAGTGCCCTGCACGATGCCCTGCGCACCGATATAAATCCAGGAACCGGCAGTCATCTGGCCGTACATCATCAGGCCGGCTTTATCCAGTTCATGAAAGTGATCCCAGTTTGCCCAGTGCGGGACAATGTTGGAATTGGCAATCAGCACGCGCGGTGCATCGGTATGCGTGCGGAAAACGCCGACCGGCTTGCCGGATTGCACCAGCAGCGTTTCGTCTTCACGCAGCTTACGTAAACTGTCGAGAATGCCTTCAAACGCCGGCCAGTTGCGCGCCGCTTTACCGATACCGCCATAAACCACCAGATCTTCCGGACGCTCAGCGACATCCGGATCGAGATTGTTCTGGATCATGCGGTATGCCGCTTCAATCAGCCAGTTCTGACAGCTCAGTTCCGTGCCCTGTGGCGCACGGATAACGCGGGCAACGGCCGTTTTTTGTGGAGCGTTCATCGTCGTTTCCTTCTCTAAAATAAGGGGTTATAAATCAGTCGGTATAAGACAAAATTGCTCAGGCAAAGCTTGGCAGCAGCGCTTCAATCGCAGCAGGCCAATGCTCGCGGGAAGCCCAAAGACGCATCATTTCAACGTCCGGTGCCATCAGGCGGTCTTTTTCAAGAAACGCTACGTTTTCACGGATCGCTTTCATTTCATTTTCCAGCGTGGCTGAACTGCGCAGCGGACGATGGAAATCAATACCTTGTGCGGCGGCCATCGCTTCTATGCCTACGACCACACTGGTGTTAAAACACATGTCCCCCAGACGGCGGGCGGCATAGGTGGCCATGGATACATGATCTTCCTGATTCGCCGAAGTCGGCAGGCTGTCAACGCTGCCCGGATGCGCCAGCGATTTGTTTTCCGACGCCAGAGCCGCTGCGGTAACCTGCGCAATCATGAAACCTGAATTCACACCACCGTCATTAACCAGAAACGCAGGCAAACCGGAAAGCCCGGTATCGAGCAGCAGCGCCATACGGCGTTCGGAAATCGCACCGATCTCAGCGACGGCCAGCGCAATGATATCGGCGGCAAAAGCCACCGGTTCGGCATGGAAGTTACCACCGGAAATCACATCACCGTTTTCGGAAAATACCAGCGGGTTATCGGAGGCCGCATTCGCTTCGATGCGCAGAATGCGCGCAGCGTGGTGCAGATTATCCAGACAGGCCCCCATCACCTGCGGTACACAGCGGATGGAGTAAGGATCCTGTACCCGACCGCAATCCGCATGAGACGTGACAATGTCACTACCTGAGAGAATAGCGGTCAACGCGGCTGCAACCCCCATCTGCCCCTGCTGCCCCCGGGCTTCGTGAATCCGCGCATCCAGCGGTTTCACTGAACCTTTAATCGCTTCGAGCGACAATGCGCCCGCCACCAGCCCGGCAGAAAATACACGTTCGGCCTCAAACAGGCCGGACAGTGCAAGAGAAGTGGAAACCTGAGTGCCGTTCAGCAGTGCCAGCCCTTCTTTCGGACCGAGTTCAAACGGCTTCAGACCCGCCGTCGCCAGACCGTCAGTTGCCGACATTTTTACGCCTTGTGCCGTAACCTGACCCTCGCCAATCAGCATCAGGGAAAGATGTGCCAGCGGTGCTAAGTCACCGGATGCACCCACAGAGCCTTTCTCAGGAATACAGGGATAAACCCCGGCATTAAACAAAGCAATCAGCGCATCGATAATCTCAATACGGATACCGGAATGGCCGCGCGACAGACTCAGCACTTTGGTCGCCATCACCAGACGCACCACGTTATCCGCCAGATCCTTGCCGATCCCGACGCTGTGTGACAACACCAGATTGCGTTGCAGTTCCGCCAGACGTTCCGCCGGAATACGCGTTTGGGCCAGCTTGCCGAAACCGGTATTGATGCCGTAAACCACTTTTCCTGATTCAACAATGCGGGTGACCGTTTCCTGTGACGCCAGCACGCCCGCGCGCGCCTCCTCAGCCAGTTCAAGGCGAACATTGCCCTGATAAATCTTGCGCAGCATCGGCAGATCAACATGACCCGGTTGCAGGCGGCAAAGGGTTAACACATGGGATGAAGAAGCCATAATCTATTCCTGTATAGACAAGTTAAACCGGAAGTAAACCCGGCGAAGGACTCAGCCCGCCGGGTATATATGCATTACATGACGAATCAAAAACCTGTTATCTGCAGACACATGGCAACGAAATCAGTGTTCGATTGTCTGCATCGTTTCGGTCCGAATTTCTTCGGTAACCAGCGCTTTCAGCGCCATAAATTCCGGCGAGGTTTTCAGGGTATAGTCCCGCGGATGCGGGAAATTAACCGCCACCTCGGTTTTGATCCGCCCCGGTCGCGCACTGAAAATCGCCACTTTGTTAGCCATAAAAATGGCTTCATCAATATCGTGCGTCACGAACAACACGGTTTTGCGTGAGGATTCCCAGATCGATAACAGCAGTTCCTGCATCATCACGCGGGTCTGGTTATCCAGGGCGCCAAAAGGCTCATCCATCAGCAAAATTTTTGGATCATTCGCCAGCGCGCGGGCGATGGCGGTGCGTTGCTGCATCCCGCCGGAAAGCTGACGCGGGAAATGCTGCTCGAAACCCCGCAGCCCGACCTTATGAATAAAGTAGTCGCTGCGTTCTTTTTGCGCTGCCTTACTTACACCACGCTCCTGCAAACCAAAACAGATGTTTTGCTCAACGGTCAGCCAGGGGAACAAGGTATAACTTTGAAAAACCATGCCACGATCGGCACCGGGTCCCTCCACGCGTTCACCGTCTAACCACACTTCGCCACGCGTCGGTTGATCCAGCCCGGCAACAATACGCAGTAATGTAGATTTACCGCAGCCTGAGGGCCCGAGGATGGTGATAAAGTCGTTTTCATTAACCTGATAATCCACCGGTAACAGCGCCTGTGTTTTCTCACCCTGCGGACCGGTAAATATACGTTCAACCTGACGGACACTCAGTTTCGGATGGCTCATCACAATGAACTCCATACAAACAGGCGACGGTTGGCCGCTTTGAACAACAGATCGGAGAGCAAACCAATGCAACCAATCACGATAATGCCGAAGATCATTTGCCCGGTATTGAGCAGCGCCTGGCTGTTAACAATCATATGACCGATACCGCTTGAAGAGCCGATAAGCTCTGCCACAATCACGTAAGTCCACGCCCAGCCAAGCACGAGGCGCAGCAACTCGGCTATTTCCGGTGCCGCACCGGGAATGATTACCCGGCGCACAACACTCCGGTTGGTTGCGCCTAATGTATACGCAGCTTCGACCAGATCACGCCGTGCTGCCCCGACAGTCACCGCCACCATCAGGGTTATCTGGAAGAAAGAGCCGATGAAAATCACCAGTATTTTCTGCATTTCACCGATACCCGCCCACAGGATCAGCAACGGCACAAACGCTGAGGCAGGCAGATAACGACAAAACGACACAAACGGCTCGAAAAAGGCTTCGATCAGTTTGTAAGATCCCATGAGGATCCCGAGCGGAACGGCAATAACGCAGGCCAGAATAAAGCCGCCCAGCACGCGCATTACCGTCATGCCGATGTCGGTCGTAAAATCAAAATCGGTAAACAGTAAAATCCCTTCCTGCAACATGCTCGCCGGGCTGGCGAGGAATGTTGCGGAAACGAGGCCGGTAAACGTCACCAGCGCCCATACGGCAAAAAACAGCACAAAAAAACAGAACCCGAGAAACCATCGACGCCGTGAGTCTACCGGGCGCAAAGGCACCATCATCGGGTTATGCCAGACTTTTTTGCTTGCGGGCAACGGTGCCGGCTCACGTAGAACTGACTGCGCTGTTATCTGTTGTTCTGCTGCCTGACTGACAGGACTGTTCATATCGCGGTCCTTCATGGCTATTTCACGTACTTCGCGTCATATAACGTATTGATATCTGGTGTTTTACGCAGGATTTTCATCTCAGTCAGCAACCGCGCAGCTTCGTTAGTGAAGGTCACGATTTCACCGCTGAAGAATTTCTGGTTGGCCTCACGATCCTGCCAGCGCAGATAACTGGATTCCTCTGCAAACTGTTTGCCGGTCTCTTTCACCGCCGCGCCCATGATTTCGTTGGATTTCTCCGGTTCTTTCCTGATCATATCCAGCGCTTCAAAATAGCTGCTCACCAGCGCCTGTGCGGCTTTTGGATTTTTATCCAGCCAGTCCGGCGTACAGCCCAGCGTATCCATCACCATCGGATAATCCAGCGTCGTTGCCAGAATTTTTCCTTTATCCGGGCTCTGACGGATGTTGGAAAGGTAGGGTTCATAGCTCACTGCAGCGTCATTCTGCCCGGCAATAAAGGCGTGCGCAGCGGCGTCCGGTCCGAGCGTGGCGAGTTTGACGTCTTTCATCGTCATGCCGTTTTTATCGAGGATCCACGCCAGCAGGAAGTAAGAGGAAGTACCCGGTGCATCCACGCCGATGGTTTTGCCTTTCAGATCGGTAATCTTGTTGATACCGCTGCGCACCGCGATACCGTCCGCACCGTAAGATTTATCCAGCTGTACGATTTGTTTGATCGGCACACCACTGGCATTCCAGGTTAAATAGGTTTCAACGGTGGTTGCCGCACATTGCAGGGAACCGGAAGCAATGGCCAGATGACGCGACTGCTGCGGCACCATTTTCAGCGTGACATCCAGACCGTTCTTTTTAAAAATGCCCGCTTTGTCTGCCAGTGTCAGGGGGGCAAACCCCGTCCAGCCCGAAATACCCACAGCAACCGGCGTATCGGCCGCCTGCGCCGCACTGACAGCCATACTGCCCAGCGCTACTGCCAGCCCTAACAACGACAACGAACGTTTCAGTACAACCCTGGTAATCTTGTTGCTCATCTGCCACTCCTGCCAATATGCCTGTCTCGGGGAAATGCCTGTGACTGTCAAACGCCGCAAGCAAATTACGCTACTGTATATTCTTGTCTATACAAGTGAGTCGAAAATAACAAAGCAAGCTTTATGCCAGTTTATGCTGATGCCGTTTTGCCACATCCGGCGGCGGTTACGCCTCGTCCCATGCGGGCTGGTGAATCAATTCAGTGCGTTGCATGCTCCCTTTTAGCGCAACCCTGCAGGGTATTTATCGTGTAATGGCCGCCCATAACAGCAGGCCTCTCTGTACCTGATCAACAGGGGTCAGACTCACCGATGCCTGTCGCGATGCTGCCGCTGTCTCAGACCAGTAATATCCCTCGCCCGCCCGCAGTAGCCCGCCATCCGCCAGTTGCCACGTCCCGCTGATGACATAAATCACGCCACCTTTTTCGCGCGTCACCGTCAGGTGCTCGCGTGCGGCAACCACCCGTGAGGCACATTCCGTGCGCCGCGTCATGATGTTGAAATCGGTCGTCACATCACCCAGCAGGCGGGCGCTGAGTGCAATATCACCACTGAAAGCAAACGGCTCGCCGGTGACATTGAGTAAGTGATCGACATCAGGCGGTGCCTGTAAATGCACACCTTCCCCGCTCAGCAAGGTGATGGAGCGGTCAATACCGGGGAATGCCGAGAACGGACCATCCTGTGCGATGGTGGCAATGCTGGCGCGCCAGTCAAAATCACGGCTACCGGCAGGAAAACTGAAGATTTCGCGGGTCTCGCCACCGCCATTACGCCACGGACTGACCGGCAGGCCATCGAAAGTGAAGTGCTGCCAGGCAATCATGCGACGTCCTCCGCCAACTGACGGAGAAGCGAGAGGAAATCCGCCGCCGCAGCCTGTTGCTGCTCATGCTGTCCGTTCACAATGCGCGCAATACCGCCAACATACACATCACGGATCTGCCCGGCATTACCGGCGAACAGCCAGCGGTTAAGCAGTTCACTGTTTTTTGCGGCAGCGAGATAAGGATCCTGCCCGTCGAGTACCAGCCAGTCGGCACGATACCCCGCAGAAAGCTGTCCGATAAGCGCGCCGCAAGCCTGTGCACCGCCCTGCAATGCCTGGGTATACAGCACATCGCCCACAGAATTTTGCGCGGCGGTCGTCAGCCGGTTACGTCGCTGATCACGCAGGCGTTGCCCGTATTCAAACCAGCGCAGTTCTTCAACTACATTCAGGGAAACATGGCTGTCGGAACCGATCCCCCACCGCCCGGACTGCGCCAGATAATCGACGCCGGGGAAAATCCCGTCGCCCAGATTAGCCTCAGTGGTCGGGCATAGTCCGGCTACCACCCCGCTGCCTGCCATGCTCGCCAGCTCGAAGCGGTCAGCGTGCGTGGCGTGGATCAGACACCAGCGGGAATCAATATCCAGATTGTCGTACAGCCAGGAAATCGGGCGCTGTCCGCTCCAGCCCAGACAATCGTTCACTTCTTTCTGCTGCTCGGCGATATGAATATGCACCGGCAGATTTTTGTCTGCGGACTGCAACACCTGCTGCATTTGCTCAAGCGTCACGGCGCGCAGGGAATGGAAACACAACCCCTGATTTTGCAGACTTTTGCCGCTGAGCTGTTTGCGGATAATTTCCTGTTGTTTCAGATAACTGTCCGCATCCTGAATAAACCGTTTCTGTCCGGCCTGTGCCGGTTGCGCGCCAAATCCGGCGTAACGGTAAAGCACCGGCAGCAGGGTCAACCCGATGCCGGTTTGTGAAGCGGCTTCACTCAGATGCGCGGTCATTTCACCGTGGTCGGCATAAGCCTGACCGCTGATGTCGTTATGCAGATAGTGAAATTCAGCCACCTGCGTGTAGCCACCTTTGAGCATTTCGATATACAACTGACGGGCTATTACGCCAACCTGCTCAGGTGTCAGGCGCTGCACCATGCGATACATCAGATCGCGCCAGGTCCAGAAGCTGTCCTGCGGATCGCCGGCAACTTCCGCCAGCCCGGCCATCACCCGCTGAAATGCATGCGAATGGAGATTCGGCATTCCCGGAACCACCGGGCCGGAAAGGGGCAGACACCCCTGCGGATCGCCGTCCGGGGTCACCGCCGTCAACATTCCGGCAACATCGACATCCAGCCGCACGTTGTGCGCCCAGCCATCAGCAAGTAAAGCGCGTGGAGCAAAATAAGCAGGCATGACAGCATTCCTGAGCAGTAAGAAGAAACATAAACGCAATTTTATGGAAACAATTGCAAAAGTTTTAAGCGACTTGTCTATACATATACATATGCCTGATTGCGCTGTAAACTTGCAACAACCCTTTTTTTATAAATTTAGTTTTCCGTCACGCCCTTTCCGTTTACTTTCCTTTGATGGAAACTGCCGGGCGGACAGGCAAACTTTCCCAATATTTCTGGAATTTCATTGAGTGAGGTAAGAGTCATGTCGGAGCCCACACCACTTTTGCAAAATGGTGCTACACAACAACAGGCTGTGTCACAACAGGGAGTATCACAGCAGACATTGTCCGAACTGGCGGCTGCGATGAGCGACACACCCGCGCCCATTTATCAGCGGGTCAAACAGGCGATCATCAGCCAGATCCGCGCCGGTGTCTGGAAACCGCATCAGCGTGTACCGTCTGAAAGTGAGCTGGTCAATGAAATTGGCGTCAGCCGCATGACCATCAACCGCGCCCTGCGCGAACTGACCAGCGAGGGATTTTTGATCCGCATGCAGGGCGTCGGGACCTTTGTGGCCGAAGCCAAGGCTTATACCCCGATGCTGGAAGTGCACAACATTGCCGATGAAATTGCCCAGCGCGGTCATCGTCATGACAGCAAGATTCTGGTGTGCGAAGCGCGACTGGCGGACGCCGATCAGGCGCTGCAACTGGGTATCGCCACGGGTACGTTGATGTTTTACTCGCAGATTGTTCATTACGAAAACAACGTACCTGTGCAGATTGAAGATCGTTTTGTGAACCCGGAAACCGCCCCCGATTATCTGCAACAGGTGCTGAACAAGCAGACACCCTATACGTATCTGATGGAAATCGCGCCGCTGACGGCGGGTGAACACCGTGTTGAAGCCATCAGTGCCAGCGATGAGCAACGCGAGCTGTTGCAACTGAACGAACATGAGCCTTGCCTCCTGATCCACCGCAGGACCTGGAGCGGCAGCCGCGTGGTGACTTCCGCGCGCCTGATTTATCCCGGTTCCCGCTATCAATTATTTGGACGTTTCACCAGCCACGGCTGATTCCGGCACACCTTAATGGCGGCTTTGCAAGGCCGCTATCTCTTCGTTCAAATTTTGGAAGACGTCTCGTAATAAGAAAAAACTATCGCTGGCTGCCTTGCCGGTTTCACGGTTATGCGTTAGGTTGACTTTAGTTGTCTATACAAGATGAATTCAGCCTGGAGCCTGTCATGCCGGTAGCGATATCCCCTTCTTTTTCAGCCGAACCCCCTTCCCGTTGTGACAGCGTATGGCGCGGTGCCACGCTGGTCACCATGCAGGACGGGCATTACAACCTGATTGAAAACGGCGCGATGGCGGTCGCAGACGGGAAGATCGTCTGGACCGGCTCTGCCGCAGATTGTCCGGTTTTCGCGGGAGCCACACAGCATGAATTCAGCGGCGGGATCATCACCCCGGGCTTCGTTGACTGCCATACGCATCTGGTATTTGGCGGCGATCGCAGCGCAGAATTTGAACAGCGGCTCAACGGCGTCAGCTATGCAGAAATCGCCGCAGCCGGTGGTGGCATTCTCTCCACCGTCAATGCCACCCGCGAGGCCAGCGAAGATGAACTTCTGGCGCAGGCACTGTTCCGCTTACAACCGTTGCTGGCAGAAGGCGTGACGTGTGTTGAGATTAAATCCGGTTACGGGCTGAGCGTCGAAAGTGAGCTGAAGATGCTGCGGGTGATCCGTCGTTTGGGCGTTATGCTGCCGGTGGAGGTGAAATCCACCTGTCTTGCCGCCCATGCCCTGCCGCCGGAGTTCAAAGGACGCGCGGATGACTATATTGATCTCATCTGCGAAACATTATTGCCGGTGGTTGCCAGTGAAAACCTGGCCGACGCCGTCGATGCCTTTTGTGAACATCTGGCGTTCTCTCCGGCACAGGTTGAACGGGTTTTTAATACCGCAAAAGCCTTGGGATTACCGGTTAAATTACACGCCGAGCAACTGTCTTCGCTGCATGGTAGCGCCCTGGCGGCACGGCATCATGCGTTGTCAGCCGACCATCTGGAATACGCCACCGCTGAAGATGCGCAGGCCATGGCCGCCAGCGGCACCGTCGCCGTATTACTGCCGGGGGCATATTATTTGCTGCGCGAAACACAATGCCCGCCGGTGGATGAGTTCCGCAAACATCAGGTGCCGATGGCGCTGGCCAGTGACGCCAATCCGGGCACATCGCCTGCACTTTCTTTGCGTCTGATGCTTAACATGGGATGTACGTTGTTTCGCCTGACGCCTGAAGAAGCGCTGGCCGGGATCACCTGCCACGGTGCGCACGCGCTCGGTTTACAGGAAACACACGGCACGCTGGAAGCGGGAAAAGTTGCTGATTTTATACACTGGCCGCTGTCACGTCCTGCGGAACTGGTTTACTGGCTGGGTGGTCAGTTGCCCTGCACTGTTGTCTATCGTGGAGAAGTACGAGGAGAGTTCCGTTCATGAGTCTTTCAACTGCTAATGTTATCGCTGAGCCATACCATTTTACCCAGGGTACCGCGCCGTTACTGATCAGCATCCCCCATGCAGGGACGCAGCTTACGCCAGAAGTGGCCAGCGGTCTGAGCGATGCCGCTCTTCCGCTTTCCGATACCGACTGGCATATCCCGCAGCTGTATGATTTTGCGCGTTCACTGGGTGCCAGTATTCTGGTCGGCCAGTATTCACGGTTCGTTATCGACCTGAACCGGCCTGCTGACGATAAACCGTTGTATACCACCGCCACGACAGGTTTATACCCCGAGACGCTTTTTGACGGACGCGAGACCTTTAAACCAGGCATGACGCCGGCAGACACGCAGCGCCAGCAATATCTCGATCAAATCTGGCAACCCTATCACCAGAAAATACAGTCAGAACTGGCGCGTATGAAACAGGAATCCGGCTATGCGCTGCTGTTTGATGCACATTCTATTGCGTCAGTGATACCGCGTCTTTTCGACGGCCGGCTACCGGATCTCAATCTGGGCACCAACAGCGGCGCAAGCTGTTCACCGGCGCTGAGTGAAATTCTCGACAGAACCTGCCAGCAACAAACCCGCTTCAGTCATGTGCTTAATGGCCGGTTTAAAGGGGGATATATCACGAGAGCTTATGGTCAGCCTGACCGGGATATTCATGCCGTTCAGCTTGAGCTGGCGCAGGTGAATTATATGGAGGAGATTGAACCGTTTTCGTATTCACCTGACAAGGCGGCCGAATTACAGGTGCTGTTGAGGCAGTTGCTGGAGGGAATGGTGGATTGGGGGGCGGACAGGTATAAACAAGGCGCTGGTTAATTTCACTTTTCGCTGGCCGCTAAGGATAGCCGCAAAATCCCGCCGCTGCACGGTTCCCTTCGTTCGGGTTACAACCCGCGTAAAAAGACACGCGGTTTTCCACCTCTCCCTCCGGCGGTATTTGGAACCGGCCTCAGGCTTCTACGTCGCAACCTTACTTGTTTTGTTTTTTTAAAAGCCAGGGGCGATTCAGAAAGCTTGCTGAACGGAGCGGCCTGGAGACCAAAGGCTCCAGGACCGAGTGAAGGAACCGCCCTAATGCCCGGTCTGGCATTACTTAAAGTCCGCGTACGGCACTAACGGTTCCGGTGGCATATCCAGATCTCCTTGCCAGCCGCTCATCGAGTATCTCGCGTACAGCAGGAAATGGCTTGGCGTATAATCCTTCGCTTGCTGAATATCAATTCCCCCGCCGATGGTCCAGTGAGAACTGACACGCCGTTCAACCAGTGCCTGCAACGTGTAACCAAAACCAGAACCACTACTGCCGGTTTCAATGGCGTTTTTATCCGGTAATGAATCCGGGATCAGATTCTGGATCGGATAACGTTTTTGATCGCTGGTTGAGGAGCGAGACCAGGAGACGGAACCGCCGAGTTGCCATGACCAGTTCTCCGTGCGCTGCCGGTAATTCACCGGTACGGCAAGCGAGAAATATTGTTGCGGACTGTAGTATCCCCCCTGTCCCAGGGTGTAGCCGCTAAGGTCTTTCTGATAATGCCAGAGCATGGAGCTGAGGCCCACCGTCGCGCGGCGGTTATCTTCGTTGATAACCTTGTAGTAATACCCCCCCATCAGGCGTTCGCGGGTATTGTCTTCGACATTTTCACCGGTCAGCTGATGCGCGCTGAGGTCAGCCCACACCCCGTTGGCCAGCCCCTGATCGTAACTTAACCCAAGGCTGGCACCGGTTGCGCGAACGCCACCCCAGGTGGTGCCGGTGCCCGGATCTTTTGCGCCAGCGAAAGAAAGTAACGAACTGGACACCGGACGGCGTGAAACCGTGGTCGTCCAGCCGATATCACCCCAGTCTCCGCTGTAAGCCAGCCCGCCTACCCAGTCAACCACAGGGAAACCCAGCGGCGTGGTGCCTAAATCCCCTTTCCATTGTTCATTTTCCCAGCCCGCGCCAAGGCTGACACCGTTAGCGGTCTGGCTGCGATATCGGCGGCAGTTCTGATCACGACAGGTGCCGAAACTGGCTTCGTAATTACCGTTTTCGTTATCAAAAGTTCCGGCATCCATACGCACCCAGTCGGCCCGCAGGAATCCCCGCCCCTGATACACCGGCATATCTGCCTGCAACATGGTGGTGTTGGCGGTGAGATCAGATTTGCCCGGCGTACCGCTCGAGGTCCACGAATCCGTATCCACCGTGAAATTGATATCCTGCTGACGGTAAAGATCACCTGCGTCAGAGCGGATACCGCGTTTCAGCCAGTCATCCGCCGGATTGTTGCGGATCAGACGTGTATAACTGTCATTGTCCTGTGGCGTTTTGTCGGTGATGCCACTGGCGACCATCGCCTGCCCGTAATCCTGACGCGCCAGTTCTGGCTCGCCGAGCTGCTGCTCAAGGCTGGCGGCATTACGATAAATCAGTGCTTTGTCTTGTCCGGCCGGTTGTGAACGCGCAGCCGTTTTCAATGGCTGCATCAGCGCAAAGGCCCGGGTCGTGTCACCAACATCACGCCAGGCCATGGCGATCTGCCGTTGCTGATTGAGGCTCAGGTCATGCAGATCAGCCTGCTGCAACTGCTGTTTCGCCTGCTGCGTATGACCTGCGGCCAGTGAAGCATCGATAGCGGCCAGGGTTTTACCGAGCTGAATGCGCTGCGCCACTTCACGCATGTTGGCGTCCCATTTCGCCTGCGGCAATGTATTCAGATGGTGCAGAGCGGCATCATCACGACCGGAGCCGGAAAGATAGAGCGCATAAGCGTAAACCTGTTGCGGATCCACCGGACGTTTCGCCGCAAGCTGTGCGAAAACCGTATCCGCCTGCGCCGGTTCGCCCGCCTCACGCAGGGCATTAGCGTAATGGTAGGTCGTCCAGACATCGTCCGGATTCAGCTTCAGCGCTTCGCCGTAGCGGTTCGCAGCCTGATTCCAGTTGTGCCGGGCAGCATATTTTTCCGCCTCCATTGTGACAACGTCACTTTGAAGTCCCCGCTGTTTGTCGCTGAGTTTCGCCTGTGAAGCAGCCGGCAGTGAACTGATGTAATCCAGGGCTTTTTGCGGCGACTGACGCTGATAGATATTTGCCAGACCGCGCTGGGCACTGCTGTTATCGCGCTCCAGCCTGAGTGCGCGGCGATAAGCCTGCTCTGCCTGCCTGTCATTTTTACGCTTAACCGCCACATCGCCGAGCCCGATCTGCGCCCACGGATCACGGGAGTCCAGTTGCTGTGCCTGGTTGTAGGCCGCTTCAGCCTGTTCAAGCTGTCCGGTTTTCAGCGCCCTGTCGCCCTGATCGATTTTCAGCCAGTAACTGTTGGTCTGGATCAGGCTGTTCCATTTATCCGCATTATAGCCGTCGGTTTCGGCGGCTTTCGCCTGCCGGAATAAGGTCAGCGCCTGCTGGCGGTTACCGGCACGGGAGTAAGCCAGCCCCATCGCCCCGAGAACCTCGGCATCGTTGGGTTTCGCCTGCAATGCCTGCTTCAGCGGGGCAATCGCGCCGGTTGAACCACCCCGATTAATTTGCGCCAGACCCCGGAGTCGTGCCTGATAACGCGGATCGGCCAGCAACGCCTGCTGAAGCTGAAGCTCCTGTTGTGCGGCAATCACCTGCGGACCGGTATCAAACGTAGTAATAAACTCTTGCAGGGCCTCAGCGCTCGGATGACCCACGGGTTGGTCTTTAATCTGAGCCAGCCATAAGTCAGCGGCAGGCGAACGCCCTTCATTGGTGGCAGCGATTTGCTTAATCAGCGCCACCGCTTTGGCATTATCCCCTGCGTCAAACGCCATCTGCGCCAGTTGCAGGCGTAACTGCACATCCCCCGGATACCGGTTATTCAGCGCCTGGAGCTGCGCCTGTGCGCTGGCTTTCTGCCCCGGCAGGCGCGCAATCAGTTGCCAGTATTCCACCGCCAGATCCAGCGTCGGCGGCTGGCCGCCAAACAGCTCGTCATATTGCGCCTTAGCTTCACCGAGCCGCCCGGCGGTTGCCAGTAAGCGCGTCTGCTGGAGTTTTTGCTGCATTTCCGGCGAGGCGATTTTCAGGCTCAGCTGTGCCTGCTGATATTCATCCGAACCGGGTGCAACCTGTTTAATTTTTTCCAGCTGCTGCTGCGCCCTGGTCTGGTCACCTTCGCGGAGAAGCAGACGCAAACGGGCGGACATCACTTTCGGGTTCTGCGGATCGATTAATTCCAGGCGAAACAGTGACTGACGTACCAGATCATCCTGATGACTGGCTTCACCGATCCGTACCTGTTCCAGCAACCATTGTTCCGGCGACACAACCGGGGCAGAAACCGCAGGCGCAGCCATCAGGGCCAGCGCAATGGTCAGCGCCAGTTTGTTGCGGGAAAGCCGGTTCGTGGAGTGTCTGTTCACGAAATTATTCCTGATCATCATCAGACAGACGACGACGGGCCAGAGAACGTAACCCGGTCCATAGCAGTATTGCCGCCAGGAACACCAGAATCACCGCCATGACTGCCAGCAATACCGGATGGTTCGCCATTGCGTTCCATACCCGTTCCCACCACGGTAAATGGCCCACATAATAGGTATCACCCACTTTCAGACTACTGATGCCGGAATCGCGTACCACCGCCACTGAACCAAAGATCCGCGCACGCTGTCGGGTATCCTGCACTGAGGTGTTCAGCATTGCGAAGCCCTGCTGACCGTTTGCCATCAGCGCGACCACGCTGCGCTGATCAAAGTATGGCGACTTTAATCCGACGATCGCCGCAATCGGACCTTGTGCACTGATTTGCGCACTGGCATCCACCCGCGCATCGCTGGCAGGTGAGTTGTTATCCGTTAACGACGCCTGACGGATGGGGGTGTTAACCGCATCACGGGCTGCCTCGATCAGTAAGTTAGCTTTTTTATCATCGCGCATGCTGTCGTCACGCAAATCCGCAGGCAAGTTACCGATCACCAGCAGATCGGCGTCGGTGGTTCTTGCTTTTGCCGCATCTTCGGTCAGCCCTACGCCAAGTGCCGGATAACCGGTGAGTGCGCCAATATTGCCCATCGCATCAAACAGCGTGGTGAGTTGCTCAGGTTGCGGTTGTGGCTG
Source organism: Rahnella perminowiae (assembly GCF_019049695.1). Lineage (NCBI taxonomy): Bacteria > Pseudomonadati > Pseudomonadota > Gammaproteobacteria > Enterobacterales > Yersiniaceae > Rahnella > Rahnella perminowiae. The sequence goes on from NZ_JAFMOT010000187.1 coordinate 203,081, forward strand.
AACCAGAATCAGCGTCTGGGATAAATCCGCCAGGCGGCTGAACGGGAATCCGGCATTCGCGAAGGCGCGCAAATCAGGCATCGCCATAAAATGACGGTATCCGGAGAAATCGATGGTGGAGCTGTCGTCGATCACTACATGATTTGGCACGGTGTTATAGGTTTCACAGCGGCCCTCGCTGCCGCTTGCCAGCAGCGACGTGTAGTCAAAATCAAAACGCATCTGGTTTACCGCACCCAGTTTCAGCGCCGGAATATTCAGATCCTTGCTGCCATCCAGCAGCCCCTGCAACAGGGACAGATGCAGTAACCGGGAATCCTCATCGTGTCCGGTTTTCAGGGTCAGATCCTGCACAAACTGGTTGTTCAGGCTGATGCTCAGACGCGACGTGTTTTTGAGCTGTGGCGAGGTGTAACGGTACTTCAGCCGCATATCAATACCGGTGCTGTTAATCAGGAACAGATCCGGCGGCAGGTTAATGTTGAGCGTGACCGGGTTCGGCTGGATGCCGTCAGACTGTAACTGTTCTGCATACTGTTTCAGTTCGCCAAAATTCATCGGACGGTCGGTGCGCACCCAGTTTGGCGCATCATACGGCTGGCGTGGCTGGATCTGATCCACTTTATCGACACCGACCGTTTCGCCACGGAACAGGATATTTCCCTGCGCAATGCCTTTTACTGCTGTCAGTAAGTCCTGATCATCACGACCGAGGATCAGCAGCATTTTGACGTACGGATTATCCGGGCGGCTGACCATCTGCACGACGGGCCCTTTCACCGGCGGCATTTCTTTGAGGAAATCAGGGCGCTGACCGTTAGTCGCAAACACCACGGCGTGGCTTTCCGGCAACTGGTTATACAGCGCCGGGAAAGATTGCCCGCGCCACTGGGCTTTGGTGCCGAACCAGGAGGCCAGAATCGCCGCCGCCTGTTGCTGGCTGGCATCCGGAGAGGCGGCAAATACCATCGGCAGGCTCAGCGGACGGCTGTCACGCGCATCAAAGAATGGCACCGGGAAATGCGCCAGATCGTTGCTTAGCGGCAGTTTCTGGTATTGCAGACTGAGCGAACTGCCCTTGCCGATTTCCAGCCACAGCGTGGTGTTTGCCGGGTTTTCACAGACGTTCTGATAATGACCAATAAACTCCAGGCGGATACGGTTAAAGTCGGTGACATAGCGCGGATCAATCGTCATCTGTAAGTGATTTTTCTTGCCGAGCTGATCTTTATCAATCACTTCAACGCCCATCAGCTGGTCGTTGAGATACACCTTAAGATGCGACTGGACCGGGATCAGCGACGGCGACGGCGTGAACTCGAGATTCAGCGTAGCCTGTGTCACGACTTCGTCACTGCGCACACCGAATTCAATCTGCCCGTTCGGCTGAATACCGCGCAAGGTGATGGCCCCTGGCCTCGGTGCTACATCGGCAAAAGGTAATATCACGTTGCGCACCGGCGCGCCCGGAATAATCATCGGGTTCACCGCCGGTGCCACCAGCGGCAACGTCACCTGAGGCGCAGGTATCTCATTGCCCGGCACAACCGGTGCAGTAGCCTGTTCACTGTAGGCCGGTGCAGCAGAACCCAACGCCAATGTCATCAATGCGGATGCCATAAAAGTGGTGATCGGAAGTTTTTTCATTGTCTTGTCATCATCAGGTTGGATTCAACAGGCTGAACGGCCAGCGATGGATTACGCGGAGCAAAAGACAGCAACCAGCGGCCAAACGATCGTGTTCGGGACACCAGCGGTCGGTAACGTTGCGGGGCGATGTCCAGCATCCGCAGATAACCCCGGATGCCCAGCCCCAGTACCTCACGCAGGCTTTCCATCGGTTTGTCTTCAGGGAAACTGTCTTCGCGTAATACCCAGCTGTCGGCCCGGGCAAAAGTACATTGGATGAAATCGATATGTTGTTGGGTTGTGAGTGGCAATAGCTGCATACCGATGTTTTCACCAAACACACGGCTGATCTGCATCGGGAAGGTATATTCCTGCTGTCCGCGGCTCAGGATTAACGTGACGTTGTCACCAAACTGAAACTGGCTTGCACTCGCGGTTTCCAGCCCGACACCGCTGTCGGAATAGTCCTGGATGGTGCAGACATAAATATGTCCGTCTGGCTTGAGTAATGACGCGGGCATTCTGGCTTCTACGCGGTGTGCCTGACGAACCTGTTTGGATTCGAACGCCACGGCAATCGCCCCGCCCAGAATAATCATGTTGTAGATCACCCACGCCATGCTCACCAGTACGGTTAAAATTTCGTCGGGACGTCCATAAACAATGCGGTAAATTCCAAAGAATAAACCCGCCAGATTAAGCAACATCAGGATTTGATATGGCCGGCTGATTTTCCAGTCCACGTAAGCATGCTTGTTCAGCCCGCCCTTTGCCGTCACATTGAACGTCCCGGCATGGGGATTAAACAACGCCACCGTCGTTGGCCTGGCGATATACCACGCCAGCACGGTTTCGTAGATTTCATTCCAGAATGAATGACGGTATTTGCCCTGCACGCGCGAATTAGTCAGGCTGGCATGAATCATGTGCGGTAGCACATACAGCGCGATGGCAACAGCCGGTGCATAAATGATATAGGCATGTAACAGCAGAAACGCCAGGGGCGCGGTGAGGAAGATCAGGCGCGGAATACCGGCCAGAAAATGTAACATGGCGTTGGCGTAACACAGCCGTTGCGCCAGTTTCAGCCCTTTGCCAAACAGCGGGTTATCGAGGCGGAATATCTGCACCATACCGCGCGCCCAGCGGATACGCTGGCTGATGTGAGCAGACAGACTTTCCGTCGCCAGCCCTGCCGCCTGCGGAATACGAATATACGCCGAAGTGTAACCGTGGCGGTGCATTCGCAGCGAGGTATGCGCATCTTCCGTCACCGTTTCGATAGCGATACCCCCGATTTCATCGAGTGCGTCGCGGCGCAACACAGCGCAGGAGCCGCAGAAGAAGCTGGCATCCCACAGGTCATTGCCGTCCTGCACCAGTCCGTAAAACAGTTCGCCTTCGTTTGGCGTACGGCGCATTCGGCCAAGATTACGTTCGAACGGATCGGGCGAGAAAAAGTGGTGCGGCGTTTGCAACATGCTGAGTTTTTTATCTTTAAAGAACCAGCCGACGGTCAGTTGCAAAAAAGAACGGGTCGGCACATGGTCGCAGTCAAAAATCGCCACCAGCTGGCTTTTCGCCTGTTTCAGCGCATGGTTAATGTTGCCCGCTTTGGCATTTTCATGCGTTTCACGGGCAATGTATTTCACGCCGATTTCATGGGCAAAATCCGCGAATGCCTGCCGGTTGCCGTCATCGAGCAGATAAATGGTCAGTTTGTCACGGGGCCAGTCAAGCCCGAGTGCGGCGTACAATGTCGGTTTCACCACGCTCAGATCTTCGTTATAGGTCGGGATCAGCAGATCCACCGTTGGCCACGTCGAGATATCCGCAGGCATGGGCACCGGTTTACGGTTAAGCGGCCAGATGGTCTGGATATACCCCAGCACCAGCACCGTCCAGGAATAGGTTTCCGCCCCTAGCAGCAGCAGACCGCAAATCAGACTCAGCGGATCTTCCCAGTTCAGCGTTGACGTGTACCGCCACCATAAATAACGACAGGAAATGGTCAGCGACAATACAATCATCATCAGCGCCGGGAAACGTCCCGGAATACGGCGGATAATCATTGCAATACTCCACAGCAGCACCACGAAAACAAACTGCGCGATATAGCCAAAAGGCTGAGAAATGCAGAACATCGCCAGCGTGATCGTCAGCAAAGCAGTCAGTAACACCAGTATGCGTTTAGTGAGCCGGTTCATTTTGCCGATACGTCGTGTGACCTGAGTTTCCAGCGGATTTTGGGTGACCTGTCCGGGCAATGATCTGAGCCACAAATGGACTTTTCCGCGCAACTGCTGCGGCCAGCGGCTATAGATCACACGCCCGCGTCTGCCTTCAGATGGCAGGATGATCAGCAGCCACACACTTTGCACGATATAACGCAGCGGATCGGCCAGACGCGGCTGAGAGGGCGAAATTTGCGGATACCAGCGGGTGCGCTGTGCATTAACGCGCTGCCAGAACGGGGATTCAAAACGTAAAAATAACCAGCACAACGCCACACAGATAATCATCAGACCTGCGGCCATGCGTGAGGAATGGCTGGCGCGATAATGCCGGTAACGATTTTGTAATTCGAGAACGACCGGCGGCACCAGAAACAGATTGAGCAGACGGTTCATTTTGCCGGGCTCCGCGGCGTTTTCTGGCTATGCACGTCCCCGGGATGGCGTAAGTGCAGCAGGAACCAGTTCGCCAGTGTGTTAATCTCACGGCTGATTTTGCTGTTATTTTTCCATTCCCCGACAGGCTGTTTCGCCGCCAGTGACTCCGCCATTGCTTCATCGCGGTGTAAAATCACCGGGATCAGGGCGGGCAAGGTTTCCTGCCATAACAACAGAATATCCTGCTGTAACTGGCTGGAAGGAATGAACTGGTTGAGCAGATAATGCCCGTTGGCTGGCAGCACATACTGATGTAAACGCAGGTGTGACTGAGTATCAGCATGGAGAAGCACGACGGTGCGGTCGGCAAGTGTGCGTGCAGGTAAGGGATCGGCTGCCGGAGAGTCGATCAGGATCCAGTCATAGACACCGGTATTTTTAAGCTGAGTGATCGCCTTTTGCCAGTCGAAATCAGGCTGATTGTTGTCGTCCGTTGCGACATGCCCGTAAGGCAGGAGATCAAGATGAGAATGGTAGCGCAGTGCAGAGTTTTGCCAGGACGTCCCCATATTGTGCGCATAGCGCCATCCGCATGCCTGAGCGACAGGCATACCAAAGTGCAACCGCAGGAAGTTTTCCGGTGAAAAGTCGATCACCAGCACTTTCTCATTTAATTGCGCAAGACCCCAGGCCAGTGCAGCCGTGACTGAGGTGGTCCCCGTACCGCCACGAACGCCCTGTAAGGCAATGACAGCCATATTATTTTTTCTCCGCGCTGTGTTCGCCGTATTGCGCCAGCTCAGCCAGTAACGGCCAGCGGGACATTAGTTGCGGGATTTTTTCTTTACGGGCTATATCGACGTAATTTAATTCTGACAAAGAAAAAAGGCGACTCAGCGCAAAAAAATCATCATCTTTTTTCGGTTCGGATTCTTCCTGGTCTGCAATATTGGCTCCCACCGGTTCTTTCTCCCTGCATCAATCTAAATACTGAGACAACATGGCCAAAATGGCTTTACCTGTTTAGGTTTTTTAGTACCAAACATTATTATGAAGTATTATGATTATTTAATGTGGCAATGCTAGAATTTATTATAGTCACATTCCCGGTGTGCCCCAAGCAGACTTTTAATCAAAAATGACACAAGCAGATTAACTATATGGCACTCTCCTTTTCATTGGGCATGAAACCATTCTGGAATGGATTAACCCAGATGCAATCTCAGGGGCTTTACTGGGTTAATACCGACAGTGAGGAAGCCGCTTATCATCTTTGCGGTCAAACTGTTGAGGCTCAGCAAGGTGAAGTTCCGGTCAGTGTTTTTTTTCCGCAGCACAATTTACTTTGCACTGCACATGAAAACAGAGTACCGGATGACGACATTCTTCTCACTTATTTGAAAAAGTATCAGAAAAAAACCTTTTATTACCAGTTAGCGAATGGCAAAAAAGCGTTTCTCTCTCTTGCAGCCGATATTAATCGTCTGCCTGCTCACTCCGCCTCATTAATGATTCTATTACTCCCGGTCAGTACCTGGCAGGCGATAAGTGATAAACAATTCGCCCGCTGGTTGAGTGAAATGAGCTCTGGCACCCATAATAAAGGTGCAACGTTCCTTATTATCTGCTATGGAAACGGTATTAATGCGGTTAAAACTCAGCTTCACTTATACCACCGCAATATATACGGCGTTGCAGATTTGAAAACGGATGTTGAGCCTAATCAATGGGGTATTTCCTGGTGGCATGACACACTGGGCGCGCAAGCCAACACGCTTTATCCGCTGATACGCCACCACACCGGCTGGGAAATTCAAACAAACGTTTCTGCGGCAGTTTCCGACCAAACCGGCGATGACCAGTGGATGTTGCTGGCCGATCGCTCGGTGCTTGAAGGTGCGCCTGCGCTTTCAGAACGCTGGTTCCTGTTTGACGATAACGAAGCACTGGCCGCACGAGCGGCGCATGCCCGCTCGGCGACAGTCATTTTCGCCCTTACCGGCAATGACGAAGTGGAAGTGCTGGCCCGTCAGGTTCATCTTTTACGTATGCAGCGCGGCACGGGTTTGAAAATTGTCGTGCGTGAAATGAATGCCTCTTTGCGTTATGTCGATCAGCGCCTGCTTCAGGCCTGTGGCGCGAATCTGGTTGTCCCGCAGGCGGCACGCCTTTCCAACTTCCTGACCCTGCTGGATGACCTGCAAAACCTCACGTATACCCGGCATGTGCCGGACGATATCGAATTGCTGCTCGACAGCCGGCTGCCTACCCACCATAAGGGTTATCTGCCACTGCCGGTTTTTTGCCAGGTGATGCGCGAGATTTGGGATCACGCCTCTCTGGCGACGGAATCCCGGGGCATTTTAATTTCTCTGCGCCCTGCCGCCGGGATCAGCCCGCAGCAGGCGATGTCTTTATGTTCGCTGCGCCGTGACGGTGACATTTTGACCGTTACCGGGCGTCATCTTTATCTGTTTCTGTCGAACTGTCAGGTCAGCGATGTGGAAAATGTGCTGACATTTCTGTTTAGCCTGCCGGTCAAAGAAGTGTTCACCAGCCAGACGTTCTGGAGTCAGGAACCGGATATCCAGACGGAAGTTCGCCGTCTGGCCGCCAGGCCACCGATGGCAACACCGGTGCTGGCGGCAGAAACATACGTGCAACATAAAACAGAACCGTTAAAACGGGCGCAGGTGCACCAACCCGTGCCCGTTACGCTCGCCGTGAGCGATTCGCCTGTGATTCGGGCACCGGAGTAACAGCATGGACATCAGAGATATTATTGAAATTTTTATTCTGGCAGCGATGATTTTTTTCCCGGCAGGATATGTACTGCGCAACCGGCTACCTCGCTGGAAAAACCGTTTCGCGGCCCTTTTCCTTTCGCCGCGCTATTTAACGCGAATAACAGCCAGCTCCGTCAGTAAAAGCCGCAAACGCTCCGGTATACCGGCTGATGACTCCGCCGCAACAGGGAAATCCAAGACGTCACTATGAACGAATCGCAATCCTCTTTACCGCATTTGCGGATCTGGCAATCCTGGCGCGGCCTGGGTGCCTGGAACTACTATTTTTTACTTAAATTTGTTTTGCTTTCAACGGGGTATCTGAATTTTGATGCACTGAGCAATCTTGTCTTTGCCGCAGTATTGCTGTTCCCGTTACGTTCACTGCGCCTGCATCGCTGGAGACAGTGGCTGGCCCTGCCTTTCGGGCTGGCACTGTTGTATCACGATACCTGGCTGCCCGGCTGGCGTTCAATCGTCAATCAGGGGGCGGACGTTGCCGGTTTCAGTTTCAGTTATCTGCTTGAACTGGCCGATCGCTTTATCAACTGGCAGTGGATTGCCGTCGGTTTCGCTTTGCTGGTTGGTTATCTGTTTATCTCCCAGTGGATCCGGCTGACCACATTTACCGTTATTGCACTGCTGTGGCTTAACCTCAGCGGCCTCATCACGCCATTTTTCACGCATTATACGCCCCCGGCTATCGCCCAAAATACCGTGACGACACCGGTGACCGTTGCGCCATCAGCCACGGATAACACCGTGAATGGTCCGCCCACCAATGCCAATCTGAACGCTTATCTGGAGCAGTTTTACCAAAACGAACGGCGCAAGACGACGAAATTCCCTGATGCGTTGCCTGCTGATGCACAGCCGTTTGATCTGCTGGTGATCAACATTTGTTCGCTGGCCTGGTCAGATCTGGATGCCGTGAATCTTTCCAGTTCACCGCTGTGGTCACGTTTCGATTTTGTCTTCAGTAATTTTAATTCAGCCACGGCCTACAGCGGCCCGGCATCTATCCGCCTGCTGCGCGCCAGTTGCGGTCAGACCTCGCATCATGATTTGTATCAGCCTGCCGGTCAGCAGTGTTATCTGTTTGACGATCTCGCGCGTCTGGGCTTCACTTCCCAACTGGCTATGGATCATACGGGTGTATTCGGTAATTACATCGATAACTTGCGTGATGATGCCGATATGAAAGCGCCGCTGATGTCACAGGCCGGTCTGGGTTATGAGCTGACGTCATTTGATGGCACACCGATTTTCAACGACGGGCAGCTGTTCTCCCGCTGGCTGGAAAATCAGGAGAAAGCCGGTACCGCGCGCACCGCGACCTTCTTTAACCTGATCCCGCTGCATGACGGCAACCGTTATGTGGGCAGCAATAAAGGCGCGGATTACCATAACCGTGCACAAACCCTGCTGAATCAGCTGAATACTTTTATGGATCAGCTGGATAAATCCGGCCGCAAAGTCATGCTGCTGGTGGTGCCCGAGCATGGTGCTGCCCTGGTTGGCGATAAGATGCAAATATCGGGTCTGCGTGACATTCCAAGCCCGGGCATTACCCACATTCCGGTCGGCGTGAAATTCTTTGGTATGCAGGCCCCCCATGCGCCGTCACCGATGAAAATCGAGGGTCAGAGCAGCTATCAGGCGATTTCAGAAATGGTCGCCCGCGCAGTCGATGGCAAAGTATTTAACCGCCCGACAATGGACTGGAAAACTTTCGGCTCGAACCTGCCACAAACGCCGCTGGTATCAGAAAATGAGAACTCGGTGGTGATGGAATATCAGGGAAAAATTTACATCCGGCTCAACGGCGGCGGGTGGGTGCCGTATCCGAGCTGAGTGAAGCCGGGTCGGAACATAATGAATTTTAAGGGGCAGATTCTTTTGCTCCCCCCTTCGCAAGGGAGGGAGCTTAGGCTATCTTCATTTACTCTGCAAATAGCTGGTCATACACATGCTGTAAATGGCGGCTCATTCTTGCCCGCGCCCCTGCGCCATCTTTCGCCAAAATGGCGTCCAGGATCCCCTGATGATCGGCATTCATTTCACGGGCAAAATCCACTTCGGTGTAATGACTCTCCAGGCGCATAAACCGGCGTGAACGTCGCTTATCCCACAAATATCCCATCATATCGTGCAGCACTTCGTTGCCGGTCATTTCGCTGATCATCATATGAAAGCGGCGATCGGCTTCGAGGAAGGCGTCGTTATTAGCATTCAGTTCGTTTAATTCGCGGGCAATGGCTTTTAGCTTTTCGCGCTGATCGTCAGTGCCGTTAATTGCCGCCAGTTCTGCTGTCATCGATTCATAAACCTGACGTGCTTTTACCAGTGATTGCAGGCTGAATTCCTCTTCGGTATTCACCGTTTGCACCGCAGGTGTGGCCTGTGGCAGCGGATCGCTGACATATACGCCGTTGCCGGTGCGGATTTCCACCCAGCCGGTGATTTCCAGTGCAATCAGGGCTTCACGAATGGATGAACGGCTGACCCCCAGCTGTTTGGATAAATCGCGCTCAGAAGGGATCATCGCGCCCGGCGCAAACTGACCGGTATTAATGCAATTAATCAAGACATTAGAAATCTGGCGATACAGCCGTTCAACTTTAAGGGTGGGTAATGCCATTATTTTCTCCGTGTTCATGCTGAATCCCAGATCTGTTATCCCGATCACATTAAAGATCGGTTTGATGCTGAATCATATGTCGGTCTGATGGCCTGACCAGCAGACCACCTGACCAGACCGCGCATTAAGATTGAACTTATCACCGGCCATGCGTCAACTACATTCAGACAGTCAGTTAACAATTTTAAGGAAAACACATGGAACAGACATGGCGTTGGTACGGCCCGAACGATCCGGTTTCACTTGATGATGTGCGTCAGGCTGGCGCAACCGGCGTGGTTACCGCCCTGCACCATATCCCGAACGGTGAAGTCTGGCCGGTGGAAGAAATTCAGAAACGCAAGGCCATAATTGAAGCCAAAGGGCTGGTATGGTCTGTCGTGGAAAGCATTCCGGTGCATGAGGAAATTAAAACCCGTAGCGGAGATGTTGAAAAACATATTGCTAACTATCAGCAATCTATCCGCAACCTGGCGGAATGCGGCATCGATACAGTCTGCTATAACTTCATGCCGGTTCTGGACTGGACACGCACGGATCTCGGCTATTTACTGCCGGATGGTTCACGCGCCCTGCGCTTCGACCATATCGCGTTTGCGGCCTTTGAATTGCATCTGCTCAAGCGCGAAGGCGCAACCTCTTATTACAGCGCGGATGAGCAAAAACAAGCGGCCGAATACTTTGCGGCAATGACACAGGCGGATAAAGATCAGCTGGTGTCTAATATTATTGCCGGTTTGCCGGGTGCGGAAGAAGGCTACACACTGGATCAGTTCCGTGCACGTCTGGCCACTTACGACGGTATTGATAAAGCGAAATTGCGTGAAAACATGGCGCATTTCCTGCGCAGCATTGTGCCGGTTGCCGAGCAATGTGGATTGAGTCTGGCGGTTCACCCTGATGATCCTCCGCGCCCTATCCTCGGCCTGCCGCGTATTATTTCCACCATCGAAGATATGCAATGGCTGAAAGAAACGGTCGACAGTATTCACAACGGTTTCTGCTTCTGCACCGGTTCTTACGGCGTGCGTGAAGATAATGATCTGGTGAAAATGATGACCACCTATGCCGACCGCGTGCATTTCATTCATCTGCGTGCGACGCAGCGGGAAGACGTACCGGGAAGCTTCCATGAAGCAGACCATTTAGACGGTGATGTGGATATGGTGGCGGTAATCAAAGCGATTCTGACCGAAGAGCAAACCCGCCGCCGCGCGGGCAATCTGCGCGCTATCCCGATGCGTCCGGATCACGGCCATCAGATGCTGGATGATTTGCATAAGAAAACCAATCCGGGTTATTCAGCGATTGGACGCCTGCGGGGACTGGCAGAACTGCGGGGTGTGGAGCGGGCTTTGAAACAAAGCTTCTTTAGCGAATGAATTCGCACTTCTTAATAACTGAATTGTGAAATTTCGGTTTTTCAATAACGGTTATCAATCGGCCTTTCGCGCCGAAACCGACCAAAGAGGGCTATGACGAGCCCTCTTTGGGATCTCCACGTCTTGAACTGCGCGCTCTGCTCGTGGCTATGTTTCAGGCAGCGCCGCGACAGGCTGGAAAGCTTGCCGCTTTGCGGTGCCTTCACTCGGTCTTCGAGCCTCAAGTCTCGAAGCCGCTCCGTTCAGCAAGCTTTCTGAATCGCCCCTGACTTTTTTAAAAGACAAAATCACAATGAGTGAGGTTGTGAAGTATAAGCCTGGGGCCGGTTCCAAAATACCGCCGGACGAGAGGTGGAAAACCGCGCGTCTTTTTGCGCGGGTTGTAACCCGAAGGGAGGGAACCGCGCAGCGGCGGGATTTTGCGGCTATCGCTGTGATGCCTGAAACATAGCCAGCGAGCAAAGCGCGCAGTAAAAAGAGCCTGGGATTCTTAAGGGTGGTGGCGATAAGCCACCCTTAAGGCCAGTTTGGGTGGCAACCCAAGGTTTTAAGGTCGCCCCTTTTGCAGCGGCCCCCTCTGCAAACTCAAAAATGATACGCCACCGCGTTTTCCTGCTCCGGCCACGGATGGGATTTATACGGCTTGGCCGGATAGTTGATCTCGACACTCCGGCGGCGGAAATCACTCGGGCTCACCCCGACACGTTTACGGAATACCCGTGAGAAATACAACTGATCATCGTATCCCACCACGCGGCCAATCGTCGCGATGGATTCCTGTGTGGTCTGCAATAATAATTTGGCGCGGATTACCCGCTGATCTTCGCGCCAGCGCAGGATATTGATCCCGACCTGCTCACGGAATAAATGCGCCAGCCGTGAGGGTGAGAGGCAAACGTGGCGGGCAACTTCATCAATCCGCAATTCACCCGCCAGATTGCCGGTAATAAACTGACAGGCTTCGATAACACGCGGATCCATAATTTTTTGCGGGCTCTGCGGATCTTCTTCCATGGCGCGCAGCAACAAACGCTCCAGAAGATTCATCCCCAGCTCTTCACAAAAACGTCGCCCCGATTTCTGCGTTTGTTCGATGTTGGCAAACAAACGGTCAAATTCCAGCAACAAAGTGTTATTCGGTAAAGAAAGACGCCCGACGTCGCGGGTTTTGGTGTGCCATTCGAGCCAGTCTGCCCAGTAGGCGCGCGGGCGGAAATAAACCCAGCGGTGATACCAGGAATCAGCGTTAGCAGACCGGCTGTAAAGATGACGGGCTTTCGGCGGGAATAGCAGCAGATCGCCGGGGTTGCAGTAGAAGGTATCTTCCCCGTCGAAGACTTTCCCCTGCCCCTTCACCGTCAGGTTAAGGATATAGCCCTTCATGCCGCCGGGACGGTCAATGGCAAAATCCAGTGGCCCGTCAGCAAGGATTGGTGTCATACCGGCGACCAGATAGGCATTGAAACTGTAACCCGGTAACAGCGGATTTTGCTGCTGATCCTGAATCATACGGTGATACATCGAACCTCCTGAAACTTCACATGGCTATGGACTTTTCATCTATTCTAACCGGCAGTGAAAACGCTGCCAGTAAAGGTTACTATATTGTGAACAAACACGCGTTTTCCCGGCATTTAACCCGTGATGGCGCTAAATGCCGGACGATGACAGGATGAAAGCGTTATCACAAAACCCGATTAAACGGTCTTTTTCGCTTTCTGTTTGTAGCGGTCAAAGATCACCGCCGCCAGCAGGATCAAACCACGAACCACATACTGCGAGAACGGAGAAATATTCAGCAGGTTCATCGCATTTTCCACGGTACCCAGAATAAGGATCCCGGAAACAACATAGGAAATTTTGCCGATGCCGCCTTTCAGGGAAACGCCCCCCAGCACGCAGGCAGAAATAACGATCAATTCGAAGCCCAGTGAGGTCATGGGCTGGCCGCTGGTCATGCGTGACGCCAGAATGATGCCCGCCGCCGCTGACACCAACCCGGAGAGCACGAAGATGATGATTTTTGTACGCACCACCGGCACACCGGCCAGACGCGCCGCATCTTCATTACCGCCAATCGCCAGCGTGTTACGCCCGAAAGTGGTTTTGTTCAGCAACAGACCAAAGATGATCAGACAACCGACCGTCAGCCAGATGGGCGCAGGCAACCCCAGCCAGTTGGCGTAACCCAGAGTGAAGAAACGTTCGTCTTCGATACCCACCGCTTTACCATCGGAAATGATGTACGCCAGACCGCGCACGATCTGCATGGTGGCAAGCGTGGTGATCAGCGCATTGATTTTCAGGCGGGCGATAACAAAACCGTTGAGCAAACCGGTCAGCATACCGAGCAGTAAACCGGCAGCGACACCGATCCACAAGCTTTCGGTCATATTGATTACCACGGCGGTCGTGACGCCCGCACAGGCAATCACCGACGCAACTGACAAATCGAAGTCACCGGAAGCCAGGCAGAACAGCATCCCGCAAGCCACCATCCCGGACATTGAAATCGCCAGCCCTAACCCTTTCATGTTGATGAAAGAACTGAAGTTGGGCACGAAAATGGTACAGGCAATAAACAGCACGGCGAACACCACTAACATGCCGTAACTGTCCCAGATACGCATCAGCCCCTGGCCGCCGCGTGAGGCGGCTGAAGGTTGATCCGGTTTAGCTGAATTGGTCGTCATACTCGACATAATATTTTGCTCCTCAGTCAGGCAGCGTCATGGGCAGAATCAAGAACGGGTGTCCGCAACATGGCGAGCCCCAGCGCTTTTTCTTCGGTGGCGTCGTCATGCAACAGTTCGCCGGAGATTGCACCTTCGCGCATCACCACAATCCTGTCGGCCAGACCCAGCACTTCCGGTAAATCACTGGACGCAAACAGCACCGCAATGCCTTGTTTTGCCAGTGAATAAATCACATTGTAGATTTCATGCTTAGCACCAACGTCAATACCGCGCGTCGGTTCATCCAGCAAAATGACTTTCATTTCTTCCGATAACCAGCGACCCAGAATGGCCTTTTGCTGATTACCCCCCGAAAGATTCATGATCAGTTGCTGATCGCTGGGGGTTTTGATATTCAGCGCATCAATATGTTTACGCGCATTCTTCGCTTCCCAGGCGTTGTTGATCAGACACCCTGCTTTGACTGTTTTGCGACGGGCGCTGATGTTGATGTTGTCACGCACCGAGTGCACAGGAATGATGCCGTCAGCCTTGCGGTCTTCCGGACATAGCATGATGCCCTGGCGGATAGCATCCGCCGGTTTGCGGATATTCAGCGCTACGCCGTCGAGCCGGACGGTGCCACCGGTAATCCGCGTGCCGCCGAATAAGCCTTTCATCAGCTCACTGCGCCCTGCGCCCACCAGCCCGAACAGGCCGACGATTTCACCCTGGCGTACAGTGAGGCTGACCGGTGTTCTCACGCCCGGTGCTTTCACCTCTTCCAGTTCAAGGCGAATTTCGCCATGCGGACGCGGTGCATAACCGTAAATGTCATCGAGATTACGGCCAACCATTGCCTGCACCAGTTTGCTGTTATCCACCTGCGTCATATCGTCGAAGGTGCGGACATAACGCCCGTCTTTGAAAACAGTGACAGCGTCACTTAATGCGAAAATTTCTTCCATGCGGTGCGAGACATATAAAATCACGCGCCCTTCAGCACGTAACTCACGGATAACACGGAATAACTGTTCAATTTCACGGGCGGAAAGTGAACTGGTCGGCTCATCGAACGCAATAATTTTGGCATTACGTGCCAGCGCTTTAGCAATTTCAACCATCTGCCACTGGCCGATGGAAAGATATTTCAGCGGCGTATCGGGGTCGATATCCAGTCCGAGATGTTCAAGCTGAATTTTGGCTTCGTAACGCAGCAATTTTCGGTTCACGAAACCATGTTTGCTCGGTAACTGGCCGAGATAAATGTTCTCTGCCACCGTCATTTCCGGCACCAGATGTAATTCCTGATAAATAATCGCCACACCGGCATCGAGCGCATCCGTGGTATGGCTGAATGCGACCGGCTGGCCTTTGATGTGAATATTGCCCTGGGAAGGCTGATAGTTCCCGCTGAGGATTTTCAACAGCGTAGATTTACCCGCGCCGTTTTCGCCCATCAGCGCATGGATCTGCCCGGCATAACAATTGAAAGAAATCCCGTCCAGCGCTTTCACGCCAGGAAAAGTTTTGCCAATGTCATGGAATTCCAGATACGGCCTGGCCGCATCAAACTCCGTCAGGGACGGTGTCAGCAAAGGCGTCTTATTATCGAAAGATTGCTGAGTCATAGTGGCTACCTGGAAGTTGATTAAGTATGGATGCACGCCGCTGCACAGCAGAAAACAGTTCGTAAAACTTCCTGTCGTCCACTCTGCAGCAGCGTCTCTCCCCTTCATACTTCAAGTCGCAGATGCGTTGGCTACGCTTACTCACCCGAATCACTTACTTATGTAAGCTCATCGGGACTCGCTCACTTGCCGCCTTCCTGCAACTCGAATTATTTAGGGGTATTGCTTGTTTCAACCACATCTGAAGATCACATAAGACCTTTCTTCTTCAACTCTTCTTTGAAGTTATCGCGGGTGATGAGGACAACATCCGTCACTTCAGTAAATTTCGGTGGTTCAACGCCTTTGGTGACCCATTCATTCAGCATCTGGATACTTTTGTAACCATGGATATCCGGGCTAGGTAACAGGGAACCGTAGAAACCGGTTTGAGCACTTTTTGACAACTCATTCACCGCATCCACGCCGTTGATGCCGATGCCGATGACGTTAGCGGCTTTAAAGCCCTGACCTTCGGTTGCACGAACGCCACCTAATACCGTGTTGTCGTTCATGCCGATGATCAGCCAGTTTTTCACTTCAGGATGTTGCACCAGCAGGGAGTTACCGGCATCCAGTGCGCCCGGTATGTCGTTAGATTTGGTCGGGACTTTATAGATTTGTTTTTCCGGGAATCCGGCTGCTTTCAACGCATCCATCGAACCGGAGGTGCGGCGGCGCGCCGTATCGAGTTCATCTGCCGTAATGGCCATCACCCCGGTATCAGCCACTTTCCAGCCACGTTTTTGCATTTCTTTGTACAGTTCCTGCCCCTGACGTTCGCCGATTTTGGTCGCGGCCATCATAACTAACGGCACTTCTTCCATTGGCTTGCCTTTGGCATTCACAAACTGGTCATCCACCTGGATCACTTTCATGTCATAGCTGCGCGCTTTCGCCATGATGGCAGGTCCGAGACGCGGATCCGGCGTACAGATGACAAAACCTTTCGCCCCGTTGGCCGCCAGGCTGTCAATCGCATTCAACGTTTTTTCACCATCCGGCACGGCGATTTTAATGACGTCGAAGTGGAGATCCTTACCGGCTTTATCTGCGAACCGCCATTCAGTCTGGAACCACGGCTCTTCCGGCTGTTTAACCAGGAATCCCAGCTTCGGATTCTCGGCTGCCATAGCTGAATGTGACATAAGGGCAGCTAACCCGACCGCCGCTAATGCCTTAGTGAATTTATGCATGATGTTCTCCGACTTTTATTGTTGTTTTTCACAATCGCAGTCTTACATCGGGTGGTTTACCGCAATCGTGAAAACGTTATCAGTAGCGTAAAGAAACAAAGTGAAAGTGCGGCGAAGTCCGGTTTTATAGAGGATTTACGTCACACTCTCTTGTAAGACGGGTTAAGTTTTAGCGGTAATTTTGCAACGGAATGTAGAGCGCTATCACACGGCGGGAAAACAGCAGGTTTGTGCATAGATATAGCGATTTTAGCCAAACGCTAACATTTGACCAACCTCACAGAAACATCATTGGGAGCAGATTTGTGCATACTTCCAGCTAACGCCTCCTCACTCACTTTTTTGCATCCTCCTACTGTTAGAGCAATTCGATTCGCCGCCGTAATGACTACGGCAAACCTGAAGGAGTGAGAAAGAATGACGCAAGGTGCGATTGCTCTTGGTCTTGATTTTGGCAGCGATTCCGTCCGTGCCCTGGCAGTGGATTGCCAGACCGGTGCCGAGATGGAAACCGATGTGGTTTATTATCCGCGCTGGAATGAAGGTCGCTATTGTGATGCGGCAAAAAATCAGTTCCGCCACCACCCGCTCGACTACATAGAGGCAATGGAACAGGCGATTAAAAATGTGGTGCAACGTCTGGGCAGCGAACGTGCTGCGCGCGTGGTGGGTATCGGTGTTGATTCCACCGGTTCAACCCCCGCCCCTGTCGATAAAGAAGGCAACATTCTGGCGCTGAAACCGGAATTCGCCGAAAACCCCAACGCCATGTTCGTGCTCTGGAAAGATCACACAGCCATAGAAGAAGCCGAAGAGATCAACCGTCTTTGTCGCAGCGGCAATTTCCCTGACTATTCCCGTTATATCGGCGGCGTTTATTCCTCAGAATGGTTCTGGGCAAAAATCCTGCATGTATCGCGTGAAGATGCGGCGGTTAAACAAGCCGCCGCATCATGGGTCGAATTGTGCGACTGGGTGCCCGCCCTGCTTTCCGGCACCACCGCGCCGGATAAAGTGGTGCGCGGACGTTGCAGCGCCGGACATAAAATGCTCTGGCATCCGTCATGGGGCGGCCTGCCACCCAAAGATTTCTTTGCCGCACTTGATCCGTTGCTGGTTGAACATCTGCCGTATCCGCTGTTTACCGATACCGTTACCGCCGAACAGGCTGTTGGCACACTCACGCCTGAATGGGCCGAACGTCTTGGCTTACCGGCCAGCGTGGTGCTGTCGGGCGGTGCATTCGACTGCCATATGGGCGCCGTCGGCGCGGGTGCACAACCTTATACGCTGGTCAAAGTGATCGGCACTTCCACCTGCGACATTCTCATTGCCGATAAAGAACGCGTCAATGACCGTGCTATTGCCGGCATCTGCGGGCAGGTCGAAGGCAGCGTGGTACCGGACATGATCGGAATGGAAGCCGGACAATCCGCTTTCGGCGACATGTATGCCTGGTTCAGCCGTCTTCTGAGCTGGCCGCTGATTCAGGCAGCCAAAGCGCATCCTGAAATGGCACCGCAACTGACCAGCCTGCAAAAAAATCTGCTGACCGATCTCACTGCGGCCTGGGCGGCAAATCCGAAACTGGATCATCTGCCGCTGGTGCTCGACTGGTTTAACGGCCGCCGCACACCGTTTGCCAACCAGCGTCTGAAAGGTGTCATTACCGATATCAATCTGGGCACAGAGGCGCCGGAACTGTTCGGCGGTTTTATTGCGGCGACCGCTTTTGGCGCACGCGCCATCATGGAATGTTTCGAACAGCAGGATATTCCGGTGGAAAACGTGCTGACCCTCGGCGGCATCGCACGTAAATCGCCGGTCATCATGCAGGTTTGTGCTGATGCCATGAACCGTCCGCTGCAAATTGTCGCCTCGGATCAGTGCTGCGCGCTGGGTGCCGCGATTTTTGCCGCTGTCGCCGCCGGGGAATTCAACGATGTCCCTGCCGCTCAGGAAAAAATGGCCTGTAGCATTGAACGCACACTGCTGCCGGATCCGCAGCGCGTTGAGCAATATCAGCGTCTGTACACACGTTATCAGCAATGGTGTGCCACGACAGAACCACTGTTTGCAGCAAAACCGGCACATTAATTCGTATTTTACCTATCCGATATTCAGGAGTCATAAATGGACGCGTTTAAACATCTCGAAGTGTGGTTCGCCATTGGCAGTCAGCATCTGTACGGTCCCCAGGCATTACGTCAGGTAAAAGAGAACGCCGAGAAGGTGGTCAGTAGCCTGAACAGCGAAGCCGGGTTGCCGATCAAACTGGTGCTCAAACCGCTGGTGACCACGCCGGACGAAATCACCGCGTTATGCCGTGAAGCTAACTATGACAATGCCTGTGTGGGCATCATCACCTGGCTGCATACGTTCTCACCGGCCAAAATGTGGATCGCCGGGCTGAGCATTCTGCATAAGCCGCTGATGCAGTTCCATACCCAGTTCAACGCCGAAATTCCCTGGGAAACCATGGACATGGATTTCATGAACCTGAACCAGACTGCGCACGGTGGCCGTGAATTCGGCTTCATCGGTGCCCGTATGCGCCAGCAACATAGCGTAGTGGCCGGTCACTGGCAGGACGGCGAATCTCATCGCCGTATCGCTCAGTGGATGCGGGTTGCTGCCGCGAAAAACGAAAGCCAGCATCTGAAAGTGGCACGTTTTGGCGATAACATGCGTGAAGTTGCGGTCACCGAAGGCGATAAAGTGGCTGCGCAAATCCAGTTCGGTTACAGCATCAGCGCCTACGGTATTGGTGACCTGGTCAGCGTAATCAACGAAGTCAGCAAAGGCGACGTCGATACGCTGGTAGAAGAATACGAAGCCACCTATCGTCTGACGGATGCGGTAAAACTCAACGGCGAACGTCGTGAAAATCTGCTGGATGCCGCCAAAATTGAACTCGGCATGACCCGCTTCCTCGAGCAGGGTAAATTCGGCGCGTTCACGACCAACTTTGAAGACCTGCACGGTATGAAACAACTGCCGGGGCTGGCCGTTCAGCGTCTGATGCAGAAAGGCTACGGCTTTGGTGGCGAGGGTGACTGGAAAACATCTGCCCTGCTGCGCATCATGAAAGTGATGGCCAGCGGTCTGAAAGGCGGCACGTCTTTCATGGAGGATTACACCTACCACTTCAAGCCGGGCAGTGATCTGGTGGTGGGCTCGCACATGCTGGAAGTGTGTCCGTCGATTGCCAAAGAAGAGAAACCGCTGCTTGACGCGCAATATCTCGGCATAGGTGGTAAAGCGGATCCGGCACGTCTGATTTTCTCCACGCCAGCGGGTCCGGCGGTCAATGCCAGCGTCATCGATATGGGTGACCGCTTCCGTCTTCTGGTCAACCTGGTGGATACCATCGAACAACCGCATCCGCTGCCAAAACTGCCGGTTGCCCGCGCTATCTGGAAAGCCCAGCCATCACTGGCGACAGCAGCAGAAGCCTGGATCCTCGGCGGCGGCGCACACCATACCGTGTTCTCACAGGCACTCGATATCGACGCGCTGCGGTTATATGCAGAGCTTTCCGGGATTGAACTGCTGGTGATTGATAACGAGACGACGCTGCCGGACTTTAAGAATCAGATCCGGTGGAATGAGGTGTATTACAAGCTTTGCAATCGCTGATTTATTTGCAGAAAGCCGCTGCAAATTGCGGCTAACACTGCTAAAACAGATCGAAAACATTTCGGTTTCTTACGTGCGGTGATCATATAACACGCTGCGCCGAAACCGCCCAAAAGGGGAAAGTGCTTTTCCCCTTTTGGATTTCCCCACGCTTTTTCAACACGCGCTTCGCTCGCTGGCTATGTTTCAGCAACCATTGCGACAGGCTGGAAATCTTGCCGCTGCGCGGTACCTTCATTTCGGGATTGCAGCCTCAGGTCTGCAACCTCTCATTCAGCAAGCTTTCTGAACCGCCCGCACAATCTTAAGTTCAAAACAAAAAACCATCTGTTTTAGAAGGTGCAATGGCGTGATCAAAAATGGCACCGAATGAATGGTTCGAGACCTATGGCTCGAGCCGAGCGGAGCGAGACAACGTCACGAAGTGACGGCCCGAAGGGCGAGGCCGTAGGCCGAGTAAACCTGAAATTCGGGAATCGCGAAGCGATGACATTTTGCGCCACTCACCAATGCATCAGAACATGTCCGTCATACCCGCGACAGCGCGCAGTGAAAAAGCGCGGAGTCCAGAGGCCCGCGCGTTACCGGGTCTCTGGTCGGTGTGGGCCGACGCCCACGGTTTTGACCTTAAGGCCAGTTTGGGTGGCACCCCAAGGTGTTGTCATCCGTCCGTCACATTCCCCCTTTACGCTCACCAGCACAATTAAGTCCCAAAGAGGATAGTTCCCCACCATGATCATTCCAGCTACCATCAGCGGGAATGCGCCTGCGCGCATGTCTTCTCCTCCCGCTATCGCCATCCATGAGGTCTCCCATTTCTTTGGGAGTCACCCGGTACTCAATCGCGTTAATTTATCGGTGCCCGAAGGCACTATCCTCGCCCTGCTTGGCCCTTCCGGTTGCGGTAAAAGTACGCTGCTGAAAATGCTGGCAGGATTGCTGCATCCGGCGTCGGGGCAGATCAGTTTCGATGGCGAAATTGTCGCCAGCGGAAAAATCAATGTGCCACCGGAAAAACGCCATCTCGGCATGGCGTTTCAGGATTATGCATTGTGGCCGCATATGACCGTACAGCAGAACGTCGCATTCCCGTTGCAGATGCGCAATATCCGGGGTGCAGCGCAGCAGGAGAAAGTGATGGCAGCGCTGGAACGCGTCGGGTTGGCGGGTTTCGCTTCAAGACGCCCTTCTGAACTTTCCGGTGGCCAGCAACAGCGCGTGGCACTGGCGAGGGCCATCGTTGCCGAGCCGCGAATTTTGCTGTTCGACGAGCCGCTGTCGAATCTTGACCGCGATCTGCGGGAAAGCCTGTGCGAGGAAATGGCAACCCTGTTGCGCCAACTCGGCACCACGGCGGTGTATGTCACCCACGATCAGCACGAAGCTCGTGCACTCGCACACTGCATTGCGCGCATGGACAAAGGCGCAATCGCCAGCGTTGACCCGATTGACCCTTCCGTTGTTTCACCTTTTGTTGCTTAACCTTTGATGGAATGAAAATGATGAACCGCACACACAATAAAACCTCCAAAACGTTTTCCCGTATCCAAACAGGCGTAATGACAGCAATGACTCTTTCTCTCGCAATGGCAGCAGGCAGTGCACAGGCGCTGACGCTCTACACCGCCGGGCCGGGCTCTCTGGCAAAAAAACTGGCAGCCGGATATGAAAAGCAAACCGGCATAAAAGTGGATGTGTTCCAGGCAACGACCGGCAAAGTGATGGCGCGTCTGGAAGCAGAACAGGCAAACCCGCGCGCCGACATCCTTATCTCAGCATCCTGGGATACCGCCACCGATCTCGAACAGCGCGGCTGGTTGCTCGGATACCAAAGCCCGAACGCAGAAAAGGTTCCGGCGCAGTTTAAAACACCGTATTACGTCGCACAGGGAATTTCCGCCCTGGGTATCGTATGGAATACCAAAAGTGGTACTACCGAGCCTAAAGACTGGGGCGATTTAGCCAAACCGGAATTCAAAGACAAAGTCACTACGCCGGATCCGTCACTTTCCGGTGCGTCTCTGGATTTGCTGATCGGGTTACAAAATGCCCACGCACAGCAGGCCTGGAAACTGTTTGAGGATCTGAAAGCCAACGGCATGATCATAGCGGGACCCAACGCACAAGCGCTGACGCCGGTCTTACAGGGTGCAAAAGCCGCCGTCTTTGGTGCGGTTGATTATGTATCTTACGCCAGCATGCAGGACGGCGAATCCGTAAAAGTGATTTTCCCGGACAGCGGAACGGTCATCGCGCCGCGCCCGATGATGATCCTCAAATCCAGCCAGCAGCCAAAAGAAGCGAAAGCCTTTATCGATTACGCACTGTCGCCTGAAGGCCAGAAAATGGTGGCTGATGCCTGGCTGATGCCGGCCCGTACCGATATCGACGCCAGACGTCCGTTGTTTAAGTCACTGAAATTGCTTCCGGAAGTTTCTCAGGCTTCTGCGTCACGTAAAGACGTTCTCGACCGTTTTGCGAAGCTGTTCAGCCCGCAGTAATCCTTTCACGGGCTGTTAACCATTACAGCCCGCTTTTGAGATTTCATTAATGAGCAGAAACGCTTTTTTACCGGGCGTGACGGGCATTGCACTGCTGTTGCTGGTTGCAGTGCCGGTCACGTTTGTCGCCTTGCAGGCTGTCTTCCCGCATCTGGATACAGGCAGTTTTTCCGCGCCGTTCAGCGCCTTTCCCCCTGTGTTCGAAGAGCCTCAGTTACGTAAATTGTTCGCCACCACGTTAAAGGTCGGACTGGGCGTGGCGATATGCAGCGGTCTGATTGGCATTCCATTGGGTGCCTTACGCGGCCTGTTTGCGCTGCCCGCCGCCGCGCTGTGGGACATTCTGTTTCTGGTGCCCTTCCTGTTGCCGCCCTATATTGCCGCGCTGTCCTGGATGCTGGCGTTACAGACTAACGGTTATGTCCAGCAACTGCTGCCATGGCTACATCTGAATGATTTTTTGTTTTCGCTGCCGGGCATGGTGGTGGTGATGACACTGAATATTTTCCCGGTGGTGTATTTTGCGGTCTCACGCAGCATGGCGGCCAGCGGCAGCCGTCTGGCAGATGTCGCGCGCATTCATGGCGCAGGTCCGTGGCGGGCATTTATACGCATCACACTGCCGATGGCGTTACCGGCGATGGCATCCAGTTTATTGCTGGCGTTTACGCTGTCGATTGAAGAATACGGCGTGCCCGGCGCACTGGGTTCGCGCAGCGGTATTCTGATGCTCACCACAGGTATCGAACAACGCCTCGCCGACTGGCCGGTCGATTTGCCCGGTGCGGCGGTGCTTTCGCTGATGCTGGTGGCGATTGCGCTTTGCGCATACAGCGTTCAGCGTGCGGTACTGGCGGGTAAAAATGTTGAAAGCCTGACCGGCAAACCGGCTGACGTCACACAGAAATCGCTGGCTGGCTGGACTATCCCGGTGCTGATTTTGTTTATGGCGGTGGCACTGATCGCCGTCGCGCTGCCGATTGTCTCCATGCTGATCACCGCGTTTTCCCGTACGTTGTCCGGCGGGCTCTCGTGGCAGAATCTGACCTTAGGACACTTTGGCAATGTGTTTGCTGCACATGGCGATGCCCCTGCCGCACTTTCAACCAGCCTCGGTCTGGCGCTGGGCACTGCACTTATCGCAGGGGCAACCGGATTGATGGCATCGTGGCTGGTGGTGGCACGCAAAATTCGCGGTGCCGCATTGATTGACGGTTTATCGCTGCTGCCGGCGGCACTACCGGGGATTGTGGTCGGTGTGGGTCTGATTCTGGCCTGGAACCAGCGCTTCTGGCCGGTGACACCGTATAACACCTGGGGGATTTTGCTGCTGGCGTACTGCTGCCTGTTGTTGCCTTATCCGGTGCGTTATGTCAGCGCCGCATTAAAGCAGATAGGCGGAAATCTTGATGCCGCCGCGCGCGTGCATGGTGCCACAGCGGCGCAAACATTACGCCTGATCCTGCTGCCGCTGGTGTTTCCGAGTTTACTTGCCTCAATGATGATGGTGTTCGCCGTCGCGTCGCGCGAGCTGGTAACCTCTCTGCTGCTGTCACCGGCGGGCGTGCAAACCGTGTCGGTGTATGTCTGGCGCCAGTTTGAACAGGGTTCTGTCGGTGATGGTATGGCCATGGCGTCAGTGGCAGCGTTTCTGAGCCTGACGCTGATGTTAATTGCAGTCAGGCTACAACAACGAACCGCAAGTTAGTTTTCCCGCTGCGGTTCGGAGTGCGGGCGGTCGCCTGAAGGGATCAGTAAACCGGCTGCAACTGCCAGCACCGAAATCACCGCAGACACGACAAAGACCCAGTGCAGCGATGCCGCCACGCTGTCCGTAAGCATATTCAGCTGACTGCTTTCGAGCGTACCGCGCGTCGCTTTATCCATCAGTTGCTGTACGGGATCACTCACCTGTGGCAGACGATACTGAAGATTGAGATTGAGTGTCGCACCGAGCAATGCGGTACCCATGGCCGAACCGAGCATGCGGGTAAAAAGTGTCGAGGCGGTAGCAATACCCCGTATGGCAGGTTCCACGCTGTTTTGCACTGACACAATAAACGTGGTGTTGCACAGCCCCATGCCAGCGCCAATCGAAAAAGCGGCAAGACGCGCCATCCACAAACCGGACGATGGGGAGAGCACTAACAGCGCAAGACTGCCGCCTGCCAGCAATAATCCGCCTGTGACCGCCGTCATGCGATATGAGGTTGCCTGCATCAGACGACTGCTGAACATGCTCGCCAGCGGCCAGCCAATCGACATCAGAGCCAGCGTGGTGCCGGCCTGTAACGGTGTACCGCCAAGCACGCCCTGCACATAGGTGGGTAGAAATGCGCTGATACCCATCATGGTGGCACCAATGATCACCCCGCCGACGTTTCCGGCAATAATGACTTTATTTTGCCACAGTGCCAGCGGGAACAGGGGCTCCGGTGTTTTACGCTCCTGACGGACCAGCAACCAGGCGCTGCAAACTGACAAGGCCACCAGCGCCAGCGCCAGATATCCCAGTTCCTCTGCCTGCAACAGCGCCAGCAGTAAGGCTGCGACAGACAGTGTCAGATAGCCGGTACCGGCAAGATCTAACGTGTGCGGTTTACGCTGACCGTCCGGCGGCAGGTATTTCACCAGAATCATCATCGCCACCAGACCGATGGGCACATTCACCCAAAACACCACTGCCCACGGAAAATGAGAAACGATGAATGCCCCCATCAGCGGGCCGACAATCGCCGAGACGCCCCAGACGCTGGACAAATATCCCTGTGCTTTTGCCCTTTCCTGCGGACCATACACATTGGCAATCAATGTAGTGGCAACCGGCGTGATGGCTCCGGCCCCCAGCCCCTGTAAAGCACGAAAACCAATCATCCAGCCAAGCGAAGGCGCAAACCCGCATAAAACGGAACCGAGCAAAAACAGCGTGGTGCCGATAAAGAACATTTTGCGACAGCCGTATAAATCTGCCAGACGCCCGTAAACCGGCACGGTGATGGCCTGTGTCAGCAGATAGACCGCAAACACCCAGCCGAGCAGCGAGAATCCCCCCAGATCGCCAATGATAGTTGGCATGGCCGTCGCGACAATAGTGACTTCTACCGCAGCCATAAACATCGATAACATGCAGGCAGTGAGGATGAGCGGACGATGAGAGGATTTAACCGCAGCTGTTTTGACTTCCGAATGATTGACGGCCATGTTCTCTGTTTTCTTAGCATTGCTTTGATGAGTGCACTCAGGCAGATACACTTAATTATAGACAAAAAAAAGCGCTGAGTTTGCACACAGCGCCCGTTAATTACAGACTAGTAGTGACAACGTCACTATCAGGCCTGAGACATCATCTTCAGATCAAAACTGGACAGATTAATAAACCGGGTTAAATCGCGGCTTTCAGCTCGGGGTAAATACGGAATTTCCCCCAGCAGCGGCGCTGTAATATTGGCGCTGATCGCGTCAATCGTTTCCTGGTAGTGAGCCAGACACGGGTTAATGCGGTTCGCCACCCAGCCGAGCAACGGTAAACCATCCGCAATAATTGCCTGTGCGGTTAATAATGCGTGGCTGACACACCCCTCCTGAATACCCACCACTAATACTACCGGCATATTTTGCAGACGTACCCAGTCAGAATATAAAAGTTGCGGCGTGATCAACGTTCTCCACCCGTCGCATCCTTCAACCACTACAGAATCTGCCTCTTCACGCATGAAATTAAGACCATGAGTCATTATTTCAAAAACATTTTCGGGGATCTGGCTGGCATAAATGTCTTCGTCAGTTAAGGCCAGCGGGGTTATTTTATTAAAAGGATAAGAAATAGAAGATGACTGCTGAAGAGTTACCGCATCTTTATTTCGAACCCCGTCGGCCAGCTCCTGGCTGCCTGTTGCAATAGGTTTATAGCCTAAAACGCAGCGATCCTGCGCGGCTAAGGCCTGAAGCAAGGCACGTGTGACAATGGTTTTACCTACACGAGCGTCTGTCCCCGTGACGAAAAAGTGCGTTAACATGGAATTCAGGCTCCGGGATCTCTCCGTCTTATTGAAAGATAGTCTCCGGTAAGAAAACACCGCCAGAGACAAAGTAACGACAGAAAGTCTAGGCGATGCGCGATCAGAGCAGTTTGCGTTAGCGCAATGTTTTGTTGACTGTACGTGCGGTTAATGTGCAGGTCTTATATGTTTTTTATTTAAAAACAGACATAAAAGATCTATCCAGATTAATAAAATGACGACAAGGCAGTAAAAGAAAATCCCGCTGAGCAGGTTAATGTCAGTGATCCGGACGAACAAATGCAGCCAACG
This sequence comes from Rahnella perminowiae, assembly GCF_019049695.1. Taxonomy (NCBI): domain Bacteria; kingdom Pseudomonadati; phylum Pseudomonadota; class Gammaproteobacteria; order Enterobacterales; family Yersiniaceae; genus Rahnella; species Rahnella perminowiae. The sequence goes on from NZ_JAFMOT010000187.1 coordinate 230,122, forward strand.
CAGCGTTAATTTGAACGCTGAAGGATATTAACCTTGCAGTAATTTAATTAACAGGGAACCGCTATATAACGCGTCTTTGACTAATGCCGCGCCGGGCATCGTGCCCTGATTATAAAATTGTGTCGATTCAAGTTTGATATTTTCGCTATAAGCGGGAAGTGATTGCTGTTGAATACAGGACATTATCGCGGGATGAAGAATATCCTGAGACAAATTAAGCGGTGAGCCGATCAGTACTTTCTCGGGATTAAACAGATTGACCATGATCGCCAGAATACGTCCGACACTCTGTCCGACGCTGATAATCACGTCGCGCGCCAGCTGATCGCCCCGGTTTGCTGCATCACACACGGCTTCGATGGTCAGCGATACGCCATGCAATAAGCTGGCCGGAACGGGTACCGTTAAACGCTGACGAACGAGATCAAGAATGCTGTCAGTGCTGGCTACGGTTTCAAGGCAACCGTGATTACCGCAATAACAGCGCTTGCCGTAAGGATCCACCTGCGTATGGCCGATTTCCGCCACACTGCTGCTGCCTGCGTGCAGCACGCGCCCGCCGGTGATCACTCCCGCCCCGACGTTATGATCGATGACCACCTGCACCATATTTTTACAGCCACGCGAGGCACCATATAACGACTCGGCCAGCGTCCAGGCACCGATATCGTGCTGTACATAGACCGGCAAACCGGTGTGTTCCGACAGCGTGTCACCCAGCGGCATATCGAACACATCATGATAAAACGGCATACGGTGCACAATGCCACGACGCGCGTCAATCATGCCCGGTAAGGTAATGGCGATAGCAGTAAGGCGTTCGAGCTTGCGCTGATGGCGGATAAAAAACTGGTCAATTTCAGAAATAATACGTTTGAGCAGCGGTTGTGACGCCTGTTCCGGCAGTGGAAGGACCTCTTCCACCACCAGTTTACTGCTGAGATCACGTAAACCGAGTGTGATTGAACCCAGGCTGATACGTGCCGAAAGATAATGCCAGGCCTGGGTGTCGAGCGCTAAACCAATGGCCGGACGCCCGCGGCTGCCGGGATCCTGAAATTCAGTTTCCAGTACCAGATGCGCCTGTAATAACTCACGGACAATCTTGGTGATACTGGCGGGAGCCAGTTGTGCCTTTTTCGACAATTCAATACGCGAAATAGGGCCAAACAGATCTATCAGGCGGTACACAGCACCGACATTGGTTTGTTTTATCTGATCGATATGTCCTGGTTGCCCGTCGGGGATCACTCAAGAAACTCCTGTTATTTTCGCGCTTCAAAATAAAGATTAGGGCTATGTTGGGGTTTTTGTCATATGTCGTCAACTATTTGATTCGTTATGTGATTCGGTGCACAAATTGCGGTAAAAGACGCTCGGAATTGACTGGAAATACAGCATCTTCTGACTTCAGCTTCTTATTCTTCACGTAACAACAATTCCATAAATGCACGGGTTGCGGCGGTCACCGGACGCCGCGCGTGATTAACCAGCCAGAGTTCTGTCGTGCCCTGCCGGTGACCAAATCGCAAATAACGCACGCCTTCAACCTGAATACGCAGATAAGAAGCAGGCAGAATCGATACGCCCAGCCCGGCGGCTACCAGCCCGATGATGGTCAGCGGTTCCCCTACTTCCTGCGTAATATAGGGGGTAATTCCCTGTGCCTTGAGCTGACCGAGAATGTCATCGTAAAGCGACGTGCCGACATCTTTGGAGAAGAACACAAACGGCTGATCGGCAAGGTGTTGAAAAGTCAGTTCACCCTCTTTAAGCGCATTCAGCGGATGATCGCTGTGCACCACGGCAATCAGCGGTTCGGACAGCACCAGATGATGTTCCAGCTCATCCGGCAAGCCGCCATTGCGCATAATGCCCAAATCCAGTTTTCCCTCCAGCAAAGGTTCGATCTGCTGTTTGCTGTTGAGTTGTTCGATGCGGATATTGACGTCCGGATAGGACAAACGAAAACGGTGTAAGGTACGTGAAACACGGCGTAAAAAAGGTGCCGAAGAGGTCAGCCCGAGCGTCAGATTGCCTGACTCACCGCGATGAATGCGGGCTGCCTGAGCGGATGCCTCACCGACCCGCTGCAAAATCTGCCGGGCTTCCAGCAAAAATGCCTGTCCCGCCTGCGTCAGTCTTACAGTGCGGTTGTTACGATAAAACAGCGTGGCGCCAAGATGGGTTTCCAGCGCCTGGATTTGCTGACTCAGCGGCGGCTGGGAAATGTGCAGACGTTCCGCTGCACGGCCGAAATGCAGTTCGTCCGCAACGGCGATGAAATAACGCAAATGACGCAGTTCGATATGATTCATGATGTGGATTAACCCAGCCCAATTGATATTTTAAACATATCATTTTTGACTGATTAATATATTAGACAATAACCGCCGCAGCGTTAAAATTCTTATACATTTTAAAATTAAGTTTTACCGCACTCCGCATTAAGGACTTACCGTGAAAACCTCCCGGCGGTTTTCTGCCGCACCAGCCAGTCATTCAGTCAACGACGACGAGTTAAATCCTGAAACTCCCGTCGCGCGCTCCGGACTTAAAACGCCCTTTATCAAACGTGGGACACCGGAGTTTATCCGCGTCACGCTGGCCCTGTTTTCAGCAGGGCTGGCGACGTTTGCCCTGCTGTATTGTGTTCAGCCAATCCTGCCGGTGTTGTCGCATGATTTCGGGGTTTCACCGGCCACCAGTAGCCTGTCGTTGTCGTTATCTACCGGTCTGATGGCCATTGGCCTGTTGTTCACCGGGCCTGTTTCTGACGCAGTCGGGCGCAAGTCAGTGATGGTGGTAGCGTTATTTCTTGCTGCGGGTTGCACGCTGGTCTGTTCCTTTATGCAAAGCTGGGACGGCATTCTCATCATGCGTGCGCTGATTGGCTTATCGCTGAGCGGCGTGGCAGCCGTCGCCATGACCTATCTCAGCGAGGAAATCCACCCAAGCGTGGTCGCCTTCTCGATGGGTTTATACATTAGCGGAAATTCCATTGGGGGCATGAGCGGACGTTTAGTCAGTGGTGTGCTGACGGATTTCTTCTCCTGGCGTATCGCCGTTGCATTCGTGGGCTGCTTCGCCCTCGCGGCGGCAATTATGTTCTGGCGCATTCTGCCTGCATCAAAACATTTCCGGGCAAGCTCGCTGAAACCTCGCAAGATGCTGATTAACTTCAAACTGCACTGGCGCGACAGCGGTCTGCCGCTACTTTTCGCCGAAGGTTTCCTGCTGATGGGCAGTTTCGTGACCCTGTTTAACTACATCGGTTACCGTCTGCTTTCATCGCCCTACCATCTGAGCCAGGCGATAGTCGGGATTTTATCTGTCGTTTACCTGATGGGTACCTACAGCTCGCCGAAAGCCGGTGCGCTGACCGGCGTTTATGGCCGCGGCCCTGTGCTGATCGGCGCAACGTCGCTGATGCTGCTGGGCATTTTAATCACCGCTTTTTCACCGGTCTGGCTGATTTTCGTCGGCATGATCCTGGTCACCGGCGGATTTTTCGCCGCCCATTCCGTTGCCAGCGGCTGGATCGGCAGACGTGCCCGTCGTGCAAAAGGTCAGGCATCGTCTTTATATCTGTTCAGCTACTATGCGGGTTCCAGTGTCGCCGGAACGTTAGGCGGATTCTTCTGGCACTCCTTTGGCTGGTACGGGATCACCGGATTCATCAGTTTGATGCTGATTGCCGGTGTCGGCGTCGGGTTTAAGCTGATGCGCTTACCTGAGGCAAAAGCGGTTTAACTTATCGCTCCTTCCCCTGCGAAGGGGGAGGAGCCGACCGGGATTGACTTATTCCCGCGCGAGAAATTTACTGCTTTTCACTCTCCCATTTTCCTCATCCGCTTCTGACTATCCGCCTCAAACAACTGCATCCGCGCGGTATCTATCTGTACCCATACCCGGTCTCCGGGCGCGGCGGCCGATCTGACCATGCTGTAAACACTCAGCTTTTCAGTGCCAAATTTGCCGTGAATAAGTTCACTCAGGCCGGTAGGTTCAATTAGCGTGATATCCAGTGGCACCGCGTCTGGCGCGCCCTCTTCGCACAGCACAATGGCTTCGGGGCGGACGCCATAAATCACCTCTGTACCACTTTGCAGATTCTTGATTAAAGGATCTACCGGCAGCGTCAGTTGCCCGTTAATCCGCAATTGCGGCGCAGAATCCCCCAGTTCCAGCGTACCGTTGATGAAATTCATAGACGGCGAACCGATAAAGCTGGCGACGAATTTATTGGCCGGCGTGTCGTACAGTTCAAGCGGCGTGCCGACCTGCTGGATCAGGCCGTGGTTGAGTACGACGATGCGGTCAGCGAGGGTCATGGCTTCCACCTGATCGTGCGTCACATAAACGATGGTGTTCTTCATACGCTGATGCAGGCTTTTGATTTCAATCCGCATCTGCCCCCGTAATTGCGCATCCAGGTTAGAAAGCGGTTCATCGAACAAAAACACCTGGGGCTCGCGTACGATCGCCCTGCCCATTGCCACACGCTGACGCTGTCCGCCGGATAACTCTTTCGGACGGCGATGCAGCAACGCGGTCAGCCCGAGAATATCGGCGGCTTTATTCACCGCCGCCTCAATCTCCGCTTTCGGCCGCTTTTGGACTTCGAGGCTGAACCCCATGTTACGTGCCACGGTCATGTGCGGATACAGTGCATAACTCTGGAATACCATTGAGATATCACGATCTTTCGGAGCCACCTGATTCATCAGACGTGAACCGATATGAATATCCCCCGCCGTCGCCAGTTCAAGCCCGGCGATCGTGCGCAGCAGGGTCGATTTACCGCACCCGGACGGCCCGACCAGCACCACAAACTCGCCATCTTTAATGGTCAGGTTAATGTGTCGCAATACTTCGACATTTTCGTAACGTTTTTGAAGATCGGAAATCGTAATCTGAGCCATAGAATTATCCTTTTACCGCACCGGCAGTCAGCCCCTGAACCAGGTAACGCTGAATGAACGCAAAGAACAGACAGGCAGGAATGAGCGCCAGCACAGCCGCTGCCATCATGTCGCCCCATGAAACCGCGAATTTCGACACAAAACTGAGTAAGCCAACCGGGAAAGTCATCACGTCGTTTTTGTTGATAAGCATCAGCGAGAACAACAATTCGCTCCACGCGGCGGTAAACACAAAACCTAAGGTTGCCGCCATCCCCGGCAGAGTCAGCGGGATAATGACTTTGCGCAGTGCCATAAATCGGCTGCACCCTTCAAGCATCGCGGACTCTTCCAGATCCTTCGGAATACTGTCAAAAAACGACTGCATCAGGAACGTGGCAAAAGGGACGTTAAAAGCGGTGTAAATCAGAATCAGCCCGGTCAGGCTATTGGTCAGCCCGAGCGGTGCCATCACTTTGTAAATTGGCGCGAGGATCATCACCAGCGGGAACATCTGGGTAAACAGCAGCAGCGCGGCCATCACCGTTTTGCCGCGAAAACTGAAGCGGGAAAACGCGAAACCCGCACCGGCAGCAATGATTGTGGTCAGAAATGCCGTGCCGAATGACACAATCAGACTGTTGAAGAAATACAGCGGAAACTGGCTTTCAGTAAACACACGCTGAAAATGGACCAGCGTCATCTCGCCCGGCCACATCCGCACACCTTCACTGTAGAGCAGTTTATCCGGCGTGATGGAGATTTTGATCAGCCAGTAAATCGGGAACAGCGCGAACACCAGATAGAACACAATCCCCAGCCGATGCCCGCCCTTGCGCAGCCAGGCGTTAATTGACAATGCACTCATATGAGCCCCTTATTTCAGCAACTGATGGCGGATGCGCAGTAAAACCAGCGCATAGAATGTCATCAGCACCAGCAGGAACACCGCCATCGCAGACGCATAACCAAAGTCGAGTTTGCGGTATGCAGTGGTGAAGATGAAACTCGACAGAATCGAGGTGGAATTTGCCGGCCCGCCGTCGGTCATCACCACAATCAGATCAGCAAAATTTGCGATCCAGATGGTGCGCAGCATGACCGTGATGGCAATCATCGGTGCCAGAAACGGCAGCGTGACTTTGCAAAACTGCTGCCAGCCGCTCGCCCCGTCCATCGACGCCGCTTCGTACAAATCTTTCGGAATCGATTGCAACGCCGCCAGCAGGGTAATGGCGAAGAACGGAATGCCGAACCAGACGTTCGCCACTACCGGGCCGTACAGCGCCAGTTGCGGATCAGACAAAATATTGTACGGTTCGGAAATGATATGCAGATCAGCCAGCCAGTAAGGCAGCACGCCAATTACCGGATTGAGCAACCATGCCCAGGTCAGGCCGGAGAGAAACGCCGGAACCGCCCACGGCAGAAACACCAGCGCCTGCACCCAGCGGCGGCCGGGGAATTCACGGTTGAGCAATAAAGCTAAGCCCAGCCCCAGCGCGAACTGCAACACCAGTGAAGTCAGTGTCCAGTTGAAGGTATGGCGCAGTGCGGCATAAAAATGCCGGTCATCGAACATGGTACGAAAATTATCCAGCCCCACCCAACCGGTATCTAACGGGTTCAGCAACTGTATGTTCTGAAAGGCATAGGAAATGCCGATAGCCATCGGAACAAAGATAAACAGGCCAATCAGCACCAGCGTCGGGCTGAGATAAACCCAGGGTTCCAGCAGCGCCCGCAAACGTGGGAAGCGCGGCGCGGCAGCGGTGTCTGGCGGTGAAACTTCCAACATCATGACGCGTCTCCGTTGAGAGGAATGGGGAACTCCGGCAGCAGATCCGTGCCGGAGTCATCCGGTTTACTTTTGCGCAGCCAGCCAGGCTTTCTGTTCTTTGGTCAGGTATTTCGCCCAATCTTTCACCATGCTTTCGGTGTCGTTCTGGCCGAGCAGCGTTTCCTGCGAACTGTCTTTCACAATCACCGAGTTAAAATAGCCCCAGCCTTTGAGGTGCGTCGGCATGGTCAGCGGGATGTAATCCGGGCTGTTCAGCTCGGCAAACCAGCCTGCAAACTGTGGCGCGTGGTAATATGCATCCTGCTCTGCGCCCTTATAAATCGGTAAGGTGCCGACGAATTTCGACCAGGTCAGGTTGTTTTCTTTATTACTCAGGAAGGAAATCAGATCCCAGCTTTGATCCTGATGTTTGCCCTGTTTGAACATCGACCAGCCGGTATAACCGATAGTCGGGTAGGCTTTACCGTTCGGCCCGAGCGGCATCGGCGCAACGGAGAAATCGTCCGGGTTCATGCTGTTCTTGATGGCGATCAGCGCGTCCGGATCCTGATCCAGCATGGCGCATTTACCGGAGTAGAAACCGGAAACGATTTCGTTAAAGCCCCAGTTAACACTGTCTTTGGGTGCATAACCTTTCTGGTACATGTCCACCAGGAACTGCGCGCCTTTGACCGCACCCGGTTTGGTCAGCGTGCTGTTGCCCTCTTTATCGAAAAAGTCCGGCGAGCCGTTCATTGCCGCCATAAACATCATCCAGGCATTCGTGCCGCCGACGCCGCCGCGCATGCAATAGCCGCTGATCCCGTTGCCCAGTGCGCTGATTTTCTTCGCATCCGCCATAAACTCATCCATGGTTTTCGGCGCGTCGGTCAGGCCCGCCTGCTGAAAGAGTTTTTTATTCCAGAACATCGCCCGCAGATAAAAACCGTACGGGATCATCGTTGCGGTGCCACCGGAAGAACGCGCCATGGTCAGCGTTTTGTCGGTCAGATCTGCCGTGCCTGTCCAGCCTTTCAGCCGGGGTTCGAGATCAGCCAGCATACCGTTACTGGCATACAGCCCCTGCCAGGTGTCCGGCATTTCCACCACATCCGGGTACTGCCCGCTCTGAATCATGGTGCCAAGCTTTTCAAACGCCTGCCCCCACGGCAGCGACACGACCTCGATCTCGACATCAGGATGCTGTGTTTTGTAAGCGGTTAACATCTTTTGCAGCATTTCGGTACGTGCCGGGCTGGTGATCACTTCCACCAGCGTCAGCTTAGTGGCGGCAAAACTGGCGCAGGAAAACAGGCTGAGCACCAGCAGGCTGAGCACATGACGTTTCGGGTGTCGCATAATCTTGATTCTCCACGGTGAAAAAAGTCGGAACACAGGAACGGTATTTTCAAAAAATGGCTTCAGGAACAAGCACTTTCGATGGCATTTTTCAAGTCACGCCATAAATCTTCAGTATCTTCCAGCCCGATTGAAATGCGGATCACACGGGGTGAGACGCCAAAATCTCTTGCCGAGTTGAATTCACCCGCCTGATTCAGCACCGAAATGGCCGGCATCACCAGGCTTTCAAAACCGCCCCAACTGACGCCCATACGGAATAAGGTCAGCGCATTGCAGAACGTCGGAATGTCAATGCCTTCGCTGAGCTCAAAGGAGAACAGGCCGCTGTAGCCGGTCAGCGTGGAAGTCGGCAACGGGTCAAGCCCCGGATGATTCACCTGCGTGATACGCGAATAGCCCTGCAGGCGGCGCGCCAGTTCCAGCGCGCTTTCGTGATGCTGGCGCATACGCAGCGGCAGCGTGCGTAAGCCACGCAGCAACAGCCAGGCTTCATTCGCGGAGAGTTTGCCGCCTAAAAACGGGCTGATATAACGACTGATGGCAGTGATGTGTTCTGTACTTGAAATCACCAGTCCGGCAACGACGTCGCTGTGTCCGCTGATGTATTTCGACGCAGAATGAATAACCAGATCGATGCCTGCCGCCAGCGGCTTCTGGAAAACCGGTGACGCCCAGCTGTTATCGATCATCGTTATTACGCCGTATTTTTTGGCCAGCGCGGCAATGGCTGGCAGATTTTGCTCGCCCATCACCCAGCTGTTCGGGCTTTCGAGATATAACAGTTTCGCCCCCTGAATCGCCGCTTCGAGTGCGGCCAGAGAACCCCCATCGACAAACTGTGATTCAATCTGGAAACGGGTGCAGAAACCGCGCAGAAAACGGTAGGTGTCTGGATAAACGTGATTCACACAGACGACTTTATCGCCGGGACCGGCCACGCTGAGAATGGCATTACTGATAGCCGCCATGCCGCTGCCGAACGCCAGACAGGCTTCGCCGCCTTCAAGCTGCGCCACCTTCTTCTGTAATTCGATCACGGTCGGGTTGTCGACGCGGGAATATAATGCGTGGTCGCTGTCACCACGAAAACGGGCAATCATGCTGTCATAATCGGTGAAACTAAATAACGACGACTGATAGATAGGGGGTGAAATCGCCCCGCGATCGTGGCGGCCGTCATGCACTAAATGCGTGTTTTCACTTAACTCAACCGGCTGGCTCTTATCATCTTGCTGCATTGATCACTTCCTTCATGTCACGTTCGGTTATGTTCAGAATGTCGTTGCTCAGCCTGCGCGCGTTTTCCGGTTCGCGGCGCGCAATGGCTTCATATAACAGGCGGTGCAGCGGAAAAGAGTCGCTGAAAAGCGCCTGTTCCGGTGGCGATTCGAAAAAGGCATGCAGCAGGTCGTAAATGCCGCCGACCATTTGCAGCAGCAGCGGATTGTGCGCGGCGCTGTAGATCGCCGCGTGAAACTGCCAGTCTTCTGCCCCTGCGGAACCGATGCTCAGATGTACTTTTTCCATCACAACCAGTTTCTGTTCGATGAACAGCAAATCGCTTTCCGTAGCACGCACTGCCGCCATTGCCGAAGCCTCACATTCGATGATCCGGCGCACTTCCAGCGCATGCAGCATGGTGGCGGAATCATTTTTAAAGCGCAGGGACAGAAAGCTGTCGTTAGCAGTAATTTCAGACTGCAAAAAGGTGCCACTGCCTTTTTTACGCACGATAATTCCCAGTGCCTCCCAGCGTTTGAGCGCCTCACGCACGGTGTTGCGGCTCACCGCCAGACCTTCAGCCAGCACACGCTCAGGAGGCAGTTTCTCGCCGATACGGGTGCCGGACTGCGCCACATAACGCGTCAGCGCATCCAGTACCAGGGTGTCGCTTTGTTGTGGCGCGATCGGATGCAATAAATTTATTTCGCCGCTCATTGGCTTCTCCGCACATTGTTTTCAACGGACACCGGTCCAAATTGGCCCAACAACTCAACCTGTGGACCACATTGCAATTTGTCTGCCAGTTTGCAGAACCACCGTTAAGTAATTGATTAAAATGGAATATGAATAAATAACGTTCCATGCGGGAAGATGACGGGCAGATCGCGGTGGTGCAAAAAAAGCCGGATATGTTGTACCGCTGTGCAGGTAATGTTCAGTGATGTAGCACGGGATGGATTGACGCGCAGGAGTGCAAATGATAACTGTTATCATATGAATTCATTCTGCCAGGCAGGTGGTTATGACACCGGATACAAAGTCTTCAGCAGCATCATGCTGCATTGTCGGGGGCGGTCCCGCAGGTTTAATGCTGGGATATCTTCTGGCGCGTAAAGGTATTGACGTCACTGTGCTGGAAAAACACCGTGACTTTTTGCGCGATTTTCGCGGCGACACCATTCACCCTTCGACGCTGGACATCATCTGGCAACTAGGTTTCCTCGACGAATTCCTCGCCCTGCCACACCAGCGCGCTGAAAAGCTATATGGTGAAATCGACGGCCAGGAAACCACGCTGGCGGACTTCAGTCATCTGCCAACGCAGTGTAAATTTATCGCTTTTATGCCGCAGTGGGATTTCCTTAACTTTATCGCCGGTAAGGCAGCACAACTGCCCAATTTCAGGCTGATCCATAATGCACAGGTGCTGTCGTTGCAGGAGGATAAAGGGCAGGTATCCGGTGTTATTGCTGAAGTGGACGGAGAAACGCAGCACTTTGATGCCGGTCTGGTGATCGGTTGCGATGGCCGTAATTCCATCGTGCGGGAACAGGCCGGGATGGAAGTCCGCCGTTATGGCACGCCGCGTGACGTGTTATGGCTGAAAATTCACAAACGACCGGACGATCCGCAGTGGTCAATGGGTCATCGCGGCCCGAAGAAAAACTTCATCATGATTGACCGGGGAGATTACTGGCAGTGTGGGTATTCGATTCCCAAAGGCAGTCTGGATTTGCTCAAAGCGCAGGGCATCGCGCCCTTTCTCGACCTGCTGACCGAAGTATCTCCCTTCGAACGCCCGCGTCTTCAGGAAGATATCCTCAGCTGGGAAGACGTACGCCTGCTGGTGATCCGCATTGACCGTCTGAAAGAGTGGGCAAAACCGGGGCTGCTGTGCATCGGCGACGCAGCGCATGCGATGTCACCCATCGGCGGTGTTGGCGTGAATCTGGCCATTCAGGATGCCGTGGCGACGGCGAATATCATCACTGAACCGCTCAAGGCCGGACGCCTGACGCTGCGGCATTTAAAACGCATTCAGCGCCGTCGCATGTTCCCGACCTGGGCGACGCAGGCGTTACAGATTATGATCAGTAAGGCCGGACAGAAACAAAGGAAGCGTGCCCCTTCACGGCTGGAAATCTGGCTACGGGGACGGAAATTTATACCATTTCTGTTTGGACGCCTCATCGGCGTGGGATTTTATCGGGAAATCCCGAAGCTTTGATTTTGGGTTTGCCACCCGAACCGCCTTTAGGTCAACACCTTGGGTTGCCACCCAAACTGGCCTTAAGGTCAAGGTCGTGGGCGTCGGCCCACGGTTTTGAACTTGAAGTTGTAGTTGAAGTTTTTTTAAACGCCCCTCGTGATGCCCGTTAAGCATCACAAATTTAAATATTCCCCGCTTTTTCATCACCCATAATTGATAAGCGTCATTACGCCCGGTGAGCTATTTCGGCAAAGTGCCCGCCTTTCACTTGGATCCATATTTAATCTCGGGGAATACAATAATGCTGGAATTACTGATCGGGCTGGTGGTCGCCGTCTTTGTCGGACGCTATATCATTAAAGGCTATTCACCCACCGGCGTGCTGATGGTAGGTGGCTTATTGCTGCTGATTATCAGTGCAATGATGGGCCACAGTATCCTGCCGGAAGGCACAAAAAGTACCGGCTGGAATGCCACAGATATCGTTGAATACGTCAAAATTCTGCTGATGAGCCGCGGTGGCGATCTGGGAATGATGATTATGATGCTGTGCGGATTCGCGGCCTATATGACACATATTGGGGCCAATGATGTGGTCGTCAAACTGGCATCGCGTCCGTTACAGATGATCAACTCACCGTACATTCTGATGGTTGCGGCTTATATCCTGGCGTGTCTGATGTCGCTGGCGGTATCTTCCGCCACCGGTCTGGGCGTGTTACTGATGGCGACACTGTTCCCGATAATGGTCAACGTCGGCATCAGCCGGGGCGCGGCGGCGGCGATTTGTGCATCCCCTGCGGCAATCATCCTTTCGCCAACATCCGGTGACGTTGTGCTGGCCGCGCAGGCGGCGAACATGCCGCTGGTGGATTTTGCCTTTAAAGTCACCCTGCCTATTTCGATTGCCGCCATCGCCGCAATGGCTGTCGCGCATTTCTTCTGGCAACGCTATCTGGATAAACGCGATACCACAGCCCAGGTGGATACGGTCGATTCAAATGCTGACGATGTGGCTGAAACCAATGCTCCGGCTTTCTACGCCATTTTGCCTTTCACGCCGATTATCGGTGTGCTGATTTTTGACGGAAAATGGGGGCCGAATCTGCATATCATCACCATTCTGGTGATCTGTATGCTGCTGACCGCCCTGATTGAAACCGTGCGTAACCGTAGCGGCAAAGCGGTATTCGCCGGTCTGGACGTGGCGTATCGCGGCATGGCCGATGCATTCGCCAACGTGGTGATGTTGCTGGTCGCGGCAGGCGTGTTTGCTCAGGGTTTAAGTACTGTCGGGTTTATCAGCAGCCTGATCGGACTGGCGCAAAACTTCGGTTCCGGCAGCATCGTTATGATGCTGGTACTGGTGGTGATCACCGTGCTTGCCGCCATGACGACCGGATCCGGCAATGCGTCGTTCTATGCCTTCGTTGAACTCATCCCTAAACTGGCGACGAAAATGGGCATTAATCCGGAATACCTGGTCATTCCGATGTTGCAGGCGTCCAACCTGGGCCGGACCCTTTCCCCGGTTTCCGGCGTTGTGGTCGCAGTGGCCGGCATGGCAAAAATCTCGCCTTTTGAAGTGGTTAAACGGACCTCCGTTCCCGTGCTGGTTGGCCTGATTGTGGTGATCGTCGCCACCGAAATTCTGGTGCCGGTGCACTAGTCCTCCCCGCTTTTAATTCCTGAATCGTTCAGGCTGTATCAGTGCGTTCACTGAGCGTGTCCCCGGAGCATACAAAAGTCTGTGACCGGGGCGTGTGAAGGCAGTCAACGCAGAGACGGCGGAAGGATTAAGGTATTGATCACATAAATACGATATCGGCTGAAGCGAACTCGGGTTAAGCTACTGCGCCTTGAAGGTCGGGGAAGTTTCCCTGTGCTGATTTGATGGCAAAACCAGCGTGAGAAAAGCTTTTATGTCGAATAATCCGGGCTATAAACGTATTGGCGGGTGGTTACTGGCCCCGATGGCGTATCTGATTGTGACGCTGCTCAGCGTCGTATTAATGCTGTTTCTGTTTTCAATGGCATTATTTGTACCGGAATCGCGTGAATATTTAATCACCAACTCGCAGGCATTTACCCTGCAATGGTATTTCTCTGTAGTGACCACGTTGGCGATGGGGTTATTTACCGTTGCGGTATTATGGCAATTTTGTAAGCGCGCCAGAGCGTTACCTAAAATGTATATTATCTGGTTATTGTGCACCGTGCTTCTGGCAGTAAAAGCCTTTGCATTCTCACCGGTTACCGATGATTTGGCCGTGCGTAACTTATTGTTACCTTTATTGGCCGCCGCCGTCTTTGTGCCTTATTTTAAGCGCTCACTGCGGGTAAAAGAAACCTTTACGGAATAACCCTGAATTTTTTAATGATTATTATGTCCGGGCAATTGCTATGACCTCTTATTTATTACTCTTCGTCGGCACCGTGCTGGTCAATAACTTTGTGCTGGTCAAATTTCTTGGCCTGTGCCCGTTTATGGGCGTGTCCAGGAAACTGGAATCGGCTATCGGGATGGGGCTCGCCACCACCTTCGTGATCACCCTGTCCAATATCTGCTCGTGGATCGTCAACACTTTTGTTCTGATGCCGCTGGGGCTGGTGTATCTGCGTACCATGGCCTTTATTCTGGTGATCGCCGTTGTCGTGCAGTTCACCGAAATGGTCGTGCGTAAAACCAGCCCGTCGTTGTATCGGCTGCTGGGTATTTTCCTGCCGCTTATCACCACTAACTGTGCCGTGCTCGGTGTCGCGTTGCTCAACATCAACCAGCAGTTCAACTTTATGCAATCCGCACTGTACGGTTTTGCCGCGTCACTGGGCTTCTCGCTGGTCATGGTGCTGTTCGCTGCCATTCGCGAACGCCTGGTCGTCGCTGATGTTCCGGCACCGTTCAAAGGTTCTTCGATTGCGCTGGTCACGGCCGGCCTGATGTCATTGGCCTTTATGGGCTTCACGGGTCTGGTGAAATTCTAATGTTTGAATTATGGGTAGCAATTGGCGCGCTGACCGCTCTGGCGCTGGTTTTTGGCCTGCTGCTGGGTTACGCCTCGCGTCGTTTTGCCGTCGAAGGCAACCCGGTTGTCGATCAGATTGACGATATTCTGCCGCAGAGCCAGTGTGCGCAATGCGGATATCCCGGCTGTAAACCTTATGCCGAAGCGGTCGCCAATGGCGACAACATCAATAAATGCGTGCCGGGCGGCGAAGCAGTCATGCTCAAGCTGGCAACCCTGCTTAACGTTGAACCTCAGCCGATGGGTGAAGACGCCGCGGCTGCGGTACCGGTGCGTAAAGTGGCCTACATTGACGAAAGCAACTGCATCGGCTGCACCAAGTGCATTCAGGCATGTCCGGTTGATGCCATTGTAGGGGCCACCCGTGCCGTGCATACCGTGATTACCGATTTATGTACCGGCTGTGACCTGTGCGTCGCGCCCTGCCCGACGGACTGCATCGAAATGCTGCCGGTAAAAACCACCACCGCAAACTGGAAGTGGGATTTGAAATCCATTCCGGTTCAGGTCATCCATGCGGAGTAACATGTTTAATCTGTTTGCGGCGCTCAAGAAAAACAAGATCTGGGACTTCGACGGCGGTATTCATCCGCCGGAAATGAAGACTCAGTCAAGCCACGTTCCGTTGCGCAACGTGCCACTGCCTGAGCGCTTTATCATCCCGCTTCAGCAACATCTTGGTCCTGAAGGTGAGCTGTGTGTGAAACCCGGCGACCGCGTGTTAAAAGGTCAGCCGCTGACCACCGGTCGTGGCCGTACCGTACCGGTTCATGCGCCGACCTCAGGCGTGATTACCGCCATCGGGCCACACATTACTGCGCACCCTTCCGGCCTGAAAGAGCTTTGTGTGTTAATCGACGCCGACGGCCAGGACACCTGGTGTGGCCGTGAATTCGTGGCCGATTACCGTCAGCTTACTGCTGACGAACTGAATCAGCGCATCAGTCAGGCCGGTATTGCCGGGCTGGGTGGCGCCGGTTTCCCGACCGCCAGCAAACTGGCTGGCGGCCTGACCTCGACCCGCACACTGATTCTTAATGCTGCCGAATGTGAGCCTTACATCACTGCCGATGACCGGCTGATGCAGGAACATGCCATGGAAATCCTCCAGGGTACGCGCATCCTCTGTCACATGTTGCATCCTGAACGTGTGCTAATCGGCATCGAAGACAACAAACCTGAAGCGATTGCCGCACTAAAAGCGGCGATCAGCGCTGAAATCTCCGACGGTGTGCGTTTCGAGCTGCGGGTGATCCCGACCAAATACCCGTCCGGCGGTGCCAAACAGCTGACTAAAATCCTGACCGGCCTCGAAGTGCCAAAAGGCCATCACTCGTCGTCCATCGGCGTGCTGATGCAAAACGTCGGCACTGTGTTTGCCATTAAACGCGCCATCATTGACGGCGAACCGCTGATTGAACGCGTGGTCACGCTGACCGGTGAAGCAATGGCAAAACCGGGCAACGTCTGGGCGCGTCTGGGTACCCCCATTGAGCACCTGATGCAGGAAGGTCAGTTACAACCGCAGGGTAATAAAAAGATGGTGATCATGGGCGGTCCGCTGATGGGCTTTACCCTGCCGTCGCTCAACGTACCCGTGGTCAAAATTTCCAACTGTTTGCTGGCGCCGTCCGAGTCCGAACTGGGACAGCCCGGGCCGGAAGAAGCCTGCATCCGTTGCAGCCTGTGCGCGGAATCCTGTCCGGCCGGTTTATTGCCGCAACAACTTTACTGGTTCAGTAAAGGCGAGGAACACGAGAAAGCACGCAAGCATAATCTGTTCGACTGCATCGAATGCGGCGCCTGTGCCTATGTCTGCCCGAGCAATATTCCGCTGGTGCAGTATTACCGTCAGGAAAAGGCTGAAATCCGCGCCATCGATAACGAAAGCGCACGTGCCATGGAAGCCAAAGCGCGTTTCGAAGCCAAACAGGCGCGTATGGAGCGTGAAAAATTAGCGCGGGAAGAAAAGCATCAGAAAGCAGCTGTAAAACTCAGCGAGACACCGGCAGCAGAAGCCCCTGTAGAAGAAAAACCCGTGGCTGACACGCCGGAAGTCGATCCGCGCCAGGCCGCACTGGCGGCGGCAATTGCCCGCGCTAAAGCTAAAAAAGCTGCCGCGCAGCAGGATATTCCTGTGGCCTCTGAACCGGTGGCTGAAACAGCACCACCCGCTGAGGAAGATGCCCGTAAGGCCGCGGTGGCTGCCGCGATTGCCAGGGTGAAAGCGAAGAAAGCCGGCAACACTGGCGTGGTTGTTGAAGCCAGAGAAAGTGAGCTTGCCGTTTCTCAGCCGCCCGCTGAGGAAGATGCCCGCAAGGCCGCCGTGGCTGCCGCGATTGCCCGTGTAAAAGCGAAGAAAGCCGCAGCATCACATCAGCCTGCCGGTGAAGAAAACGTGACAGCGTCACCTGCCGAACCTTCCGCAGACGACAAACGCAAGGCGGCAGTAGCCGCTGCCATCGCCCGCGCCAAAGCCAAAAAAGCGGCCGCGCAGGACACAGAAGAAACCGAGCCAAAACAACAAGAAAGCGATCCACGCAAAGCCGCCGTGGCTGCGGCGATCGCCCGGGTTAAGGCCCGTAAAGCCGCCCAAACAATGTCTAACGAGGAATAGATGGCCTTCAGGATCGCAAGTTCACCTTTTACGCATAATCGCCAGAACACCAGCACCATCATGATGATGGTGATCCTGGCGTGTATTCCCGGCCTGATCGCTCAGGTCTGGTTCTTCGGTTACGGCACGCTGATACAACTGACACTGGCTATCGTGATTGCTCTGCTGGCAGAAGGCGCCGTGTTACAACTGCGAAAACAGCCGGTGACGAAACGTCTGGGGGATAACAGCGCCCTGCTGACCGCGGTTTTGCTGGGTATCAGCCTGCCGCCGCTGGGCCCGTGGTGGATGGTGGTACTCGGCACGATTTTCGCCATCATTATTGCCAAACAACTTTATGGCGGTCTGGGTCAGAATCCGTTTAACCCAGCCATGGTAGGTTATGTGGTACTGCTGATTTCTTTCCCGGTGCAAATGACCACCTGGTTGCCGCCTGATACCCTGCAACACCATCACGCAGGCTTCACCGATACACTGCGGACTATTTTCACCGGGCATAACAGTCTGGATCTGACCGCCTATCAGCTCAATATGAACGTCGATGGCGTGACGCAGGCAACACCGCTGGATGCGTTTAAAACCGGTCTGCGCTCCGGCCATAGCGCCGATCAGATCCTCAGTACACCATTGTTTAGCGGCACGCTGGCCGGTCTCGGCTGGCAGTGGATTAACCTGGGTTTCCTCGCCGGCGGGCTGTTCCTGATGTGGCGCAAAATCATCAGCTGGCACATTCCGGTCGCCCTGTTAGGTATGCTGACTGTATGCGCGGGTATCGCGTGGGGTCTGGCACCGGAAAGCTACTCTTCACCGCTGGTCGGGTTGTTCTCCGGCGCGACCATGCTGGGTGCATTCTTTATCGCCACCGATCCGGTGACAGCCTCCACTACCCCTAAAGGCCGCCTGATTTTCGGTGCGCTGATTGGTTTACTGGTGTGGCTGATCCGCAGTTATGGCGGTTATCCGGATGGCATCGCTTTTGCGGTTTTACTGGCCAATATTACTGTGCCACTGATTGATCACTATACACAACCACGTGTTTACGGGCATCGCTGAGGAAGAATGATGTTAGCAACCATGCGACGCCACGGCCTGATTCTGGCTTTCTTTGGCGCACTGATGACCGGGATGACGGCTCTGGTCAACCTGATGACCAAGCCGACGATTGAACATCAGGCGCTGTTACAGCAAAAAATATTGTTTGATCAGGTGATCCCTGCAGGCGTGTACGACAATGACATGCAAAACGAATGTTACAACGTCACTGATGAGGCACTGGGTAACATGACGCCGCACCGTATGTATCTGGCGCGCAAAAACGGACAGCCTGTGGCCGCGGTGGTTGAAACCACTGCGCCTGATGGTTATTCCGGTGCGATCCGGTTACTGGTGGCGGCTGATTTTCATGGCAAAGTTTACGGTTCCCGCGTGCTGGAACAGCATGAAACGCCGGGGCTGGGTGACAAAATTGAAGTGCGCATTTCAGACTGGATCAAGCATTTCGCCAATCAGACCGTTAACGGTGCAGGCGATGAGCGCTGGGCCGTGAAGAAAGACGGCGGTATGTTTGATCAGTTTACCGGTGCGACCATTACACCGCGCGCCGTCGTTCGCACCGTAAAACGCACGGCGCTGTTTATCGGGACGGTACCGTCTCAGCTTTCCCACCTCACCCCTTGTGGAGCACGTGATGAGTGAAGCCAAAAAGATAATCGTTCAGGGTCTGTGGACCAATAACTCCTCACTGGTTCAGTTGCTGGGGCTTTGTCCGCTGCTGGCCGTGACTTCGACTGCCACCAACGCCCTGGGTTTAGGCCTTGCGACCACACTGGTGCTGACCTGTACCAACGCCATGATTTCCGCATTCCGTAAGTGGATCCCGGATGAAATTCGCATCCCGATTTATGTGCTGATTATCGCCTCGGTCGTCAGTACCGTACAGATGCTGATCAACGCTTATGCGTTTGGTCTGTATCAGGCGCTGGGGATTTTTATCCCGCTGATTGTGACCAACTGTATTGTGGTCGGACGCGCCGAAGCCTGCGCAGCCAGCAGTCCGATCCATCTGGCCGCGCTTGACGGTGCGATGACCGGGCTCGGAGCAACCTGTGCGATGTTTGTACTGGGCTCAATGCGTGAAATTCTCGGCAGCGGCGTACTGTTCAACGGCGCTGATTTGTTACTCGGCAGTTGGGCGAAAGTATTGCGTGTCGAAGTGCTGCATCTCGATAACCCGTTCCTGCTGGCCATGCTGCCGCCGGGCGCGTTTATCGGCCTCGGTCTGTTGCTGGCCGCTAAATATCTTATTGATCAGCGCATGAAAGCACGGAAAGCGGCACAGCACGTTGCTGCTGAAGAAAGTTTGCCAAAGGGAAGTGTTCATGAATAAGGAAAAACGCACCGAAATTCTCAGCCGTTTACGTGATAACAACCCGCATCCTACCACCGAACTGGTGTACACCACCCCGTTCGAACTGCTGATTTCGGTATTGCTTTCCGCGCAGGCCACGGACGTCAGCGTGAACAAGGCGACGGCAAAGCTGTATCCTGTCGCCAACACGCCTGAATCTGTTCTGGCACTTGGCGTGGACGGTGTGAAGGAATACATCAAAACTATTGGCCTGTTTAATGCCAAAGCCGAGAACGTGATTAAAACCTGCCGTATTTTGCTGGAAAAACACAACGGAGAAGTGCCGGAAGACCGCGCCGCGCTTGAAGCACTGCCAGGCGTCGGCCGCAAAACCGCCAACGTTGTACTTAACACTGCCTTCGGCTGGCCGACCATTGCGGTGGACACGCATATTTTCCGCGTCTGTAACCGCACGAAATTCGCGCCCGGCAAAACTGTCGATGATGTCGAAGAAAAATTGCTGAAAGTGGTTCCCGCCGAATTTAAACTTGACTGCCATCACTGGCTGATCCTGCATGGCCGCTATACCTGCATTGCCCGCAAGCCACGGTGCGGGAGTTGTCTGATTGAGGATTTGTGTGAGAGTAAAGAGAAGGTCTATGCGGAGTGAAAGGGCTTCCCTTTTAAATAGCTATAAATGACTTTACATAGAATTGAGTAAGTTTCGGTTTTTCAATAACGGTTATCACATGGCCTGTCGCGCCGAAACCGACCAGAGGGGAAAGGCTTTTCCCCTCTGAACTCCCCTCGCTTTTTCAAACACGTGATCCGCGCGCTGGCTATGTTTCAGCAACCACAGCGACAGGCTGGAAATCTTGCCGCTACGCGGTGCCTTCTCTCGGTCCTGAAGCCTTCGGTCTTCAGGCCGCTCCGTTCAGCAAGATTTCTGAATCGCCCGCAGCTTTTTGAAAGATTAAGAAAGTGAGGTTGTGAAGTTGAAGCCTGAGGCCGGTTCCAAAATTCCGCCGGAGGAGAGGTGGAAAACCGCGCGTTTTTTGCGCGGGTTGCAACCCGAACGTAGGGCACCGCGCCGCGGCGGGATTTTGCGGCTATCACTGCGATACCTGAAACATAGCCAGCGAGCGGAGCGCGCAGTAAAAGAGCCGGAGATTCTTAAGAGGCGCGGCGATAGGCGCCTCTTAAGGCCAGTGTGGGTGGCACCCCACGGTTTTGACCTTGAAGTTGAAGTTAAAAGCCGCCATTGCAGCGGCCTCTGCAATCAAATAAACGATTTCGCCTGCTTGAGCACCACATCACAGGCCTTGGTTTTCACTTTCTCTTTTACCTGCGTCAGCCCGTTCCCCAGGTTATTCAGATCGACACTCTGATCTTTACCGGTTTTCAGCAATCCCCCCAGACCCTGCTGATAATCCTGGCTTTCCGCACCCTCTGCCGTCTGGATACCCAGCTTGCTCAGCAACTGATCTTTCACATTCTCAGTGCTGGCTTTGGAAAGTACGTTGTTCTTCACGCAATATTGCAACACACCTGCGACGTTGTTCGCGCTGGTCGAGGTTAATGCGCTGTCGCCGCCGCTAAGCAACGAGGTCAGCGAAGAAGTGGTGCCGGTAGAACCGGATTTGCCGCCGCCGTTCAGTCCTTCGTTGGCGGCCTGCTGCAGTTGTCCCAGAAGATTATTCGACGCCTGTGCACCTGCTGAAAGCAAAATACCTGCAGAGGCCATCGCCAGAACAACGGCTTTCAATGTTTTCATGTGTTACTCCATTCATTTAACGCAATATTGCGCCAAAGCTTGAGCTTAAATATTCTTTTCATCAATAGGAATAGCGGAGATAAACCGTCGGAGGATGGTTTATCTGTCGGGTTTTTCTGTCTGCTGTTGTGCCAGCCAAAGCCCGGCGGCTGTGAAGAAATGCTGCGCCAGTGGCGTTGCCCTTCCCGCTTCGGCAACCACCAGTGCGGCGTGACGGCTCATCGGTGTGATATCCAGCGGACAACGTTTCAGTACAGGATGCATCTCATCAATCAGATGTCCGCGCGGAACCAGCGCACAGCCAATCCCGACGAACACGCCCTGCATCAGCTGGAAAATCGAGGTACTTTCAAGCCGCGGACGCAGCTCAAGCCCGGCCTGGCGGAAAAAATTATCCAGATAACGCCGGAAATAGCGGCTCGGCTCAGACAGACATAATGGCAGCGTGACTGCCTGTTCAGCGGTCATCAGTCCGATGTCCTGCAACTGCGGAAAATGATCCGGGTGATAGACCACATCAACGCCGCCATCATCAAGCGGCACCAGCTGAAAGCGCAGCTCATTGAGCGTCGAGAACTCAAAAAAACCAATACCGACATCCACTGAATGACTGCTCAGCGCTTCTATCAGCTGATCGGCACTGACTTCCGCGACACGATAATCCAGCCCCGGATGCGCCTCGCTGACCGCCTTAATCAGCTGCGCCAGCGACACGCTGCATTGCGGCATCACGCCGATACGCAATGTCCCGCTCATGCCCTGTTTCAGTGATTCGACTTCCAGTTTCAGCCCTTCATAGACGGCGACGATTTCACGCGCCCAGCTCAGCACGCGCAGGCCTTCGGCGGTAAAACCTTCAAAGTTATTACCGCGGTTGATCAGATTAAGGTCGAGTTCTTTTTCGAGATTTTTAAGGCGCATCGACAGCGTCGGCTGGCTGACAAAACTGGCTTCTGCCGCCCTGCCGAAATGTCGTTCGCGTTCGAGATTACACAAATAGATAAGTTGTTTGATATCCAATTTATTTTCTAATTCAGCCGGTTGTTGTGCCCTGTCGATTGCTGATGATTATAATCCAAAGTCATGATGATGACGCAGCGGATTAAAACCGGCCAGGGCGTCCTGACGCTGTTTACGTGCGCGGCGGGCCAGCGCATAGGCCGGATCGCCATTGAAACCGTGAAATCCGCCCGGATAAATGCTGAATTCCACCGGTACGCCGGCACGGATTAACCGGTGTGCATAGTCGATATTCTCATCGAGGAATAAATCTATCGAACCGACGCCAATCCAGGCTGGCGGTAATCCGCTCAGATCCTCTGCACGGCCCGCCGCAGCGTAGCAGGAAATATCCCGCAAACCCGCTTCATGACCAAGATAGGCGTGCCAGCCGAAACGGTTGTCCTCGCGCGTCCAGGAGAATTCACCCGTCACCGGATTCGGGTTGGGATCGGTCACGGTGCGGTCGTCGAGCATCGGATACATCAGGTTTTGAAACGCCAGTTTCGGGCCATTGCGGTCACGGGTCAGCAACGCCAGCGAGGCAGCCAGCCCTGCACCGGCGCTGTCGCCCATTACACCGATATGTTCGGGGTCGATGCCCAGCGCTTCTGCCTGAGCGGTCATCCAGACCAGCGCGGCATAGCAATCCTCCAGCGGTCCGGGGAACGGTGTTTCCGGCGCGAGGCGATAATCCACCGAAACAATGACACAGTCGTGCTGCGCCGCTGTCGGACGGGTCAGCGGCATCGATTGCTCAGGGCTGCCCAGCACATAGCCGCCACCATGAATATGCAAAATACCCATCCGCCCCTGGCGTGCATGTTGCGGTGAAATCACCACCACACGCACCGCCGGCGCGCCTTCGCTACCCGTAATGTGATGATGAGCGACGGAAACAGGCAGGCCATCATCCTGCAATAAACTTTCCAGTGCCGCTGCCTGCCGCTGAGCGCGCATATCAGGCAAAGCGGATACCTCCAGCACTTTTGCAGGCATCAGGGCCAGTAACGGGCGCAGTTCAGGGTCAACCAGGTGGGCAGTTTTCATCACAGGATCCATTTTTCAGTTATCGTCCCGTTATTTATAACGCCCTGAACCGGTTTTAAAAAGTCTGAATTGTTATTGCTTATGACTGATTACAGGTAGGTTTCTCATGAGGAAGCTGTCATGAAATGCGGGGCCACCCCGGATGTCATACCAAACGTGCCCGGCGTTCTGATCACGCAAAAAGGGGCCGGAGCCCCTTTCATTCCATTCACTGCCTGCTGAGATTACTTTCTGACTTGTTTGGTCGCAAAACCTTTGTTCAGTTTACGCCAGTACACCAGCCAGGTGATCAGCGCACAAACCACGTAAAACACCAGGAAGACTTTCATCGCGCCCGCCGGTGAACCGGTCATGGCCAGTGATGTCCCGAACGCTTTAGGAATAAAGAAGCCGCCAATCGCGCCGATGGAAGAGATAAAACCGAGCGCAGCCGCCGTATCGGTAACCGCTTCACGCAGCGCTTCATCATCGCTGGCACCACGGGCTTTAGCCTGATCAGTGGTGAGTTTGCGGAAAATCACCGCAATCATCTGATAGGTGGAGCCACTGCCCAGACCGGCCGTCAGGAACAGCACCATAAATACCGCGAAGAACGCCGGGAAATTGCCGCCCGCGCCACCGACCGGCAAGGTCAGGAACAGTAAACCCGCAAAAATCGCCATGACGATATAATTCACCAGAGTTACGCGAATACCACCCAGGCGGTCGGACAACATGCCCCCCGCAGAACGGGCCAGCGCACCAAAAAACGGGCCGAAAAAGGCAAATTGCAAAATATTGACGTCAGGGAACTGGGTTTTGGTCAGCATCGCAAAACCCGCTGAAAAGCCGATAAACGAACCGAAAGTCGCCAGATACAACACACTCATGATCCACAGATGACCGCGTTTCAGTACCGGTAATTGCTGGCGGATTGAGGCTTTGGAAGAGGCCAGATCGTTCATACCAAACCAGGCGGCAAGGGTACCGATGATCAAAAATGGCACCCAGATCCAGGCTGCATTTTGCAGCCAGATGTCAGTACCGTTCGCCAGCGTCTGTTTATCGCTGAAGGCCGCAAACACCCCCAGGGAGATGACCAGTGGTGCAATCAGCTGCATCACGCTCACCCCAAGATTACCCAGACCACCATTGATCCCGAGAGCGCCGCCCTGCTTCGCTTTCGGAAAGAAAAAGCTAATATTGGACATGCTCGATGCAAAGTTAGCGCCACCGAAACCGCACAACAGCGCAATGATCAGGAAAACGTTATAAGACGTGGTGGTATCCTGCACCGCAAAACCCAGCCACAGGCATGGCAGCACCAGAAATACAGTACTGATGGCCGTCCAGCGGCGACCGCCGAACAGCGGGATCATAAAGGAGTAAGGCACACGCAACAAAGCGCCGGATACTGACGGAATAGCGGTCAGCATAAACAGCTGATCCGTCGTGAAGTTAAAACCGACTTTGTTGAGGTTAACGGAGACCAGGCTGAACAGCATCCAGACGCAGAATCCCAGCAAAAGACAAGGCACGGAAATCCATAAATTGCGGCTGGCCACTTTATGCCCGGTTTTTTCCCAAAATGCCGGGTCTTCGGGACGCCAGTCCTGCAACAGGCGTGACGGTTTTTCCGTCGGTGAAGCTGATGTATGTGACATGTGTACCTCGGGTGGCAACGCATTGTTGTTGTAATGATTGAGTTCTGTCGCACACACTAGGTAGAGCACCACCCCGGGATGTTGATACAAATCAACGCAAACGCAGGTGGATAATGCCGGAAAAATCACCACAAATCCTTTGTGAGTACCCGGCGGAAAATCAATAAACTGTTTTCATTCAAAAGGTTGAAGAAGAGATATTCTTTGGGTTAACGACAGCATGAATGACATGGAAATAAAGGAGTAATCACAAAGGGGTATAGGGAAACGCTCCCTGATCATAAAAAATGCCCACACAGTACAGGTTTGTGTCATTCCGGCACGTTATCTGCGGCGTCCGCTATAGGTTCAGGAAATACTATTCATGTTTAAACGCGTACTGCCTTCTTTGTCGCTCATCAGCCAGATCACCTTGCTGATGCTGCTGCTCGGCCTTCTGGGCATTGGCGGAATGAGCCTGGCGGCGTGGATGGCGGGCAGTATCGAGGGCAATGCCCATGCGATCAATAAAGCGGGTTCGCTGCGCATGCAAAGTTACCGGCTGTTATCTGAAGTACCGCTGCAGGAAACCAGTGCCCGCTATATCAGCCAGATGGAAACTGATCAAAACAGCGCCGATTTATTACAGGCTGTTGAGCGCGAAAATCTGCAACCACAGTTTCTGGCGTTACGTCAGTACTGGCAAACCACCCTGCGCAACCAGCTTCTTACGGCTAAGCATCCGCAGGATGTCTCGGCCAATATTGCCGTCTTTGTCGGCCAGCTTGATGAGCTGGTCGCGGCACTGGAGCACAAAACCGAATACCATTTACAGCAGATTTCGCTGATCCAACGTGGACTTCTGGTGGTAACTCTTTTACTGATGGCGCTGACCATCTGGTTCCTGCGCCGCCATCTGCTGACGCCCTGGAAAAGCCTGCTTTCACAGGCCAGCGCCATTACCGCCGGGGATTTCAGCCGCCGCTATCAGCGTAACCGTGTGGTGAATGGCGATGCACATAATGAAATGGATATCCTCGGCGACTCACTCAACAGTATGTCTCTGGCCCTGGCGGAAATGGTCGATAAGCTGGCGCAGCGCGTGGCAGAAAAAACCGCCGATCTGCAACAAAAAAATCAGATGCTGGATTATCTGTACCGCGTGAGCCGTCAGCTTCACACCAGTGCACCGCCTGAGGCACGCATGGAACCGGTGCTGAAAGAGTTGCAGTCACTGACTCCGCTGAAGGGTATTCAGTTGCGGCAATACGAAAATAACAGCGCGGAAGTATTCAATGAATTCAGCCACACTTCGCCACGTCAGCCTGACATCCCAGAGGTCGGTGAACATGCACAAGACGGTGGCGAGTCCCTGAGCTGGAGCCTGCGCGACGATCGCGAAAATTACGGTGTGCTGCTGGCGCAGTTGCCGCCAGGGCAGTATCTGGATGACGATCAGCAGCAACTGATACACACCCTGCTGGAACAACTCACCAGTACTCTGATGCTGGCACGTCAGGCGGAACATCAGCAACAGCTGATGCTGATGGAGGAACGTTCGGCTATCGCCCGTGAACTGCATGACTCGCTGGCGCAGTCACTGTCATGCCTGAAAATTCAGGTGGCCTGCCTGCAAATGCACGCTGATGCCTTTCCGGAAGAAGACAAAAATCTGTTGCTACAAATGCGGGAAGAACTCAATACCGCTTATCGCCAGTTGCGTGAACTGCTGACCACCTTCCGCCTGACGCTGAACACCCCCGGCCTGCACGCCGCACTGCAACATACCGTAGATGAATTCTCACGCCGTATGGGCCTGGCCATTGATTTCGATTATCAGATCCCGCCGCGTTCCGTTCCGGCCAATCAGGGCATTCACCTGTTGCACATTGCCCGTGAAGCCCTGAACAATGTTTATAAACATGCTAATGCCACCCGGGTATCGCTTTCATTACAGTGTCATGACGGCGAAATCAGCATGAATATTTGCGATAACGGTGACGGTATTTCGCAGGACATCGGGCAGCAAAATCATTATGGGCTGATCATCATGCAGGATCGCGCCAGTACCTTACACGGCAAATGTCGGGTCGCCCGGCGCCCGGAGGGCGGCACAGAAGTCACTGTGCGTTTCCGGCCCGAAGCCCTGCCAGTTAATCCCCAGGAGCAAGTATGAACGACACCACCCCTTCCACTATTTTGCTGATTGACGATCACCCTATGCTGCGCAACGGCGTGAAACAGCTGATCGCGCTGGACTCACGCCTTAAAGTTATTGGTGAAGCCAGTAATGGCGAACAGGGCGTCGAACTGGCAAAACAGCTCGATCCGGACCTGATCCTGCTGGACCTGAATATGCCGGGCATGAACGGGCTGGATACACTCGACAGCATGCGTCAGACCTCCCTTTCCGGGCGGATCGTGGTTTTCAGCGTATCGAATCATGAAGATGATGTGGTAACCGCCCTGAAACGTGGCGCGGATGGGTATTTACTGAAAGATATGGAGCCGGAAGATTTGCTCACTGCGCTGCATAACGCCGCCGCCGGGAAGATGGTGCTGAGCGAAGCGCTGACACCCGTTCTCGCGGCAAGCCTGCGAGAAAGCCGCCCGAGCGGTGACCGCGATATTCAGTCCCTGACGCCGCGCGAACGCGACATCATCAAACTGATCGCCGAAGGTTTGCCGAACAAAATGATCGCCCGTCGTCTGAATATCACCGAAAGCACGGTGAAAGTGCACGTCAAACATCTGCTGAAGAAAATGAAACTTAAATCCCGCGTTGAAGCGGCAGTTTGGGTATTACAGAGTAATGTGCTTTAACCAGGCGTTAGCCCTTAAAACCGCCTCCCAACCTCCCCAGCGAAGGGCTGACTCTTATACATAAATCCCCGGCATTCATGACGGGGATTTTTTTTGAAATTTCCTTCTCCGTTGATCTTCTTTACAGGTAGAAAATGTGACCCAGGCGCGGCAGATCATCAGCTATTACGAACGGCGCTGGCGAAAATGGGTCATTGATACGACAGCAAACGTACGGGTCGTGCAGGCTGGATAGTGATGTGGGAAGGCTGGCTCAAGCTGCAGAATATCGTTGAAGGCTACAAACTTGCGAAGTCTCTTGATCAGGAGATCTGATCAAGAGACAGGCGAAGGTGGAGGAGCACTCCGAGTATTAAGGTCAAAAATAAAAGAATACGCCAGTATTGTACTCAATCGCTTTATTTATTTGGGACACCAATACTTCAGCATTGGCACGATCTGATGGAGAAACCTGCCCCAGAATACTCTTAGCCAATGTTAAATCACGAATGCCGATAATTTTCTCATCTTCGAATTCGTCTATGTTAATTTCGATGAACTGGTTCAATTGACTGATAACACCTGTATCGATTAGAGACTGAAATTGTTCATCAGTTATCGTAACTTCGATCAAATCTCCCTCAAGAGATACATCAAGATCAAGACGTTGCATGGCATCTTGGCTGGTCGGTACAGAGATACATTTCATGTTATTTACGTCCTGGAATGTTAAAATGCGTGACTTCATTATATTCACTCTGAATCCTTCCTATTTGCTTGCCCCCTTCAAGTATTTTGTTATTTGGAACAATACCATCAAGATCTAAATAGGTTCTTTTGCCTGACAGGGAGGGGTCATTGATGCGGAAATAGTCGCCGCTTAAGTCTTCAACGACTTGTACACCAGTCTCAGGGTGAGCGTAAATCCGTTTTCCTGAGTTCGTAGTTGTAACCAAAGGATGATTTCCGGCAAATTTCTTCAATGCTGCATCCAGATCCGCAGTCGGCCAATTTCCTGAAAATTTCTTAGCGCGGACAGCCCCTGCTGCTAACGTGCTGTGTCTTGGAGCTAGTTTTTCTAACTGAAAAATTTCACTGACAGTCCCTAACCCACTAAGCCCGAGCCCGGCCATCACTGACGTAATCGCAATAGCTGCACCCACTGTAGTTAAGTCGTTTAATATTGTCTGACAGGTAAGAATTACGTGAACATCATCCACTACATGACCACGAAATGAGCAGGATAGGGAAATGAAGTTTTGGGTAATAAAGTGTGGTGACTCCCTCCTCTGCGACTGCTTCTTGATGAGGAGATCTGATAAAGAGACTGCTCGCAGGGGGAGGAGCAAAAAGCTAAACCCTCAGTGGCCAGGTCGGCTCCCTTCCCCTGCGAAGGGGCGGAGCGAAAAACCCGATCAGAAATTCAGCCCTGAATCATTACCGTATTGCGGCTGAGCCGTCAGTGGCGGGGATACATTCAGCGTGATCCAGTTGGAGGTGACTTTCTGCGATTTGCTGTCTTCCACAGTCACCGACAGATGATAAATGTTGGTGGCGTCCGGGGAATCATCCCATGGTGGCACAATCACGCTCCAGCCATCAGGATTACGGTTATTCGCGGGTGGCGTCAGGCTCAGCGCCTGTGTATCACCCTGCCAGCTCAGCGCCACCACGGAATTCAGCGCGCGCAGTTGCAGTTTCAGCGGCACCGTTTCGCCCGGCTGTAATGACCACGGCGGCGTGGCCAGAAATACCGACAAGGTCTTACGCTGTTTGAATTCCATCACCGGCATATTATTGCGGTCAACCATGTCCATCCGGCTTCCGCGCAGCGAGCGCGCTGCCGCGACGTTCTGTGAGGACAACTGCTGCGACAGTGGCACCCCCAGCCGGTAATTCAGTGTCAGTTTCACTACATCCTGATTATCCCCATCCTGTCCGGCCTGATGCTCGGCCATCACCGTCACGATCGGCACCGGGGTGTAATTGACGCCAAACGACACTGCCGACGGATTACTCTGCCGCGTGCCGTTGCCGAACAAATCCACCTGATTACCGAAATACTGCTCATAACTCAGCGAAGCGCCTAACTGGCGGTAGAAAGGTAAATAGCCTTTGGTGGTAATGTCGTAGCCACGCGCCTGACGCCGCAGTTGCGCAGACGTGCTGCTGTCGGCTTTATAGGAGGAAAACGGCTGATAATAATTGGTAGAAAAGCGCAGGTAATCTGTCCCCGCCTCCGCGCCCAGACTGCCGCGCGTCAGCTGATGGTCGAAGTCGTTATCCACAAACGCGTTATACCCCAGCATCCACGTACCGGTATTAAAGCGCTGGCCGAGGCCGAAATTACCAACCGTGGCATCCGTCTCGCTTTGCAGGCCGATCTGGCTGTAAACCAGATTGGTTTCAGACTGGTACAGCGGGCTGAATAACCGACCGGAACTGCCGTCAAGATTATGGCCGGTCATGTCCAGCGAGGTGCTGACGGTGCCCAGCGGCGAAAGCAAACTGCTGGTTTCTTTTTGCACCAGTTTCGCCGCCTGACTCAGTGCCAGCGTTTCCGCCTGCACCCGTAAGGGATCATCGCTGTCCGCCGTCGTGGTTCCCAGCTCTTTCAGAGCGGTGGCAAGCTGTTTTTCCATGGCCGTGGGCCCGGTATTGTTCTGTATGTACTGGCTGCCGAGGCTCGGCAACATCCCGGCGGGTTGTGCCGGCGTTCCGTTATTAAAGACAGAACTTTGGTCACTGGCGGGCAGAAAACCGTTGAGGTTATAACCGGGAACGCCGTATTCGCCAGATCCTACCGTCAGCGCACTGGCGCTTACAGCATAGAAGGCGGCTCCCCCTGCAAGCAGCAAAGAGGCGCAGGTGTTTCCTGCAAATCGCTTCAATAAATCAGAAAAAAAATCTGTGACTTCAGTCATACCTTACACATTTCATGAGTAAGGTATGATCTTACCGTACAGTCAGCATAATTCAACCTTCACGCCACGAACGGCCACACACCGCCTTATCGCCAGTCAAATCATGCTCATTCATTTCCAGAGTGAACGCAGGGCTAATTTGTTGCCACATCGCAAAAAATATCGCCTAAAATTACATCAAAGATATCAATCACACACATTTAATAACATTTTTAACAAACGAACTATTTATCTTTACATTCTATTTTCATTTATCCTTAGCAGGTTAACGATTATCCCGATGCCACCCGACTGCCCTGGCAGAGTGCGTCCGGACCTTAAAGTGATATGTACAAACAGGGAACATAAATGAGCAAAAAAACCTTGCCCGGCGTGACCCGCAGACAAATTCTCTCATTCACGGCCGCCTCCGCAGTATTGGGTGCAGCCAAAGCCGCAAATGCGGTGACGCTCAAAGGCACGCCCGTGTGGAGCCCCTTTGACGCCAGCCCGCCGCCGCACATCGAGACCGATGGCTGGGTGTTCTTCACCGAAGCCGAAGCCGCCGCCATGGAAGCCATTGTTGACCGTCTGGTGCCCGCCGATGATCTGAGCGTGGGCGGTAAAGACGCCGGATGCGCGGTATTTATTGACCGCCAGCTGGCCGGATTCTACGGCACCGCCTCCCGGCTTTATATGCAAGGCCCTTTCCAGGATGGCACGCCGGAACAAGGCGATCAGTCGTCGCTGGTTCCGCAACAGCGCTACCGTCTTGGCCTGGCCGCATTAGATAAATACACCCGGTCACAGCATCAGAAGTTATTCAAAGATCTGCCCGGTGAGCAGCAGGATCACATCCTGTCAGGTCTCGAGAGCGGAAAAATTGCCCTTGAAGGGATCGACTCTAAAATGTTCTTTGCCATTGCACTGAAGAACACGATGGAAGGTTTCTTTGCTGACCCGATTTACGGCGGTAACCGCAATATGGTGTCGTGGAAAATGCTGGGCTTCCCCGGCGCACGTTACGACTACCGCGACTATATCGGCAAGCACAATCAGAAACTCGATCTCGAACCGCTGAGTATTTCCGGCGGTGACGCATGGAAAATAAAAAGCTAAGGGCAGAACACGATTATGGCAAAAAAATTACCTAAAACCGACGTCGTGGTGATCGGGCTCGGCTGGGCAGGTTCGATCATCGCCAATGAGTTGTGCGACGAAGGGCTGAATGTGGTGGCGATTGAACGCGGCCCGTGGCGTGATACCGCCCGTGACTTTAACGTGTCTACGGTGACAGATGAGTTACGCTACAGCTCCCGGCAGGAACTGATGTTACGTACCCGCCAGAACACCATTACCATCCGCAACAACCCGGCGCAAACCGCGTTGCCGATGCGCGAATGGGGTTCTTTTCACCCGGGAAATGGCACCGGCGGCGCAGGCAACCACTGGGCGGGGATTACTTTCCGCTTTCAGCCGGATGAATTCCGCCTGAAAAGTCATCTGACCGAGCGTTACGGCGCTAACGCCATCCCGGAAGAGTTGGTTCTGCAAGACTGGGGCACCGACTGGGATGAAATGGAACCGCATTACGCCTCTTTCGAGCGTCTGGCCGGGGTTTCCGGTAAAGCCAGCAACGTCAAAGGGGAACATCATGAAGGCGGTAACCCGTATGAAGGGATGCGCTCGATTGAATATCCGACCCGCCCGCTCGATCAGCCCTATGGCCCGACATTGTTTGCTGAAGCGGCGCGCAATATGGGTTACAAAGCGTTCCCGGTGCCCTCCTCCCTGATTTCCGAGCCTTATACTAACCCGCTCGGGGTGAAAATGGGGCCGTGCACCTTCTGCGGTTTCTGCACAAACTTCGGCTGCGCGAACTACTCCAAGGCCAGCGCCATCACCACCGTATTACCGGCGCTGATCCGCAAGGAGAATTTCGAAGCCCGCACTAACTGTGAAGTGATGCAGGTGCTGACCGACTCTACCGGCAAACGCGCCACGGGCGTGGTCTATATCGATTCTTCGGGCGATGAATGGGAACAACCGGCTGACCTGGTGATTGTGAGTGCGTTTACCTTCGAAAACGTCCGCCTGATGCTACTTTCCGGCATCGGCAAACCCTATGATCCGGTCACGTTAAGCGGCACCACTGGCCGTAATTATGCCTATCAGACCGCGAACGGCGTACAGCTCTTCTTTGATGACAAAAACTTTAACCCGTTCATCGGCGCAGGCGCGGTTGGAATGGGCATCGATGATTTCAATAACGATAACTTTGACCACAGCGGCCTGGGCTTCTTTGGCGGTGGCAGTATCCGCGTAACGCCCATCGGCGGAGCGCCCATCGGCTACCGCCCTGTTCCGCCGGGAACGCCGAAATGGGGCAGCGAATGGAAAAAAGCCACAGTCGCCAACTATCTCAGTTCGATGTCGATCGGTTGTGAAGCCAGTAGCTACACCACTAAAACCAACTATCTGTCGCTTGATCCGAACTATAAAGACCGTCTGGGGCGTCCGCTGCTGCGCGTCACTTTTGACTTCCCGGCAAATGACCTGAAAATGGCCGCCTATTGCACCGGTAAAGTAGCCGAAATCGCCAAGGCGATGAATCCTCGTCAATTGGTGGCCACCCCGATGAAAGGTCACTGGAACGGTACGCCGTATCAGTCTTCGCACGTCGTCGGCGGGTTTGTGATGGGTGCGGATCCGTCCACGAGTTCGGTGAATAAACATCTGCAGGTCTGGGATGTGCCTAATCTGTTTGTGGTCGGCGCGTCTGCCTTTCCGCAAAACCCGGGCTATAACCCGACCGGAACCGTCGGCGCACTGGCGTTTAAAGCCGCCCATGCAATCCGTAACTACTATCTGAAAAAACCGGGAGAGATGATCGCATGAAAAAGTTAACGTCATTCTCACTCGGTTTAGTGGCTTTGAGCATCAGCGGACTGAGCCACGCGGCGGGCGATGGCTCTTTCGAACAGGTTGAACGGGGGCGTTACCTGGCGACCCTGGGCGACTGCGCCGCCTGTCATACCGCCTCCACGCCGGACGCCAAACCTTTTGCCGGCGGGGTGCCGATTGAAACGCCATTTGGCCGTTTAGTGGGCGCAAACATTACACCGGATACGCAAACCGGTATCGGCAGATGGAGTTTCGATGATTTCCAGCGCGCAATGTCGGAGGGCATCGGTCACGGCGGAAAACGTCTTTACGGCGCGATGCCGTTCACGGCGTACACGAAAGTGACACGCGAAGATAACGCCGCCATCTGGGCGTATCTGCAAACTCTGCAACCGGTGCATAATGAAATTGAAACCAACCAGTTGCCCTTCCCGTTCAACGTGCGTACCAGTCTGATGGGCTGGAACTGGCTGAACTTCAACAAAGGCGAATTTAAACCGCAGATGGATAAGTCGGCCCAATGGAATCGCGGTGCTTACATCGTTGAAGGTCTGGGACACTGCGGTACCTGTCATACGCCGAAGAACCTGCTCGGCGGCGACAAAGACAGTGAATTCCTGCAAGGGACCGTGATAGAAGGCTGGGTCGCGCCGGATATCACCAGCAACAAACACACCGGTGTCGGTAACTGGACGCAGGAAGATCTGATGCAATATCTGAAAACCGGTTCTAACCGTTTCGATATTGCTTCCGGTCCGATGGCGGAAGAAGTCACCAATTCGTCCCGTCACTGGACGGATGATGATCTTAAGGCCGTGGCGGTTTATCTGAAAGACAGCGGACATGACAGCGGTAACAACGCCCCTGAGCCAGTAAAAGCTGACGATAAGGCGATGATAGCTGGCAAGAATATTTATGCTGATCGTTGTTCTGCCTGCCATACCCCAACCGGTATGGGCCAGGAAGGTTTGTTCCCTCGTCTGGCCGATTCACCGCTTATCAACCAGACCGACGCTACTTCACTTATGCGCGTAGTACTGGCGGGCAGCCGTCCTGTGGCAACGGACAGCAAACCGACCGCGCCATCAATGCCATCGTTTGATGCCACCATGAGCGATGCCGATGTGGCTAATGTGCTGACGTATATCCGTAACAGCTGGGGAAATGCCGCCGCGCCGGTTTCTGCCTCAGACGTGAAAGACTTACGCGCAGAACTGAAAAAATAAGCGGAAAGCCTGAAAACATAAAGGCCGCGAAAGCGGTCTTTTTCATGAATGCAGCCGGGGAAATCAATGCCGGGGAGGCATCTGCATAATCTGGACTAACAAATGATCATTATTCTGGCTTAACTGCACCAGGTGTTTGCATTCTACTTTTATTGCTGTGAGTTGTTCTTCCGTCAGCGAGTAAGGCAGATTGATATCAATACTGTACATATTTTGCTGCTCAGCCAGTTCTATCAGCCGGACAATATTGGTCTCGTCGCTGACCTGGGTGGAAACCACCTGTAAGGCCAGTGCACGCAAAGCTTCCTGCCTGGATTTTTCTTTTTTCGAACGGGATTTCAGAACCATACCAAAAAATGGCATCACGCCATAAATAGCATCAACAAAACTCCATTTCTTTTTGCAGGATGCGGACAAGTATTCCATATAGTCAAAGGATACTTTTTGACTGCGCGCATCGGGTACCAGGCGGTTTTCATTCATCCCCTCTTCCTCTTCCTGGTCAGGGTCAATCAATTATTTAATCAATGTATAACGCCGAAGATATTCATCTATATAATGGCATAATTCACTGACACTTTGCCAGTCGCTTGCGGTGCTTTGCGTAACGGAAACTGACAACGGCAATATTTCAGAATTTGACCAAAGTATTTTGCGGTTATGGAAAATACCGCGCAAAACTGACATGTTCTATTACGCTAGCACGATAGCGTCGCCCTGCGGGTCACGTTATGCTAATCACCGGATTTCTTAAAGCAGCAAGCCAATGAATAAAATCGTTTTTGTTGAAGATGATGCAGAAGTCGGCAACCTGATCGCCGCCTATCTGGGTAAACATGATATTGACGTGCTGGTTGAACCACGTGGCGATACCGCGCAGGCACGTATTGAAAAAGAAAAACCCGATCTGGTTCTGCTCGACATCATGTTGCCGGGCAAAGATGGCATGACACTGTGCCGGGATTTACGGCCGGTGTTCCCCGGTCCGATTGTGTTGCTTACGTCGCTCGACAGCGACATGAACCACATTTTATCGCTGGAAATGGGGGCCAACGATTACATTCTGAAAACGACGCCACCGGCGGTGCTTCTGGCCCGTTTGCGGCTGCATTTACGTCAGAGTCCGGCGCAGAATACCCAAAATGAACAACCGGTTCAGACACTCCGCAGTGGCAATGCCCTGCATTTCGGTCAGTTGTGCATCGACCCGGTTAACCGTGAAGTGACGCTGGTGGATGAAACGATAGTGCTTTCTACTTCCGACTTTGATTTATTGTGGGAACTGGCGACACACGCAGGGCGCATTATGGATCGCGAAGCACTGCTGAAAAACCTTCGCGGGGTCAGCTATGACGGATTGGATCGTAGCATTGATGTCGCGATTTCCCGCCTGCGCCGCAAACTGTACGACAACACTCTGGAGCCCTTTCGCATCAAAACCGTACGCAATAAAGGCTATCTGTTTGCTCCCAATGCCTGGGAGACCTTGCAGGAATGAAAAAGCTTTTCATTCAGTTCTTTCTGTTACTGCTGGTCTGTTTTCTGGTAATGGCGATGCTGGTCGGGCTGGTTTACAAAGTCACCGCAGAACGCACCGGCCGTCAGTCCATGAACGATTTGATGAAAAGCTCGCTCTACCTGATGCGTAGTGAGCTGCGGGAAATTCCGATAAAAGACTGGAACAAGACCATCAATACGCTGGATCTGAATCTGTCTTTCAAACTGCATATCGAGCCGCTAGGTAAACGCAAACTCAGTCCCGCACTGGATCAGCGTCTTAAAGATGGCGAAATTATTGCGCTCGATGACGAATATACCTTTATTCAGCGTGTGCCGCGCAGCCATTACGTACTGGTCGTTGGCCCTATTCCGTACCTGTTTTATATGCACGAAATGCGGCTGCTGGATCTGGGGTTGCTGATCTTCATCGGTTTATCGCTGGCCCTGCCGGTATTTCTGTGGATGCGCCCACACTGGCAGGATTTGCTGCGGCTGGAGAATTCCGCGCTGCGCCTCGGTAACGGTCATCTCGACGAACGTATTGATTTTGATTCGACATCCAGCCTCAACCGGCTGGGCGTTGCCTTTAACCAGATGGCAGACAACATCAGCACCCTGGTTGCCAGTAAAAAACTTCTGATTGACGGCATCGCCCATGAACTGCGTACGCCGCTGGTGCGCCTGCGTTACCGGCTGGCAATCAGTGAAAATCTGCCGGAGTCGGAACAAAACGCCATTAACCGCGATATCGGCCAGCTTGAAGCGCTGATCGACGAATTGCTCACTTATGCACGCCTGGACCGTCCGCAGGTGGCACTTAATCTGGAAAAAGTTAATCTGGCCGAATGGCTGGAAGACAAAGTCGATGATTTCCGGCTGATCACCGCGCGCACGATCCTTTATGACGCGCCGCAAAATACCGATTTCGGCGGCGTGGATTTACGCCTGATGGAACGTGTGCTCGACAATCTGGTCAACAATGGTCTGCGTTATTCTCAGGAGACATTGCGCGTCAGCCTGTGGCTCGACGGTGAACTGGCCTGCCTGCAGGTGGAAGACGACGGGCCGGGCATCCCGCCGGAAGAACGGACCCGCATCTTTGAGCCCTTTGTTCGCCTTGATCCGAGCCGCGACCGCGCCACCGGCGGCTGCGGGCTGGGGCTGGCAATCGTCCATTCCATCGCCGTCGCTTATCAGGGGCGGGTTGCTGTTGACGGCAGCCCGCTCGGCGGTGCCAGCCTGCGTTTCAGCTGGCCGGTAAAACCCACATTCAACCTGGCTGCAGAACAGCCTAATAACGAAAATCAGGAAGGGAGCCACAATGACCAGCGCCTATAAAAAATTACACGATACCTTCGCCCGCTTGTCCCGCTTTGGCCATTTATCGGCGATTGCAGGCTGGGATGCAGCAGCCATGATGCCTCCGGAAGGCGGCCAGGCCCGCTCGGAAGCGCTGGCCGAGCTGAGCGTGCTGACGCATCAGATCCTCACCGCGAAGCAGGTTGGTGAATGGCTGGAACAGGCTGGCGGCGAACAGCTTAATGACCTGGAACAGGCCAATCTGCGTGAAATGCGCCGTCATTATCAGCAGGCCGCTTTACTGCCGGAAAGCCTGGTTCAGGCCAAATCGCTGGCAGGCGCACGTTGTGAACAGGCGTGGCGTATCCAGCGTAAATCGAATGACTGGGAAGGCTTCTCAGAAAATCTCAAAAAAGTGGTGAAACTGAGCCGTCAGGAGGCGCAGTTACGCGCTGAGGCCGCGGGCATAAGCCGCTATGATGCCCTGCTCGATTTATACGAACCGGGCATGACCTCGCAGAAACTGGATGTGCTGTTTGGCGATCTCAAAACCTGGCTGCCGGATCTGTTACAAACCGTGGTCGAAAAGCAAAAAACGGAGACACGCATTGCGCCACAGGGGCCCTTTGACATCGAAAAACAGCGCCAGCTGGGTCTGAAAGTGATGGGCAAACTGGGCTTTAATTTCGATGCCGGTCGTCTGGATGTCAGCGCGCACCCGTTCTGCGGCGGTGTCCCGCAGGATGTGCGTATCACCACCCGTTACAACGAAAATGAATTCCTCAGCGCCATGATGGGCGTTATCCATGAAACCGGTCATGCACGTTACGAGCAAAATCTGCCAAAAGAATGGCTGGGCCAGCCGGTTTCCAACGCCCGTTCAATGGGAGTACACGAATCTCAAAGCCTGCTGTTTGAAATGCAACTGGGTTGCAGTGAGCCGTTCCTGAAATCTGTCTATCCGCTGGTTATCGAACAATTCGGCCATCGCGAAGGACTGGACGAAAGCAACTTTATGAAGCTGAACCAGCGCGTCCAGCCGGGCTTTATCCGGGTTGACGCCGATGAACTGAGCTATCCGGCGCACGTCATCCTGCGTTATGAAATCGAAAAAGCGCTGATGGAAGGTGAAATTGAAGTGGATGATATCCCGGCCCTGTGGAACAGAAAGATGAAGGAATATCTGGGCATCGATACCGTTGGCAACTACCGCGACGGCTGTATGCAGGATATCCACTGGACCGACGGCGGCTTCGGTTACTTCCCGACCTACACCCTGGGCGCGATGTACGCTGCACAACTGTTCCGGACTGCCAACAAAGCCATACCCACGTTGCAGGATGATATTGTCCGTGGCGACCTGACAGCGCTGTTCCAGTGGCTGCAACAGAATATCTGGCAGCATGGCAGCCGGTTCACGACAGATCAGCTGATGAAAAACGCGACAGGCGAAACGCTGAACCCGGCATTCTTCCGGGCGCATCTGGAAGGGCGATACTTGTAGGCGGAGGGAGTGGCCTTAAGGTCAAAGTCAAGACCGTGGGTTGCCACCCAAACCGGCCTTAAGGTCGTGGGCGTCGGCCCACACCGACTTGGGGGCGGCTTATCGCCGTCGCCCCCAAGACCCCCAGGCTCTTTTACTGCGCGCTCCGCTCGCTGGCTATGTTTCAGAAACATCTGTGACAGGCTGGAAATCTTGCCGCTACGCGGTGCCTTCTCTCGGTCTTCGAGCCATAGGTCTCGAAGCCGCTCCGTTCAGCAAGATTTCTGAATCGCCCGCAGCTTTTTAAAAAATAAAGAGAGTGA
Source organism: Rahnella perminowiae (assembly GCF_019049695.1). Taxonomy (NCBI): domain Bacteria; kingdom Pseudomonadati; phylum Pseudomonadota; class Gammaproteobacteria; order Enterobacterales; family Yersiniaceae; genus Rahnella; species Rahnella perminowiae. The sequence goes on from NZ_JAFMOT010000187.1 coordinate 269,476, forward strand.
GGTTGTGAAGTAGAAGCCTGAGGCCGGTTCCAAAATCACGCCGGAGAGAGAGGTGGAAAACCGCGCATCTTTTTGCGCGGGTTGTAACCCGAACGAAGGGAATCGCGCAGCGGCGGGGTTTTGCGGCTATCACTGCGGCTGATGAAACATAGTCTCCAGCAAAGCGCGCAGTGAAAAAGCGTGGAGTCCAGAGGCCCGCGCGTTACCGGGTCTCTGGTCGGTGTGGGCCGACGCCCACGGTTTTGAAGTTGAATTTGAAGTTGAAAGACTATCTTATTGATTTTCCTAAAACCCCTCCTTTGTACATTCCGTTACACGCCGAAACCAATCACTCACGGACAACCTGACCTGACACGCCTAGTATTCCTCATACCGGCCCCGCAGTGGGGTGGACACTTAAACAAAAATTCTGAGGAATTAAAGATGAAAAAAGTATTAGCTCTGGTTGTAGCCGCTGCAATGGGTCTGTCTTCTGTCGCTTTCGCTGCTGAAACTACTGCAGCTCCGGCACCTGCTGCTGCAGCAACTACCGCTGCTCCGGCACCGGCTGCCAAGCACGTGACTAAGCACAAGACTCACAAGAAAGTCGCCCAGAAAGCGCAGGCTGCTAAAAAACACAAAAAACACGCTAAGAAAGCAGCTCCGGTAGCTCAGAAAGCGCAAGCGGCTAAAAAACATGTGAAACACGCTAAGAAAGCAGCTCCTGTAGCTCAGAAAGCGCAGGCTGCTAAAAAACACGTGAAACACGCTAAAAAAGCGGCTCCTGTAGCTCAGAAAGCGCAGGCTGCTAAAAAACACGTAAAACACGCTAAAAAAGCTGCACCGGCTGCAAAAGCAACACCAGCAGCATAAGTAGTCAGTAAGAAGTCTTTGTGAGCGTATCTACTCACCATTATCAAGACTGATGATTTAACACCCGGTTCGCCGGGTGTTTTTTTCTCCGGTTTTCTATCTTGAGGTACTGATGGAAGATGCTGCGCCGCTATCTGTTCGAAATCACCCTGTGCTCTCTGATCCTTTGCGGACTGATCACCCTGTTCTTCTACTTCTGAAGTACCCCGCGATGACGCCCGTCATCGGCTCAAAAGGCTGAGTTACCGGACAAATATATCCACCACGAAATATAACCGTCTATAATCGTTCCATAATAACGGCTTCCTGGGTTCTCCCTGTTTTCAAGGTCAGAATGTTATGCGCATCGCGTTACCGCTGTTTTTGTGCTTTTTCTGTTTTACCGCCAGTCCCCTCGTACATGCAGACTCTCCTGATGATGCAGATTCCGACACACCTTCAATCAGTTTGAAAGAAAAAACAGCCCTATTCTTTGGCCACGATCAACGCATACCGGTGGCCGCTGCGGCGCACTGGCCATGGCAGGCCATCGGGCAAATTGAAACCGAGAGCGGCAATTTATGCACTGCAACCCTCATTTCTAAACATCTTGTCCTCACGGCAGGCCACTGTGTGCTGGCACCTCCGGGTAAAATAGACAAAGTTGTGGCACTGCGATTCATTTCTCATCATCAGAAATGGCGATATCAGATCACCGCATTACAAACGCTGGTCGATCCGAAATTGGGCAAGAAGCTGAAAGCCGATGGCGATGGCTGGATTGTTCCGCCTAAGGCGGCGCCGTTTGATTTTGCACTGGTTCGCCTGACGGATGAACAGCTGGCATTGCCGATTAAACCCCTGCCATTGTGGGAAGGCACACGCGACGATCTGACCGCTCTGCTAAAACAGGAAGGCAGAAAAGTGACTCAGGCAGGATACCCGGAAGATCATCTGGATGATTTGTACGTCCATCAGGATTGTCTGATCACCGGATGGGCACAGCCAGGCGTGTTATCGCACCGCTGCGATACTTTGCCGGGAGACAGTGGCTCACCACTGTTGCTGAAAAACGCCGATGGCTGGTCGCTGGTCGCAATTCAAAGCTCCGCGCCGGCAGCAAAAGACCGGTATCTGGCCGATAACCGCGCACTGGCCGTTCCGGCTATCCGCGATGCCCTGAATACCCTTTCTTCAGGGATAATCAGCGCGAGTACTGCGGTAACGATGCCCGCTCAGTAACCGTAAGCATCACCATTTCAGAACATAAAAAAACCGCCTTTGTGTGTATAAGGCGGTTTCTTAGTGTTGAGAACCCGTTAAATCAGTTGCTCCATCGTCTGCAAAATCCTTTTATCCGAGATGGGATACGGGGTACCCAGTTGCTGGGCAAAGTAGCTGACACGCAATTCTTCAATCATCCAGCGCACTTCTTTCACTTCCTCACTTTGCTGACGTACCGGCGGCAATTTATTGAACCACTGCTGCCATTGCTGCTGGATGTGTTCTACTTTCAACATCTGCGCACGGTCGCGGTGAGGGTCCATGGCCAGTTTGTCCATCCTGCGCTCAATCGCCTGCAAATAACGCAGCGTATCCGGCAACCGTTTCCAGCCATTTTGTGTCACGAATCCACGATAAATCAGCCCGGACATCTGCGCCTTGATATCTGAAAGCGCCAGTGCCAGGGTGATATCAATTCGTCCTTTCAGCCGTTTATTAATGTTGAATACTGTCGTCAGGATCTGTTCCACCTGAATGGCGATTTGCACCACCGTATCATTCAGATTTGCGCGAACATGCTCATGTAATTTGGCAAAATCTTCTTCGCGCCACACCAGCCCGCCGGACTCTGCAATCAGTTTGTCGATGCCGCACGAAATGCAGTCGTCAATCAGATCCAGCACTTTACCGTACGGGTTAAAATACAATCCCAGTTTGGCTTTGTTCGGCAACTTCTCGTGCAGGTATTTGACGGGCGAAGGAATGTTCAGCAACAGCAAACGCCGCATCCCGCTGAGCATGGCCTGCTGCTGTTCCAGTTCACTGTCGAACAGGCGGATTGCCACGCTGTCCTTTTCATCGACAATCGCCGGATAAGCCTTCACTTCATAGCCGCCGCGCTTTTGTTCATAGCGTTCCGGCAACGTGCCAAAGCTCCAGACATGCAGATCGCGCTGTTCGATGCCGTCATCAGCCACCGCAGAAAGCGTTTGCTGCACCTGCTCTTTCAGACCCGATTTCAGCGCAGTGAGATCCTTACCCTCACGAAGTGTTTTGTTTTTATCATCGACGATGCGGAACGTCATTTTGAGATGATCCGGGACCTGATCCCATTGCCAGCTTTCCCGTGACACTGTCACGCCGCTCATCTTACGCAGTTCTTTTTCCATCGCATCCAGCAACGGCATCTCAAACGGTTTGATGCGCCCGAGCAAGGCATCGGCGTAATTTGGTGCAGGCACAAAGTTACGACGAACCGGTTTTGGCAGCGATTTGATCAGCGCCATAATCAGATCACGGCGGATCCCCGGAATTTGCCAGTCGAAACCTTCCTCACTCACCTGATTGAGCAGAGGTAAAGGAATATGTACGGTCACGCCATCAGCATCGGTACCTGGCTCAAACTGGTACGTAATACGCAGCTTGAGGTTACCCTGATGCCAGAAATTCGGGTAATCGTGGGCGCTGATATTGCCCGCACCCTCTTTAATCAGCATACTTTTTTCAAAGTTCAGGCTGTCCTGCGGCTGCGTTTTCCACCAGGTATCAAAGTGACGCGCCGATACTACTTCCTGCCCGATGCGTTGTTCGTAGAACAGGAAGAGAGTCTCGTCATCGACCAGAATATCGCGACGGCGGGATTTATGTTCCAGCTCTTCCACTTCGGTACGCAGGCGCAGGTTAGCGCGGAAGAACGCATGACGCGTTTGCCAGTCGCCTTCCACCAGTGCATGACGGATAAACAGTTCGCGCGAGACTACCGGATCGATGGTGCCGTAATTCACCCGACGCGCCGCCACAATCGGCAGTCCGTAGAGTGTCACTTTCTCCGTTGCCATCACAGCGCCCTGCGCTTTTTCCCAGTGCGGCTCACTGTAACTGCTTTTCGCCAGATGCCTGGCCAGCGGCTCGATCCATTCCGGTTCGATTCGTGCGGCAATGCGCCCCCACAGACGACTGGTTTCCACCAGTTCGGCCACCATCACCCATTTCGGTGGCTTTTTGAATAATCCGGAGCCCGGGAAGACGGCAAAACGGGCATTGCGCGCACCGGTATATTCCTGTTTATCGGCATCTTTCTGGCCGATATGCGACAGCAAACCGGTCAGCAATGCACAGTGGATTTCACGGTATTCGGCGGGTGTGCTGTTAACCGGCAGTCCCAGTTCTTTCACTCCCTGCCGCAGCTGGGTATAAATATCCTGCCATTCGCGCACGCGCAAATAATTGAGGAAATCGCTGCGGCACAACTTGCGGAACTGTGCTGAAGACAGCTCTTTTTGCTGCACTTTCAGATAATCCCACAAATTCACAAATGCCAGGAAATCAGAATCTTTATCAGCAAAACGGCGATGTTTTTCATCAGACGCCTGCTGTTTATCCATCGGGCGTTCACGCGGATCCTGAATCGACAGCGCGGCGGTAATGATCATCACTTCGCGTACGCAGCCATTTTTCTGTGCTTCCAGCACCATGCGGGCCAGACGCGGATCCACCGGCAGTTGCGCCAGCTGACGCCCCAGCGGCGTCAGCGTATAGCGGCCATCGACAGCACTGTTAATGGCGTTCAGCTCTTCCAGCAGACGTACGCCGTCCTGAATATTGCGTTTATCCGGCGCTTCAACAAACGGGAACGCAGCGATATCACCGAGACCCAGCGACGTCATTTGTAAAATGACGGAAGCCAGATTGGTGCGCAGGATTTCAGGATCGGTAAATTCCGGGCGCGACAGGAAATCCTGCTCAGAATACAGGCGAATACAGATACCTTCAGAAACGCGTCCGCAACGGCCTTTACGCTGGTTAGCGGAAGCCTGCGAAACCGGCTCAATCGGCAGGCGCTGCACTTTAGTGCGGAAACTGTAACGGTTGATACGCGCGGTGCCAGGATCAATGACATATTTAATGCCCGGCACGGTCAGCGAGGTTTCGGCAACGTTGGTCGCCAGCACGATACGGCGGCCGGAATGCGACTGGAATACGCGGTTCTGTTCGCTGTTCGACAGCCGTGCATACAGCGGCAAAATCTCCGTGTGCGGCAAATCGAGCCGGTTCAGTGCATCGGCAGTATCACGAATTTCACGTTCACCGCTCATGAATATCAGAATGTCGCCCATGCTTTCACGACCCAGTTCATCGACTGCGTCGAAAATCGCCTGCAACTGATCACGATCCACATCATCTGCGTCATCCACAATCGGACGATAACGCACGTCAACCGGATAAGTCCGGCCGGAGACTTCAATGACCGGCGCATGATTAAAATGACGTGAAAACCGCTGAGGATCGATGGTCGCCGAGGTAATAATAACTTTCAGATCCGGGCGTTTGGGCAGCAACTGGCGCAGATAACCGAGAATAAAGTCGATGTTCAGGCTGCGCTCATGCGCTTCATCGATGATCAGCGTGTCGTACTGCATCAGCATGCGATCTTGCTGGATTTCAGCCAGCAAAATGCCGTCGGTCATCAGCTTAACGAGGGTGTTTTCACTGACCTGATCGTTAAATCGCACTTTATAACCGACCGTGTTACCCAGCGTGGTATCCAGCTCGTCAGCAATACGGTTGGCCACGGTACGCGCGGCCAGACGACGCGGCTGGGTATGACCAATCACGCCTTTGATACCGCGCCCGAGTTCCATACAGATTTTAGGGATCTGCGTGGTTTTACCGGAACCGGTTTCACCCGCCACAATCACCACCTGATGATCACGGATGGCGTTATAAATATCGTCTTTCTTCTGACTGACCGGCAGGTTTTCCGGGTAGCTGATTTTTGGCCGCGAGGCTTCACGGGCGCTGACTTTCTTCAGGCTCTCGTTGATGGCAGTCTGGATCTCAGCACGTAACGCATCGAGTGCTTCGGGTTTATCAATCTTTCTGGCACCCTGCAAACGACGTTGCAGGCGTTGCCGGTCACGTAGCATCAGCCCGTCTAACTGCGCTGATAGTGCCGCGAGCGGTGATTTCACGTTCACAATTCCTTGTTGCATGTCAGCCGGAGGACATGGGCCGCCACCGGCTGAATCTGAATGGGTGATGAGGAAGGTTTATGCCTTACCTGCTTGCGTCTATGTTAACACAAGGGATTGAACATGCTGAAAACAGGCGTGCGATGCCTGGATTTTAAGTTGTTCAAAAAAATCGATGATAGGTCTCTAAATATTGCGCTATCACTGAATAAGCTTTGTGAATAAAGTAAGTTCCATTCCGGGGACATCGTGGTTATAAAAACCAACACCCTATGTATCACACCGTTAAGGAACTCACTAATGAGCAAAATACTCGTTCTGAAATCAAGCATTCTGGCTAACTTCTCTCAGTCAAACCAGCTGGCCGATTACCTGGTTGCGCAGTATCAGGCTGCAAACAGCGGTTCTGCCGTAACAGTTCGTGACCTGGCTGCTGATCCGATCCCGGTACTTGACGGTGAACTGGTTGGCGCACTGCGTCCATCCGATGCTCCGCTGACACCACGTCAGGAAGAAGCCCTGGCGCTGTCCAATACCCTGATTGAAGAATTGCAGGCGCATGACGTGATCGTGATCGCGGCACCGATGTACAACTTCAACATTCCTACCCAGCTGAAAAACTATTTTGATCTGGTGGCACGTGCCGGTGTGACCTTCAAATACACCGAGAAAGGCCCGGAAGGCCTGGTGAAAGGTAAACGTGTTATCGTTCTGACCAGCCGTGGTGGCATCCATAAAGACACCCCGAGTGACCTGGTTGCGCCATACCTGTCGCTGTTCCTGGGCTTCCTGGGCATGAGCGACGTAGAGTTCGTTTACGCGGAAGGCATCGCATACGGTCCTGAAGTCGCCACAAAAGCGCAGGCTGATGCGAAAACAGCAATCGATGCCGCTATCAAAGAACTGTCTGCCGCATAATTATCGTTATCACAATCTGAGCACCCATTCACTTAAGAATCTGTCCGTTCCGCTCAGATGATGTTGTGATAAAGCTATTGCGCGCTGAAAGGCGCGCTTTTTTTTGCCCTGTGTTTCCCCCGTTTACTTTTGCAACCACTGCCCGTTGATGCCCCGGACATATTCGCCCTTACCGGCTCTGGCGACCAGTTTTTGCCCGGCCAGTTTAGCCACATCCTCGGTGCTGACGTTGTTGTCCCGCGCAACTTGGGTGTATTGCTGCTTGCGGGCGTCGTTGATTTTTACAGTCAGTGCGACACTTTCCGGGTCCTGTTTAAGCGGAGCCAGATAGCCAGACAGCGTTTCACCCACGCGCCCCTGCTGTTTGGCTTCACTGAGCGTTAACGCGAATGCCTGGCTGCAAAACAGTAATCCGCTGATCAGCCACATCAGGCTGATTTTTTTGATGCCGTTCTTTTTGATAAATAGCCCGGACATACGTGCTCCTAGAATAAATCACTTTGATTTTTCAGCAGATCTTCCACATCTTTATCCACTTTAATATGAATTTCGTGTTCAATTTTCACGTTCATGTTGATGGTGATCGGCTCTTTCGGCGCGGCCAGTTCGATACGTGGCACACAGCCGCTGAGCATCATTACGCAAAGCACCATGCCCGGGCCGACAAGTCGCAATTTCATTGTTCCTTCCTCACTGTTGGATCCTTTTTCTGTCCCGCTGCGGGCGGACGTTTTGACAGCGCATCAGCAGGCAAAGACATCTGCTGTTGCAGCCACTCCTGAAGATTGTCGCCAAAACGCAAACTGCGCCAAAGCTGATAGATATTTTCCTCATGGGAATAATTGAGGACGATTTCACGTTTTTCTTTGTTGCCACCGTGCGTCGTGTCGGTGTAATTCACGCCGTCAACTTTGGCCTTCATGGTCAGCACACCAAGATTATCCAGGCTGACCCGCGCATCGGAACGGCTGATTTCCAGATACCGCAGCAGGCCAATTACCATACTATTGGCGAAATTACCGCTGGCCATGGCATCGGCAAACTGCGGATCGAGGCGCAGCGTCAGGCTGCCGTCGTTTTTGATCCAGCCGTTATGAATGATCCATTGCGGATTTTCCACATACAGCGGCAGCTCACCATAAATCACCCCCGACATCGCCAGTTGCTTAGGCTTAAGCGCCGTAAACAGTTCGCTGAGATTGATTTTTTCGAGCTTCAGCACTGCCGCATCATGTTGCGGCATGCGCAGCGCCGACAGGCTGAGATGGCCGCGCAACATATCAACGCCCAGATTGCTCAGGGTCAGCGGCGATTGTTCACTCCACGGATAATGCCCCTGTAAATCGGCCGTCACGTTCTGCATTTTGACCAGATTATTCACTTCGCCGATACGCAGCGTCACCGGCTTTTTCACGCCAAGCTGCCAGACCTGGTCCTGAAGGCGGTACGGCAGGCTGAAATCCAGCCCGCTCAGGTCGCCGTCTTTCATCCAGAAGCCACCGTTTTTCACCACCCAGTGGCCACCGGCCACAAACCCCTGACCACGGGCAGCCGAAAAAGCCGACTGTGCGTAGAAGGTTCCTTCACGTAATTTGATGTTCAGATCGGGTGTGAGCAGCGTCTGGAATGCCGTCAGTTGTTGTTTCGGCCACCAGCCTTCACCGCGCAGCCTTTCGCCGTCCCAGCGTCCGTTGAGTCGGATCGGGCCGATCGGTTTGGCATCCAGCATCCCGCGCATCATGAAACTGTCCGGACTGTCGCCACTGAGCTGTAACGCCAGCGTGGCAGGCGGCAGGTAGCCTCCGTTCGCCAGCGAAATCTTCCGGGCCACCAGCCTGATGTCCCCCTTAAACGCCGTCGGCATATCAGGATACTGCGGTTTGAAGCGGGCGGAGGGCGGACGTTTCCAGAGCAAAGGGTGTACAAGCGTAAGACGTGGGGCATCGACATCCACCAGCCCGTAATGCAGACGGTCAAATCCGGTCGAGAGCGAATTAATGCTGATCAGATTATCATGCCACTGGCCTTTGCCGGACATGTCCCAGCGGCCATTGAGTGGCGGCAGATGGCCATTGCCCCAGTAATTGAAATTCCACAGTCCGACATCAGGCCAGAATGCCAGCGACTTGCCGCTGAGATGCAGATCAAACGCGCCCCAGAAACGGTGACGGGCTTTCAGGATCGCCTGTAACGGCCCGCTCACGCCCTCTGCGGACACTTTGACCCCTGCCAGCGGCCATCGCGCATCGCTGATGGTCAGTTCCGGCGTCGGCTTACCCCATGCACGTAACAGCGAACCGCTGCGCAACGAAAGCGTCGGATTCAGCAGCGATCCGCTGAGCTGACCGGGCAATGACGCACTCAGGGACGTGGCCTGGAGATTTGCCTGACCGGTCAGGCGAAAGCCTACATCGCTGTCGAGTAAACCAATGCGTCCCGGCCCGAGTGTCAGTACCACGTTGGCCTTGCCGTTGTGGCCCTGCGTCAGCACGTTCAGCCGGGCGGTGATGTTGGTCTGATCAAACGCCGGTGACCAGTCGCTGAGCGTCAGGTTTACGCCCCCGGCCAGCGGTTGCGTCGCATAAGGCCAGCGCCATTGTCCCTGCGTAATCTGTAATTCGTTATTGTTGAGTTTCCACGGCAGCATCGCCAGAGGCTTATCGCTGCCCTTTTCGGCCAGCGTCAGTATGCCTTCGGTCGCCTGCCAGCTCAGCGTAATATCCAGCGGCTGAGGCACTTGTGCCGTCTGCATTTCGGCATGCAGTTCGCCGGATTCAGGCAACTGATCGAGATTCGCCGGAAGCAGCAGTTTACCGCTGAGCATCACCGGCTGCGGGCTGCCCGGCGGTGTCAGGCTGAATGAACGGATGGCAAGCTGAAGGTTGCCGTCAAGTTCGGCCTCAAGTTTCAGGGCATCGCCGCTGACCGACAGATGCTGTACGCCGTCAAGATTGGTGATCTGAACATTGGCGGCGTAACGTTGCCACGGCGTTACGGAAAGCTGACCAATGCTGACGCTGCCGGCAGGCAGCATGTTTTGAATGTCTGAGAGGGAAAACGTTGTCTGACTGTCGTTTTTGGGCAGTTTTGCCAGACAGGCGGTGTCGACCGTCAGTGCATCGAGCTTCAGCGACCAGCGACCGGTGTCGTGACTAAGACGGGCATTTCGCGCCGTTGCAAGGGTGCAGTCGCCGGCCAGATAGCGCAGGCCCGGCAATTGCAGATTACCGCCGGACCAGCGCGGCGTCCCCTTCAGCACCAGTTGTGTTCCGCCAGGCAGCCAGTGGCTGGCGATAACCGGTAACCAGCGCGGCACAGTTTTCCATAACACCCACAGCAGCAGCGCCATAATCACCACTATACTCAGGAGTATCTGCGCGCCTTTCTTTAGTCCGTTCCTCATGACTTGCCTTGTCTTATGCTTCACTAAAAGGTCTAAACGCCCGCAAGATATCATAATTAGCGTAATAACTGATGACAGGAATGCCAGGACGCCTGAATCAAATAGCACAGGATAAATTGTCTGCCTTCCTGCGCTCTGCTAGTTTGGTAACATATTGCGAATAGTTTCTGAAACTGTTTATTCCTTATAAAACATGCAGAAAGCATTTCGCCAGAGATTCAAACTCACTGCGGAGAAACACCATGAAAGTGGCTGTCTACAGTACTAAAAATTACGACCGGAAATATCTGGAACTGGTCAACGAACACTATGGCTATCAACTGGAATTTTTCGATTTTTTGCTGACCCCGCAAACGGCGAAAACGGCGGTAGGTGCCGATGCAGTCTGCCTTTTCGTTAATGACGATGGCAGCCGCGAAGTATTGCAGGAACTGGCGTCTTTGGGGATAAAAACGCTGGCCCTGCGTTGCGCAGGTTTTAACAATGTCGATTTAGACGCCGCGAAAGAACTGGGGATTTCCGTTGTCCGCGTACCGGCCTATTCGCCGGAAGCGGTGGCCGAGCATGCAGTGGGTATGATGATGTGTCTTAACCGCCACATTCATCGCGCTTATCAGCGCACACGTGAAGCCAACTTCTCGCTGGAAGGCCTGATCGGTTTTAATATGTATCAGCGCACCGCAGGTATTATCGGTACGGGTAAAATTGGCGTGGCTACGATGCGTATCCTGAAAGGTTTCGGCATGCGCATTCTGGCGTTTGATCCGTATCCAAGCCCGCTGGCACTGGAGCTCGGTGCGGAATATGTTGATCTGGATACGCTGTATGCAGAATCTGATGTCATTTCCCTGCACTGCCCGCTGACGCCGGAAAATCATCATCTGCTCAACGCAGAAGCGTTCTCTAAAATGAAGGACGGTGTGATGATCGTCAACACCAGCCGTGGCGGATTGCTGGATGCCACCGCCGCTATCGATGCCCTGAAAAAGCAAAAAATCGGCGCGCTGGGTATGGACGTTTACGAGAATGAACGCGATTTATTCTTCGAGGATAATTCTAATGAAGTGATCCTTGACGACGTTTTCCGCCGCCTGTCGTCCTGCCACAACGTGCTGTTCACCGGCCATCAGGCCTTCCTGACCAGCGACGCGCTGACCAGCATTTCAGAAACCACACTGATGAATATTGATCAGCTGGCGAAAGGGGTGGCCTGCCCGAATCTGCTCTGATCGCATTATCCGGTCAGGTGTCTGAGGCTCACTCAGGTGAGCCTTTTCTTTTAGCATTACTGCCGAAGCGCATTCAGCGACTCAGCACCCGGCTGATTTCCGTGCCGTAACCGGTGAGGGTCAGCACGTCATCAGCCAGCGTGACCGAGGCAAATGGCAGGCTGCTTTCCCCGTCGACCATGCCTTTGAGGGTAATAAAATCCGTATTATCCACACGGTCGTAGCCACCCCGGTGATCGTGGCCGGCGAAGTAAGCACGAACGTCGTAACGGCACAGCAATTCCACCAGCGTTTCGCAATTCCACAAGTTGTGGCTGTTAACCGGTGTCAGCGGGTAATGACCGAAAACCAGTACGGCCTCGCGCTGCTCACGCGCTTCATGCAGATTTTTCTCAATCCATTCAAATTGTTTCCGCCCGACAGCACCGTTCCACGGCTGCGCCTGTGACTGCTGGCATTCGGTCAGTTCTGCCAGCATATATTCCGCTAACTGACGGTCATCGCCATTGGCGTGGTTGCAGTACAAACTGACGTCGTTACCGTCGATGATCAGGAAACGATAACCCGGCAAACTGAAGGAATAATAACTTTTCGGTAAGCCGATGGCCGGTTTCTGCGCCCCGAGATGCTCGGAAATAACCTGTGCGTCGTGGTTGCCGATCACCGCCGCATGCGGGTGACGAAGCGCGTCATAACGGGCAAGAACGGCCTGAAAACTGCTCCAGTCTCTGTCCACCAGATCGCCAAGGGTGACGACAAAATCGAGTTTGAGATCATTAAGCTCATTGATGGCGGTGGCCAGTTTATTCAGGCTGTTGCGGTAGTAACGGATTTTCTCTGGTTCAGCATCGGCGTATTGCGGGTCAGCAATCAGCCCGAAGCGCAGCCTTGCGCCATTGACCAGCGCGTCGTGGACTTCCGGCAACTGATAGAGCGAACTGACATTGCCCAGTGCCTGTTCCTGCCGTTCAGATAATAAAGGGGATAACATGGACACGGTCATAATATTCTCCTGTCGGGATCTTACCGGATCCCTGCCCGCATAAAGGATTGAACAAACTGACGCTGAAATATCAGAAACAGTACCAGCAGCGGTAACACCGTCATCAGGGTGGCGGCGCTGATCAGCGCCCATTGCACGCCCTGCTCCGGCGCGGAAAATAACTGCAATCCGACCGTGACCGGCCGCACTTTGACTGAATCGGTGATCACTAACGGCCAGAGGAAATCGTTCCAGTGGAAGCTGACAGATACCAGCGCGAAGGCGACGTAGATCGGTTTCGCCAGCGGAATGTAGATTTTGCGCAGGATATAAAACCGGCTGGCACCTTCCACCACCGCCGCTTCTTCCAGTACCAGCGGGATACTTTTAAACGTCTGGCGCAGCAGGAAAATGGCAAACGCCGAGGCAAAATACGGCAGCGCGATGCCCGCCAGCGTATCGCGCAACCCGAGCGCACCAATGGTTTTGTAGTTATTCAGGATCAGCACATCGGGGCTTATCATCAGTTGCAGCAGGATCAGCGCGAAGATAAACCCGGCACCTTTGAGTTTAAACCGCACCAGGGCATACGCTGCCAGTGTTGCCAGAATCAGCTGACAGACCACAATCATCAGCACCAGCAAGGTGGTATTCATAAAGTAGCGGGCAAACGGTGCCGCCTGCCAGGCATTAATGAAATTCTGCAAAGTGAGCGGCGCAAACAGTGAAAAACTGCCCTGCACCGATGCCGGATGAATAGCTACCCAGACCGCGACCAGCACCGGTAAAAACCACAGTAACGCCGCCAGCCAGATAGTAAAATTCAGGATCAGACGGCTGAAAGAAAATGGTTTCACTGATAGTGCGTCCTTTTATCCAGCAGGTTGAATTTAATCAGCGCGATAACGGCCAGGATCACCAGCAGTACCACAGTCATTGCCGACGCGGCCGGTAAATCCCAGTAACTGAATGCCGTGCGGTAAATGTAAAACAGCAGCAAGCTGGTGCTGTTGTCGGGTCCGCCGTTGGTCATCGCAATCACCTGATCGACAATCCTGAAGGCATTCATCGAGGCGTTGATCAGCACGAATAATGTGGTCGGCATCAGCAATGGCCACTGCACCCGCCGGAAGAAATAGCGGCGCGATGCCCCTTCGATTTGTGCCGCTTCAGCCAGTCGCGGGTCGATTTGCTGTAATGCGGCCAGATAGAAAATCATGAAGAATCCGGCCTCACGCCAGACTGAAACCGCCATCAGGCTGTAAAGTGCCGTACCCGGCTCGCCCAGCCAGTTGACCGCTGGCAACGAAAACAACGCCAGCATTTTGTTAAGCAAACCGAGCTGAGGCGTATAGAAAAACAGCCACAGATTGGCAATCGCCACCATCGGTAACAGCGAAGGAATAAAGAAAGCGGCGCGGGTCAGTGCATTCCCCCGCAGACGGCGGTTTACCGCCAGCGCCATCAGCAGCGCAAGCGCGACGGACAGCGGAATGGTGATCAGGGCGTACAGTAAATTATTGCGTAATGACAACATAAACACATCGTCATCGAGCAGCGCACGGTAGTTATCCAGTCCGACAAACTGCGCCGGATGCCCGCTGCGGGCAGCGCTGAACAGGCTTTCCCATACCGTTGCCAGCGCCGGATAGTGGGTAAATAACAGCAGAAATCCTAAAGCAGGCAACACCAACAGATAGCCATAAAGTTGTAATGACAACCCGCGTGTGCGGGTGGCCGGAAGGACCGCGTGAAATGTGCTCATGCTGTTCCTTTTTATCCTTACTGATAAGGTTTCAGCAGCCGGTCAGCCTGTTTCTGCGCCGAACTCAGCGCCTCGGCTGGCGTTTTTGCCTGCGTGACGGCAGCTTCAATCGCGTGGTTCATCAGTTCCTGGATTTGCACACTGTTATAAGTTGAAAGTTCCGGCTGTGAATATTTCAGCTGTTCGCGGGCCACCAGTGCCTGCGGAACCTGTTTCACATAATCCTGCATGACCGGGGTTTCCCACGCGGCAGGCGATGTCGCGACATACCCGGTGGCGATGCTCCAGCGCGCGGCCTGCTCCGGAGCGGAAACCCAGCGGATAAACGTCAGCGCCGCTTTCTGTTGTTCCGGCGTAGTGTTTTTGAAGACGTAAAGATTGCCACCGCCGGTCGGGCTGCCACGCTGCGTTTTCTCCGGTAGCATCGCTACGCCGAACGGGAATTTGGCATTTTCACGCACGGTAGTCAGGTTGCCGGTGGTCGTGACCATCATCGCGGTTTTACCGTCGATAAAGTCCTGCGGCGTGGTGCCCCAGGCAATAGTACCTTTCGGTGAAACCGCTTCCTTCTGCGCCAGATCAGTCAGCCATTGCAGGGCTTCTACGTTGGCTGGCGTGTCGAAAGTCACCGCCGTACCTTTACCATTATCCAGATGGCCGCCGTTGGTGGCTGCAATCCCCTGGAAATTCCAGTAACCGTTTGGGGTGGAAGGAATTTCAATGCCCCACTGCTTCACCTGAGAACCGTCATGCACGACCAGTTTTTTACCGAAATCGACCACCTGCTGCCAGCTGGCAGGCGGTGTGTCGCCATTCAGACCGGCCTTCTCAAACGCCTGTTTATTCCAGTACAACACGACCGTCGAACGCTGGAATGGAATGCTCCACACTTTGCCCTGAATATGGCGGATAAAGGCCGGATAAAAGCCGTCGATCCATTGTTTGCCGTCCG
Source organism: Rahnella perminowiae (assembly GCF_019049695.1). Lineage (NCBI taxonomy): Bacteria > Pseudomonadati > Pseudomonadota > Gammaproteobacteria > Enterobacterales > Yersiniaceae > Rahnella > Rahnella perminowiae. The sequence continues at coordinate 284,751 of NZ_JAFMOT010000187.1, forward strand.
CGTCATTCGCCAGATCGCTGACTGGCAAAATCGCGCCCGCGTCGATCAGGGAATATGCTTCGATATCGCCGATTACCGCGATTTGCGGAGCATTGCCGCCACGAAATGCAGTAAGCGCTTTGGTGACCGTCGTGGCGTAATCACCGGTATAGACCGGCTGAATGCTGATATCAGGATGCGTTTTCTGGAAATCTTCCACCAGCGTATCCACCGTGTGACTGATTTTCCCACCGACAGCAATCGGGTAATACATTTGGAGTTTCACCGGATCTGCTGCAAAAGCAGAGGTGCTGGTGATGAGCAGAACGGCGGTAGCAAGACGTGAAAAACGGTGAACAATAGACATAATTTTCCCTTCGGCAATAGGCGTTGTATGAGTCAGAAAAATAAATAACTGCAAAAAATGACAACTACACGGCAACTCTCTGATCTGACTGCAAACAGGATTGCTCAGCGTGGAAGCAGCGTTTTCCGTCTGCTGTGATGAAAAAATATTGTGCGCCCGTGGTCCATTGCAGCCCGATTCTCTGGCCGTCGGCAAAACGTTTCATGCCCGCAACTTTCACTGTCAGCAGCGCCGGATAGCCGGTCAGTGCGCAGGCCACCAGGGTATCTGCCCCCATGTATTCATGGCTGACCACCTGCGCGGTCAAACTGGCGTGTTCAGGCGAAATCAGCTGAATATCTTCGGCTCGCAGACCAAGACTCAGATCGTTTTCATTAAAGTTTTCCACCACGGGCAACGGCGTACCGGCAAGATAGTGATGCTGCCCGCGGCGTTCGAGCGGCAGAATATTCATCGGCGGCGCGCCAATAAATTGCGCGGCAAAAATACTGGTCGGGTTGTTGTAAAGGTTATCCGGCGTGTCGTGCTGTTCAATACAGCCGTCGTTGAGCAGGATGATTTTGTCGGCCATGCTCATCGCTTCTGTCTGATCGTGGGTGACATATAACAAGGTCAGGCCGAGCTTTTTCTGAATTGCACGGATTTCGCGGCGCATACTCTGGCGCAGTTTGGCATCAAGATTAGACAGCGGCTCATCCATCAGGCACAGCCTGTTATTGGCAATCACCGCCCTGCCCAGCGCCACGCGCTGTTGCTGACCACCGGAAAGCTGCGCAGGTAACCTGTCGAGCAGAGGTTCCAGTTCCATCAGCTTGCTGACATCCGCCAGCCGCGTCGCAAAATGCCGCTTGTCTTCACCGCGTGCGCGCAATCCGAATAGCAGATTTTCGCGAACATTCATGTGCGGGAATAATGCATAAGACTGGAACACCATCGACAGCTTGCGCTGAGAAGGCGTCAGCGTGGTGACATCAGATTGCTGAAAATATAACGTGCCGCTTTCTGCTGTTTCCAGCCCGGCAATGGTCCGTAGTAATGTCGATTTTCCGCAGCCTGAGGGGCCGAGTAAGGCAATAAAATCACCCTCTTCCACATCAAAGCTGATGTCATTGAGTGCAATTTTTGTTCCCCAGGATTTCCGGATATGACGGAGTGATAAAAAGCTCATGCCGCGATGCATCTCTCTGAACCATGATGGGCATAACCTAGCGGGCTAAAATGACGTTTTTATGATGGGAAGATGACGGGATAAAGACAGGTAAGGTTTTAAGCTCCTTCCCCTTCGCAGGCGAGGGAGTTAAGGGCTTAAAATTCTCATTCATTCACGCTATAATGCTTCAGAAAATATCGCATAAGTCAGTTGAATGTATCGACATGGCAAGCGCCAAAGGAATATTTCTCAGGAGAGAAGATGAAAAAGTCACTGTTTGTTCTGGCCGCCGCAATAACTCTGGGGGCTTGCAGCATGAATCAGAACACTGGCGTTAAACAGACTGATCTGCAGCATCACCGTTTTGAGTTGCTGAGCGTAGATGGGCAGACTGTCCCTGCTGCGCAAGGACGCATTCCGGAAATTGAATTTGGCTCAGACATGCACATATCCGGCAAAATGTGTAATAACTTCATGGGTCAGGGTCAGTTGCATAATAATGTACTGACCGTAAAAGGGCTCGCATCCACCATGATGTTATGCCCGGATGAAAACCTGAATAAATGGGATCATGTGATCAGTGATGTGCTCAATAACGGTGCGGCGCTCACCTTGCAGGATAGCAAGCTGACCCTCACCCAGGGCAAACACCAGTTGGTTTATCGTTTGAAAGACCGGATGTAAACGGGCAATTTGCTGCCGCGTTAAATGCAAAAACGCCAGACGGCTGTCTGGCGATTATCAGGCTTTACACACGCCCTGCATCAGCGCACTTTCCGAGCACTGGCGACCGTTGGCCAGCGAACACATACCGACGCGGCTGCCATCGAGTTGCGGCGCCATCCGTAATTGCCCGCCCGCCATTGAACAGGCTGCATACGCCGGGCTGTCCATGTTCACGGTACGTTGCCCGATATTAACGCTGTTACCTTTTTGGGGAACATCAGCCGAATCGTCATGGCTGCTGCATGCGGCTAACACCAGCACACCGGCGGCCAGTAACACGCGAAACGCAGTGATCATCTGTACTGCTCCTGAATATGACGGGGATTTTTTGCGAGTCGCCATCATATCCGACGTTTTTCGCCTGAGTCGAGCCCTTCAGTAAAATAACATCAACTTTTTCCTAAAATAATCTTAAATTTAAACACTCAGACACATTTTATTTCTACGGGTTATTTCTTTGGCTAATAAAATTAACAGTAATTAACCACTTTTTCCCCTGCATTGTCTGGAAAATATAATGATAAGGAGCTTGCATGCTGACCGACTTTTTACTTCGTATTGCCCTCGCCGGTGCCCTGGGCGGCTTAATTGGTATTGAGCGTCAGTTACGTGCCAAAGAGGCCGGTCTGCGTACTCATATACTGGTAGGGATTGGCAGCGCCATGTTTATGATTGTATCGAAATACGGCTTTGCCGATATTCTGATGCAAACTCACGTCAGCTTTGACCCGAGCCGTGTGGCGGCACAGGTGGTCAGTGGCATGGGGTTCCTTGGCGCCGGAACCATTATTATTCAGAAACAGATTGTGAAAGGTTTAACCACCGCGGCCGGACTCTGGGTGACCGCCGCCATCGGGCTGGTGATAGGTAGCGGACTCTATGAAATCGGCATCTATGGCGCGTTCATGACATTAATTGTGCTGGAGGTTTTCCGCCAGATCAGCAACCACTGGGTCGGACATCACCATTTAATTGAAATACGTCTGCTGCCGGAAAGTGTGCCGGTGGTGTTACTGGCGTTACAAAAAATGCGAATTCGTCCGGGCCATATCAAAATTAATCAGCGCGACGAAGATGACAGTAAATGTGAACTGGTTCTGGATGTGATCCTGCGGCCGAAACAAAGTGTGGATAAATTGTATGAAGCGCTGATGTCGGTGAAAGGAATAAAACGTATCGATATTAATTAATCCCCTCGGGCATTTCTTCTGTACCCTATTTAGCCGCTGTCTCAAACCGGTTGAAGCACAGCGGCTAATAATAATCCCAGTGCCTGTGGTCATTGCGTAACCACTTCAAATACCAGCTGAAATAGCCCTGCACACAATCAGGATAAATCGATTAATCCGGCCTCTGCTAAGCTTTTAACATTCTCGCCAGCAAAACGACTTTTCCGCTGGCCGCCATTATGAGCAAAGCAAAAGGTATTCCATGATCACCACTGATGGTAATAATGCAGTCGCTTCCGTGGCTTATCGCACCAATGAAGTGATTGCTATCTACCCGATCACGCCCAGTTCAACCATGGCCGAAATTGCGGGAGCCTGGTCAGGCGAAGGAAAGAAAAATCTGTGGGGCGATGTCCCGGCCGTCATGGAAATGCAGTCGGAAGCCGGTGCGATTTCTACCGTCCATGGCGCGTTACAAACCGGCGCACTGTCAACCTCGTTCACGTCGTCGCAGGGTCTGTTGCTGATGATCCCGACGCTTTACAAGCTGGCCGGTGAGCTGACGCCGTTTGTGCTGCATGTGGCGGCGCGTACCGTGGCAACCCATGCGTTGTCAATTTTTGGTGATCATTCTGATGTCATGGCCGTGCGCCAGACTGGCTGCGCCCTGCTCTCTGCGGCCAGCGTGCAGGAAGCGCAGGATTTTGCACTGATTTCTCAGGTTGCCAGTCTCAACAGCCGCGTACCCTTTATCCATTTCTTCGATGGTTTCCGTACCTCACACGAAATCAACAAAATTGCGCCGCTCAGTGATGACACCCTCCGGCTGATGTTGCCGCAGGCGCAGATTGACGCCCACCGCGCCCGCGCGCTGTCACCGGATCATCCGGTGATCCGCGGCACCTCGGCTAACCCGGACACCTATTTCCAGTCCCGTGAAGCCACTAATCCTTATTGCAATGCTACCTGCCAGCACGTTATCGACGCGATGAAGGCCTTTGCTGCCCTCACCGGTCGTGAATATAAGCCGTTCGAATATATCGGTGATCCGCAGGCTGAACGGGTGATTGTGCTGATGGGTTCCGGGATCGGCACCGCAGAAGAAGTGATTGAAACCCTGATGGCCCGCGGCGAGAAAGTGGGCGTGCTGAAAGTGCGGCTGTACCGGCCATTCAGCGCTGAATATTTGTTATCTGTGCTGCCGCAAACGGTAAAAAGCATTGCCGTGCTTGACCGCACCAAAGAACCGGGTGCGCTGGCAGAACCGTTATACCTTGATGTGATGACTGCGCTGGCGGAAGCGTATTCGCGTGGCGAACGTGATTCACTGCCAAAAGTGACCGGCGGCCGTTACGGCTTATCCTCAAAAGAATTCGGGCCGGATTGCGTGCTCGCCGTGTTCCGTGAACTGTCACTCAGCCAGCCGCGCCCGCGTTTTACCGTCGGCATTTATGACGACATCACCGGCTTGTCGCTGCCGGTCGCAGAAGAAGAGTTACCACAGCACGCGTCGCTCGAAGCCCTGTTCTACGGGCTGGGCAGCGATGGTTCCGTGTCGGCCACCAAAAACAATATCAAGATTATCGGCAACAGCACGCCAATGTACGCACAGGGTTATTTTGTTTATGACTCTAAAAAGGCCGGTGGCCTGACGGTGTCACATCTGCGCGTCAGTACAAAGCCGATCAAATCCGCCTATCTGGTGAGTCAGGCGCATTTTGTCGCCTGTCATCAGTGGCAGTTTATCGATTTGTATCAGATGGCAGAACGTCTGCGTCCGGGGGGCATTTTCCTGCTCAATACCCCGTTCAGCGCCGGTGAGGTCTGGTCACGTTTACCGCTCGAAGTACAGGCCACACTGCTTGAGCGCGGGGCGCGTTTCTATGTGATTAACGCAGCCAAAATCGCCCGCGAATGTAAACTTGGTGCACGCATTAATACCGTCATGCAGATGGCGTTTTTCCACCTGACACAGATTCTGCCGGGAGATGACGCGCTGAAAGAATTGCAGGGCGCGATTGCCCGCAGTTACCGCAGCAAAGGTGAAGAGATCGTGACCCGCAACTGGATGGCGCTGGCCGCCACGCTGGAAGAACTGGTCGCCGTGCCGCTGCAACCTGTTCCTGAAAATCCCCGCAAACGTCCGCCGATTGTGTCCGACGCAGCACCGGATTTCGTCAAAACCGTCACTGCCACTATGCTGGCAGGTCTTGGCGATGCGCTGCCGGTCTCGGCCTTCCCGCCGGATGGCACCTGGCCGACCGGCACCACCCAATGGGAAAAACGTAACATTGCCGAAGAAGTGCCGATCTGGAAGCCGGATTTGTGCACGCAATGCAATCACTGTGTCGCCGCCTGCCCGCATTCGGCGATCCGCGCCAAAGTGGTTCAGCCGGAATTTATGGCAGACGCCCCGTCTGCGCTGCAATCGCTGGATGTGAAATCCCGCGACATGCGCGGTCAGAAATATGTCTTGCAGGTCGCACCGGAAGACTGCACCGGCTGTAATCTGTGCGTTGAAGTCTGTCCGGCGAAAGACCGTCAGGATCCGTCGGTCAAAGCCATTAATATGGCGGATCGCATCACCCATCTTGAAGAAGAACGCGCCAGTTACGATTTCTTCCTTAAACTGCCGGAAATTGATAAAACCACGCTGGAACGTATTGATATCCGCACCTCTCAGTTGATCACCCCGTTGTTTGAGTACTCCGGTGCCTGTTCAGGCTGTGGTGAAACACCTTACATCAAACTGCTGACCCAGCTTTATGGCGACCGTTTGCTGATCGCTAATGCCACCGGTTGTTCCTCTATTTATGGCGGTAATCTGCCCTCAACGCCTTACACCACCAACTCTGATGGCCGTGGTCCGGCATGGGCAAACTCTCTGTTTGAAGACAACGCCGAGTTCGGGCTGGGCTTCCGCCTGACCGTTGATCAGCATCGCCGCCGCGTGCTGCGTCTGCTGACTTCACTGGAAGAGCATATTCCGGCTGACGTGCTCGGCGGACTGCGCGATGACACCTCCGCACCGGAAGTGAAACGCGGACATGTCACGGCGTTGCGTAAAATTCTGGCAGATATCGGCACACCGGATGCGCGTCAGTTATCAACGGATGCGGATTATCTGGTAGACAAATCTATCTGGCTGATTGGCGGTGACGGCTGGGCTTATGACATTGGTTTCGGCGGGCTGGATCATGTGCTGAGTCTGACCGAAAACGTCAACGTGCTGGTGCTCGATACACAATGTTATTCCAACACCGGCGGACAACAATCGAAAGCCACCCCGCTCGGCGCAGTCACGAAATTCGCCGAACAGGGCAAACGCAAATCGCGCAAAGATCTGGGGGTGAGCATGATGATGTACGGTCATGTGTATGTCGCGCAGATATCGCTCGGTGCCCAGCTTAACCAGACCGTCAAAGCTATACAGGAAGCCGAAGCGTATCCGGGGCCGTCGCTGATTATTGCGTACAGCCCGTGTGAAGAACACGGCTATGATCTGGCGCTCAGCCACGACCAGATGAAACAACTGACCACCACCGGTTTCTGGCCGCTGTACCGCTTCGATCCGCGTCGCGTGGAAGAAGGTAAACCGGCACTGACTCTCGATTCCAGACCGCCATCCGGCGGGCTGACCGATACGCTCAATAATGAGCAGCGGTTCAGAAGATTAAATGCCCAACAGCCGGAAGTGGCAGACATGTTGTATGCGGCGGCGGAGAAAGAGTTACAACAGAAATATGACTTTTTGGCCATGCTGGCGGGTAAGAAGACCGAATCAGAGTCTTGAGTCTTTTTTCTCAACTTCAAGTTCAAAGTCGTGGGCGTCGGCCCACACCGACTTGGGGGCGGCTTATCGCCGCCGCCCCCAAGACCCCCGGGCTCTTTCACTGCGCGCTCCGCTGGAGGCTATGTTTCAGCGGGCGCGGTGATAGCCGCAAAATCCCGCCGCTGCGCGGTGCCCTCCCATCGGGTTACAACCCGCGCAAAATACCGCGCGGTTTTCCACCTCTCGTCCGGCGTGATTTTGGAACCGGCCTCTGGCTTCTACTGCGCAACTTAACTGATTGTGGTTTTAAAAAAGCTGAAGGCGATTCAGAAATCTTGCTGAACGGAGCGGCTTCGAGACCTGTGGCTCGGGTCGAGCTATGCGAGACAACGTCACGAAGTGACGGCCCGAAGGGCGAGGCCACAGGCCAAGTAACACCGAGAGAAGGCACCGCGCAGCGGCAAGATTTCAAGCCTGTCACTGCGGTACCTGAAACATAGCCAGCAAGCGGTAGCGGGCAGTTAAAAAAGCGCGGAGTCCAGAGGCCCGCGCGTTACCGGGTCTCTGGTCGGTGTGGGCCGACGCCCACGGTCTTGACCTTGAAGCCCGTTTGGGTGGCAACCCAATGTCTTGACCTTAAACTAACCGGTATTCGATCCGATACTCCCCCGACCCCACCTCTGCGGTATACCCATCAGTACAGCGCACAAAATCAATCCCGTCCGCCGCCTCCACATGTTGGCCGTCTGTCAGAATCAGTGTGGCGGAGGTATTCGCCGGAATACAGACACAAAGCTTCACCTTCTGGCCGTTCACTTCCCAGCGCACACCGATTGCACCGTAAATGGACTGATAGCGGGTATCCAGCCAGCTCAGGCCGCCGCCGGTCTGTGGTCTGATGATGGCGTGTTTGAAACCCGGCTGCTCTTCATCGGCTTCAATCCCGGCCGCCACCCGGTAGAGCCATTCGCCCACCGCGCCGTAAGCATAGTGATTGAAGGAGTTCATGTCCGCGCTCCACATGCTGCCGTCCGGTTTGATGCCGTCCCAGTGTTCCCAGACCGTGGTGGCACCGGCTTTCACCTGGTACAGCCATGACGGGAAATCATCTTTCAGCAGTAAACTCCACGCCTCTTTGTTCCGGCCATTCTGGCTGAGTGCGTGACAGAAATATGGCGTGCCGACGAAGCCGGTGACTAAATGCCCGTCGTGTTCATTAAGCAGTTCTACCAGCGTATCGGTGGTGCGCTGACGGAACGCATCAGGAACCAGATTAAAGTACAGGGCCAGAATATGTGCGGTTTGCGTTCTGGCCGCCAGACGGCCGGATGGAGTGAAGAATTCCTCCTGAAAACGCCTGACAATGGCCTGATGTAAGGCATCGTAATGCTGATAGTCTTCAGTGCGGTTCAGCGCTTTCGCCGCTTTGGCAAACAATTGCGTGGAATACGCATAATACGCCGTGCACGTCAGGTCATCGGGCGTGGCACCGAAATAACTGCCCTCTTTGGCATCCAGCGCCACCCAATCGCCAAACTGTAATTTGTAATGCCAGAGGTGGTTTTCAGCATGCACGGTCATGAAATCTATCCAGCCTTTCATGCTGGCGTACTGGTTTTCCAGCACCTGCGTATCGCCATACATCAGGTACATCGTCCACGGGTTGATCACTGCGGCATCCGCCCAGGCCGATGCGGAATGGGTTCCGCCTTCGGACAGCAGCCGGTCTTTGCCACAATAGCCGGTCAGGATATCCGGGACAACGTGCGGCACACCGCCCTCAGGCGTCTGATCATAACGAAGATCGGTCAGCCATTTGGCGAAAAAATTACGGGTTTGCATCAGGTAACTCGCGGTACGGCAAAAAATCTGCGCATCGCCCGTCCAGCCCAGCCGCTCGTCGCGTTGCGGGCAGTCCGTCGGCACATCAACAAAATTACCTTTCAGCCCCCAAAGGATATTGTGATGTAGCTGATTCAGCGCCGGGTCTGAGCAGGCGAAATGCCCGGTCTGTTCCATCGAGGAGTGCAAAACAATGGCGGTGAAGTTATTCAGATCCAGCGGCGCCGGATATTGCTCAACTTTCACAAAGCGGAAACCTTGCCAGGTAAAGTGCGGATGCCAGGTCTCTTCGGCCTCGCCTTTGAGCACATACTCGGTTCGCTGTCTGGCAGTGCGCAGATTATCCAGATACACATTACCCTGCGCATCGAGCACCTCAAAGTGTCGCAATACCACTTTATCACCCGCCTTGCCGCTGGCCCTGAACGCAACCCAGCCACTGAGATTCTGGCCAAAATCAATAACAGTGTCGCCCTGCGGCGTCGTGATCAGCGCAACAGGCTTAATTTCTCCCATTTTTCTGACCGTGTTACTTCCCTGCGCCACCAGCGTGGATTTTTCATGCGCCACCACGCTGACGGGCCGCCAGCCATCTTCTGCGAAACCCTGCGCACACCAGCCGGGAGTTTCCCGGCGTGCATCGTAAATTTCACCGTCATAGATTTCTGAAAACAGAATGGCTGAATCGTATCCTTTCCAGCTTTCATCACTGACCACAATTTCACGTGAGCCATCTTTATAATTAATCATCAGCTGAGAAATAAGCGCGCTCCGTTCACCATAATAATTACGATGACGGCTGAAACCCATGTCACCTTTGTACCAGCCTGCACCTAAAATGGCACCCAGGACATTTTCACCTTTTTTCAGATGACCGGTTACCTCGTAAGTCTGATAAAGTAAATGGTTGTGATAACTCGTCCAACCCGGCGTCAGGCTATCTTCTCCGACTTTACAACCGTTGAGATGGCATTCATAAAGCCCGAGCGCACTGACATGAATAAAAGCCGACTGAATATCTGCTGCCCGGTTCAGAACAAAAGATTTCCGTAACAGTGTCGCTCTGGAATTATCTTTATCTGCCGGCGTTTCGACGGTGATGAAATCAGCCAGCCATTCACGGGGATAAAGCACGCCGGAAATCATCTCCGCAGGCGAACTCCAGGCACTGGTGTCGCCATAATTATCACGGATCTGCACCCGGATAAAATAATGCTGTGAAGAGATGAGAGTGAATTCATTCAGGGTGACATTATTAGAATATTCGCTGTCCTGCCATTCGCCCCGAAACAGGATTTTATCAAAACCCTGATCCTGGCTAATTTGGATCCGGTAAGCGGTTTGCCGGACATTTCTGTTATGGCTTGCAATTTCCCAGCCTAATACCGGAAATTCCTGCACACCGTACAATGCTGATTCCTGATTTAATGTAAGTCTGATCACTGTGAGCATATTCCTGAGTCCTCATGTAATATTGCCTGAGCGGTAAAATAAACCACTAGATTTGCTTGATAACGGATGCCGGATATTCAGATGCCGTTTCTTTAGTCACCGTACCGGCCTCGCTGTTGAATTCATTCCGTTGTTTGCCATGGAAACAGATCCAGCCGATCAACAAACCGGAAGCCACCGTAGCGGATAAAAGGGTATACAACACCAGCGGACCGGCATCGAGCAGCAGAGGCGTAATAAATGCCAGCACACCGCATAACAACCGGGAAATAGCGACGATAATACCTTGCGCAGTAGAGCGGAGCATGGTCGGGAAAGATTCCTGCGACCAGACTTTCATTATCCCTTCAAATGCCAGGCCGCTGCCTATGGCAGTAAAAAATAAGCAGCAGAACCAGGATGCGGGAGAAAATTTAAATAATACCGGCAGGAAGAATCCCCCCGCAAAACAACATGCCCCCAGAATAAATACCGGGATGCGTTTTGGTGTATCGACAAAACGCATAAACATGATCCCGGCAAATACACCGACCGGCATAGTCAGCAGGTTCCACAGTGAATGTTGCCCGACGGAAATACCCACGACATTCACCGCAATATACGTGCCAAACTGACCGCCGGTATTCGCGGCCAGATTGGTAAAGGCATAGAACAGACACAGCGCTACAAAAGGCCACAGGTATTTCCCGTGAATAAGATCCTTAAACGAGGCTTTCTGCGCACGTACCGTGACAATTCCTGCACGCCGTTCGTTTCGGGCAATCAGCCACAATGGAGACTCCGGAATTGTCCAGCGCAACGCCAGCAAAATCACGGCCACAGCGCAGACATGCAGATACATAATCTGCGCACCCGGACGCCCCCAGCCGCCGACGATGGCTGAAATCGCCATGGTTGTACCAATCCCCAAAAACCACAGTAAATTCGACAGTCCGATAATTTTCCCGCGATTTTTATCCGTTGCGGCTTCGGCAATGGTCGCCAGAGATACCGGCAAGTCTGCGCCGGTGGCCAGCCCGACCAGCAATGTGCCGGTCAGCAGCACCGGAAAGGTATTACCGAAAGCCAGCAACAGCGTACCCATAATGATCATCGCCATAGTGACAATAAAGACTTTGCGTCTGCCATAACAATCCCCCAGCCTGCCGCCCAGAAAAGCACCCAGTGCAATACTCAGCGTTAATATGCCGGAAAGTATGCCGATCTGAGCCGATGTTGTTCCTATTGCTTTCTGATAAATAACCAGGGCCGTTCCGTTTGAAACAATTGCGGCAGAATCAATATATGATGCCATGCCGGAAACCACCCCGACGTACCAGGGATTAGGTTGTTTAATGGTTGACATAATCATGTCCTTCAGAGGTAACGGTGAAAAAAATAATTCGTGAGCTGTCCTTAACACCTGCTGTTATTATGATTCCCTATTAGACGTTTCTTGTTTATGACGGTTATTATTAATAGTGCGCTTTAAGGACACTATTACTGACTCTCATTCGTTCCTGAGAGGGGGTTCTGTGAAATTGTTTTTTATAGGCCTCCGTCAGGCGGGATGTGGTGGAGAAACCGCACCGGGTAGCAATTTTGCCGACAGTTAAATCGGAGGTGCGTAATAACTCCTGGGTTTTTAATAAACGGTAACGCAACTGAAATTTTTCGGGCGTAAAGCCGGTCATTTCTTTGATAAATCTGAACATGGTTCTTTTTGCCACACCACTTTCCTCACACAAATAATCCCAGTTAATACTGCACGCGTAATTTTCGCGTAAATAATTCAGCAGATGTCGCTTGCCGGATTCTGTCGGACTGGCCCGGCATTCCCTGCGGGTGGCACATTGGTACAGCATGACTATCATCGATAAGAGATAAGATTCTGAAGCAGCAAAGTAGGCGTTATCATAACGGGTGTCCCACTGGCAGGTAATTTTATCGGTCAGTTCAGTCACTGTCGTCAGTTCCGCGTCCGTTAATCCGGTACGCCGTTTTTTTATTGAGGTGGTATATTCTTTTATCCCCGCAGTGAGTTGATCAATGTTATTGATAAAATGAAAGGGTCGTTGTTTATGCAGTAATATATTGGTAATTGATAGTTTATTGGTGGATTCATAGCAGTGGGTATCATGAGCGCTGACGATAAAAAAATCACCTTTATGAATAAATTCCACCTGGTCGTTAATGATATGAAATCCGCTGCCGTTGCGGACAATAACTAACTCATCGAATTCATGCCTGTGCACATCTTCCATCGACTGACGGTTCATATCGAATAAACTAAAAGCATGATGTTTCGAAAGGAAGAAATCACTGACCTTGAGTATTTTCATACATTCACCGGTTTAATGAATAAAATAATTAACTTTAATCAATGTGTGTAATAAAAATATATTTTCCTGATAAAATGATTAGACCGTAATAATTATGACAAGTCTATATGAGCCACTGGCACTGTGGCGTAACCGCCCGTGACATTTGTTTCATTTTTGTATCAGAAATCACTTCCGGGGATCATCAGACATAAAAATGCGCAGAAAGATCTGCGCAGCGGGGGAAATAGAATGAGACGGTTTTACTGAGCGTTATCTCTGGTGTAACCGGTGCTTATGCCCTTTCATCAGGCTCAGTGAGGCTGAAAACGCCGCGCCTTCGTCGCCGGCCATGATGGCTTCGTAAATGCGTTGATGTTCGCTGAGGCACATCCCCCCTTCTTTTGAGGAATACTCAAAAAACCATTTAAAAATGGTGGTCAGAACGTTGCCGAACGGCACGTAAAAACAGTTACCGGAAGCGATGAAGATCATCCTGTGGAACTGCGTATCGATATCCACCCAATGTTGGGCATCGAAATTTTCAGCGACGTGGCACATCTGGCGGTAAATACGCGACAGTTCAATGCGTTGCTCTTTACTGGCATTCACCGCAGCCAGCGCGGTAGCATGCGGTTCAATCGCCTTGCGGAATTCCAGAAACTGATGATAGATCTCTTCTGTCGCTTCCATGCCCTGCATCCATTCCAGCAACTGCGGATCCAGCATGTTCCATTGCGGACGCTCTTTCACACGGGTACCAATTTTGGGCCGCGACTCAAGTAACCCCTTGGAGGTCAGTAATTTCAGCGCTTCACGCAGCGCGGTGCGGCTGACGCCAAACTGTTCGCCCAGTTCAATTTCACTCGGCAGGATCGCGCCCGACGCCAGTTCGCCCGACAGAATTTTGCGGGCGATATCGCGGGCGATATGGGTATTCAGGCCACGGGTCATGCCTGCAGCGGTTTCAAACTGCATCGTCATATTCTTCCCTTTTTCCTGTGCAGGTTGCCGTCATCATAGTTCAGGCGGCGGTGAGCTGCATGCCTGCGCCGCACTGAAACTCCCGAACTGTGCGCTATGGCGCCATCTGGCCGCCATTCACATCCAGAATCTGACCGGTTATGTAGCCACTGCAGGCATGCGAGGCGAAAAACAGATAAGACGGTGCCAGCTCTTCAGCCGTGCCGAAGCGCCCCATTGCGATGGAACCGGCAATTTTCTCCCGCACTTCCGCACTTTTATCCGCATGGAAGACGGTGTCGATGGTGCCCGGCGCAATCACGTTAAAGCGGATGTTGTCCCGGGTGAACTCCTTCACCCAGTTGCGGTGCACATTGTGCAGCCAGGCTTTCGAGGCGGCGTAGAGACTGGCACCTGGCCCGCCGCCTTCCCGGCCGGCAATCGAGCCGGTGCTGATCACCGAGGTGGTTCTGCCGCTCTGTTTCGCCGCGTGACGCAAATGCGGAATGGCAAATTTCGTCACCATCAGCGCCGAACGGGCATTAAGATCCATCACGTGGTCATAAAAATCATCATCGATGTTTTCCAGCCCCTGCCGTCCGCCGAGTCCGCCTGCGTTATTGACCAGCACATCAATGCCGCCAAACCGTTCGACAAAGTTCGCCACCAGCGTTTCGCATTCTGCAGACTTTGTGACATCTGCGCCAAAATAGACCACCTCACCGCCGTTTGTAGCGATTTCTGTCGCCAGTTTGTCGAGACTGGCATCATGACGGTGGCCGTTAATACCGACTTTTGCGCCTGCCGCCGCGAACGCTTTTGCCGCAGCCAGCCCGATGCCTTTGGTTGAACCGGTGATCAGGACTCGCTGACCTTTCAAATCGTTAAACATAATGACTCCTTTATGATTCAGGGATATTCAGGGGTGAAACGGATTGCCACGCCACGCTGAAAGCGTCTTGCGCTGCCGGCGCGTCGCGGTTACTGATACGAACGTTTAGCGTCCGTTGAGCAGCAAAGAAAATATTCAGTTCGGTTTGTTGATCATCATGACTGACCACGCTGACCCGCTCGACCTTGCCACGCGCGTCCAGGGACGTTTCGCTGGCTTCATCGAAGTTACCGTGAGTTTCAAATACGCTGGCAAAAAGGGCCTGAGTGCCGTGGGTTCGCAGCAGTAATGCCGGTTCATTACGCAGGTTGAAATGCGGGTCGCTGGCACCGGTACGGGCGACAATCAGTTCGCCGCCATCCGGGAAGGCGCTGATCAGCGTGCGGTAGCTGTCACCGTCGAGCCAGCTGAATAAGGCCGAATCCCCCGCCGCCATCCCAGCCCGTGCGCAATCCCACAAATGCTGATATCCGTGCCCTTCGCCAAGCGGCGTTAGCTGGCTGGCTGCATGAAGGCTGGTATCAGTGCGGACAAACTGACCGAGATGATGCAGGCAATAATCGTACTGATGGAGTTCATGACTGGTAAGCCGGAATACATCGACGATCAGCGGCGAGGACAGTTCCGGCAGGTTCAGCATCAGCACCGTGCGTTGCTGATTGACACCCGGATAGTAGCCGCCGAGCCGCGCACTCATGCCTTGTCCGGCCGGATTATCCGTGACAAAGAAATGCCGTTCGCCCCAGCGTTTTTCTGCCTCCAGACTGTTACCGCCATTCTGGCTTTGTTCGTCAACCACCACGGTGTTATGTGCGACGGTCTGCTTACAATAACTATTGTTTTCAGGAATATAGCGACCACCGAATTTGGGCTCGACGTTAACCCAGCGGCCAAAGCCATAATCACGCAGGAACTCGCGTCCGCAGCTGAACAGGCTCAGATGCAGTCCGTCAAAATGGCCGTGATTAAGTGCCGAATGCAGGCGCGGGATACTGCCGTGCTGGCCATACCACATCAGCGCCATAGCCTGATTTTCTGCGCCACTGCGCAAAATTCCGATGCCGCCCTGCGCGCCTTGCGGCCCATCACGCAGTTCGACGCTTCCCCAGTCCACGGGCGTTGCCGGAGCATCTTTCAGGGCAGCTGAAAGTTCCAGCGCAGCCTCACTGACCCATACCGTCTGTTGTTGTTGCGCGACAGCGATCCACTGCGGGTGGTGACCATAGCGGGAATAGCAGACGCTGGCGGCGATCACCGCGCCGTCATCACGGATATTGATGGTTTTAGAGGAATCATTCAGTGCAGGCCAGACGCCATCGGGGAATGCCGTCTGCATCAGGGCTTCACAGGTTTTACGGATAATCTGATCGCGGAACTGATAAATCTTTAACGCCGGCTGACGCCGTTCAATGGCCTCCGCCAGCAGCAGCAACGGGCGCAGCGCGAAACGGTGATAATAGGGCCCTTCAATGTAATAACCGTCCGGCGAAAAAAGCTGACTGAGCTGGGCAAAGAATCCGCCACTTTCACTGTCACCTTTCAGACCATACAACGCTTTTTCGACCAGCGCCGGATCGCCCAGCGCGTAACCGCTGATCGCCGCCGCCGCCACCGACCAGATCCCGTGGTTATGCACGATATCAAAATCGCGGCTGTGCCGCTTCAGTGCATCATCCGCCATCACCCGAAACAGATTAGCTTCAATATATTCACGCTGAGCTGCATCAAGTGAGGGCATCACGCAGTGATAACCTTCGGCGGCGTACAACCAGAACATATTCTCATTCAGTGTCTGATGGAACAGGCGTCCTGGAGTATTGCTGTCTTTGCTGGTTGCGCTGCCCAGCGAGGGATAAATGTCAGCATAAGCGTTCAGCAGTGCCAGCGCGTAATCCGTATAACGGGGCTCCCCTGTGATCAACGCGAAACGCCCTGCCAGGTTGATCCCCAGATAGTTCTGCTTATGCTGCGTATGCTCCGGGCCGCCCGCTTCACCCTGGCCGGGAACCGACACGGGCTGCATGAGCATGTTTTCCAGCGTGGCGATTTGCGCACGCAGCGCCACCCCCAGAGGGGAATCTGCGTTAATCTGCCTGTGCAGTTTTTCCGCCCCGTCAGGGCTTATCAGCAACGGCTGCCAGTGGTTCATTTTTGTACCTCCGGCGGCTGCGGCGCGACATAACCAGCCGCAAAAGACGGCAATGACAGCAGCCAGGTGTCACGTTCGGCTTCCATTACCGCACCACGCGTAACATCTTCGTGATAACCGCCGGATGCCGGTTTCACCGCCGGCGGCAAGGTAAATTTCGCGCTGCGGATGTACTGTTCGTAACGTTTTTCCCCCGTCGCGTTATCCGCCCAGGAGAGCAAAGGCACCGGACGCACACGGAGCTGATCGAGTGATTTGTACGGCCACGGCACCGACGGATCGGTAAAGCGCGCCATGAAATCCAGCGAGGTCAGCACGCTGCCGCCTTGTGGTGTTTTGTAATGCCAGAGGTCAATGCCGTTTTTCTGCGCCAGCACCGCCATCATGCTGATCGCCTGTAAATTGAAATAGCTGTAATGAAAAGAACGTGTGCGCGCCAGCTCGGCGGGCTGAGTACCGTCAGGTTTCAGCTGTACATCAAGCTTACTTTTCATCAGTTTCGCCATATCGCCAATCACCGCGTTATCCCCCAGATACCATGCAATGCCCGATACCTGCGTCACATACCAGTTACCGTGATTGTTCTCTGTGCGCCCTTCTTTTTTCGCGATTTTACTGCCCTGTAACCAGCGGAGATACGCCTGCATCCACGCCCGCATTTGCTGTTCGTCGTTGTCCGTCCATGCCGGATCCCCGCGCAACAACACTAATGAATCCACGATCCGGGTGGAAAAATAGCGACCATCCAGCACACCGGCGTTGCGTCCCGGCGAGATGCCCGGTACGCCCTGCGCAAAATTCAGATTCGGGTTCATGCGCGTTTCCGGCGTGATAAACCAGGTACGCAGCAGGCTGACCGCCTTATCCGCGTATTTCTGTTCGCCGGAGAAATACCACGCCAGCGTCAGGTTCTGCACCCGTGCGGTAAAATCGGCCAGCCGCACCCCGTCGCTCTGATCGTTTTTACTGGCGGGATTCACATGGCCATCGTTGCGGATCCAGGGCAGCCCGTCGGATTTACTTTCGTCCGGCCACCAGTACGCACTCAGGCTGAGATAATCGTGCTTCGATCCCCCGGGCGGCGTCATCCCTTTGTCAGTGACGCTCAGTTCAGGCTTCTTCAGCGCGGAATCCGCCGCCGCCAGCAAGTGCTGATAGGCCTCTGCCGTTTGCGGTGCCGCACGGTGATCATGCAGTTGCTGACGGACAACGGCCATTTGTGCCGTATTTAAAAATGCCGGTTCGCCCGCCAGTGCATCCGCAGAAGCGGCCATCAGCGTCAGTATCAGCATCGCGCCCACCGTGATCCCCGTTCCCGCATCTTTCACATTACAGCGCTGAATTAACTTCATGTTTTCTCCCGGCTACACGCCGCTGCTCCGTTGAGATTTCACGCTTTAGTCATACTAATAAAGCAATGAACCTTCAGTTTCGCCAGTCGGAATTGACTCAAAAGCAGACAATAAGCCCAAATAGCGACCAGAATCACAATTTGATAACAAACTAAGCATTTCTTATTTGTCCGACTTTTAATTTCCATTCCCTCTTCTACGCTTGCTCATTACATAACCAAAAAACATCTCACCCTACAAACGAGAGAGTAACGACAATGGATATTAACGTTCTGGTCATGATCGGTTACTTCGTCTTAATGATTGCCATCAGTTATGCCTTCAAAAAAATGGCGTCCGGTTCCTCCAGCCATTATTTCCGCGGCGGCGGGCGAATGCTCTGGTGGATGGTTGGCGCGACCGCCTTTATGATTCAGTTCAGCGCCTGGACGTTTACCGGCGCGGCCGGTCAGGCTTACCGCTACGGTTTCAATGTCGTCAGCGTATTTGCAGGTAACGTGTTCGGTTATCTGATTGCCTGGTGGTGGTTTGCCGCACGCTTTCGCCAGTTGCGCGTCGATACTGCCACCGAGGCCATCAACCATCGCTTCGGCAAAGGCAACGAACAGTTTTTCACCTGGATGATCATTCCGCTGAGCATCCTCAGTGCCGGCGTATGGCTGAACAGCCTGGCGGTGTTTGCCAGCGCAGTATTCCGGCATGACATCACGCTGACACTGTGGGTGACGGGCACCGTGGTGCTGGTGATTTCGCTGCTGAGTGGTGCCTGGGGCGTGGTGGCCAGTGACTTTGTGCAGACGCTGGTAGTAGCAATTATTTCTATCGCCTGTGCGGCAGTGGCACTGTTTAAAGTCGGCGGCCCGGTCAAACTGGTGACTGAGTTTCCGTCCGGCTTCATTACCGGCCCTGACGTTGGGCCGCATTACATTTCCCTGCTGGTGGCCTGTTTTCTGTTCTTCTTTATCAAGAATGTACAGAGCATCAATAACCTGCAGGATTCGTACCGTTTCCTGAATGCTAAAGACAGCTTCAATGCCAAAAAAGCGGCATTGTTCGCGTTAGTGTTGATGCTGGCCGGTACGATTATCTGGTTCATTCCGCCATGGGCGGTAGCGATCTTGTATCCTGACGCGGCAACTGCACATCCGGAACTCGGCAAAAACGCAACGGATGCGGTGTATTTGATTTTCGCTGAACGCGCGATGCCGGCAGGCACCGTGGGCCTGCTGATGGCCGGATTGTTTGCTGCCACCATGTCCTCAATGGATTGTGCACTGAACCGAAACTCGGGAATTTTTGTACGCAGTTTCTGGACGCCCGTCATCAACCGCCACAGTGAGCGCAGCGACAAATACCAGTTGCGCG
This sequence comes from Rahnella perminowiae, assembly GCF_019049695.1. Classification (NCBI taxonomy): domain Bacteria; kingdom Pseudomonadati; phylum Pseudomonadota; class Gammaproteobacteria; order Enterobacterales; family Yersiniaceae; genus Rahnella; species Rahnella perminowiae. The sequence continues at coordinate 304,229 of NZ_JAFMOT010000187.1, forward strand.
TTGGCCAGATTGCCTGCGTGGTGAATGGTGTACTGGTGATCCTGGTCGCGCAGTATATGCATACCATGCAGACGGTCAGCCTGTTCGATCTGATGATGAAAGTCGGCACGCTGATGCAGGCACCGATTGTCGTCCCGCTGTTCCTCGGCGTGTTTATCCGCAAAACCCCGGACTGGGCCGCGTGGGTGACTGTACTGTTTGGATTATGCGTGTCTTATGTCGTCGCCAATCTGTTCACGGCACCGGATGTCGCCCGCCTGCTGGGTATCTCGCTGACGACACGTGAGCTGCTGGATGTGGCCATCATGTGGAACATCTTTGCGCATCTGGTGTTTACCGGCGGGTTTTTCTGCCTGACCACCTTGTTTTATCGTGAGACCAATACAGCGCGTGAAACCCGGCGCAAACAGTTCTTCACCGATAGGGAAACGCCTGTCTATGCCGACCATGAACAGGATGAATTTGACCGGTTGCAACGCGATAAAATCGGCCGGATTTCGATGTACATGGGTGCGGGTTTGCTGCTGATGGTGCTGGTACCTAACCCGCTGTGGGGACGTCTCCTGTTCCTGCTGTGCGCCCTGTCAATTCTGCTCTTTGGCTGGATATTGCATCGCAGCGCAGAAAAAGGCATGAAAGCGGCTCAGGCTGAAAAAGCCTTAAAACGGCATGTAGTAACGTCACAACGATAGGGAAAATCACGCAGGGTTTCCGCCGGAAGCCCTGCCCGTTTATTTACAACAGTCCGCGCTGTTTCAGCGTCATGCGCGTGGCTTCATTAAGATCGTACTTCGCCAAATCTTCTTTGCGCACCCAGGCATAACGTTCAAATTCATCGTTAAGGGTGATGAGGGTATTCTTCGCCTGGCAATGGAAGATCAGATAAATCATGTAGATCTCTTCTTTGCGACCATCCGGATAAGTTTTAGTGCGAATATCATCACGGAAGGTCCAGGGCGTGATATGGGACAGTTCCAGCGATTCACCCAACTCTTCCCGCACTTCACGCAGTAATGCCTGTTCGATGGTTTCTCCCGGCTCCATCCCTCCCCCTGACAGTGCCCACTGACCGGGAAAGACACCCCGGCCGGAGGGCATTTTACACAGCAGATATGTTTCTTCATGTTCAATTAACGGGCAGACAATAGTTCTCTGGCGCATATTTTCCTACACAGTTATCGGGGATTTTCAGCAGGGAAAAATAGCATATTGCGGGGAACGGATACCGGTATTCATGTCATAAAAAACCCGTCCTGACGACGGGTTTTAATAGGAAACAAAATAAAGATTACGCACCGGGTTTATTTCGGGAGTTCTGATACCTGTTTCACTTCAGTTTTGCTGATTTGCTGTTTCACACCATTAGCATCAGTGTATTCGAGCAAGCCGGAATCGGCCTCTTTCGGTTTACCGTCACTGATAATGGTTCGCGCATCATTGGTCTGAATGGCATAACTGGTACGGGTGCAGCCTGATAGCGCAGCGACACACATAATAGCAGCTAAAGGTAATAACATTTTTTGTGGCAATAAATTCCTGTTCATCGTTCTCTCCTTAGGGGTTATTTCAGGGTAAATCAGTTATCCAGTTCACTCATATTTTTAACCTGGTCGCGGTTAATCTGCTCAGTTTTACCCGTCTCGGCATTTTTATAAGACACCAGACCGGTATCATCATCTACCTGAGGTTTACCGTCCGTGACGATGGTTTTCCCGTCCGTGGTTTTAATCGCCTGATTAGACGCACAACCTGCAACAAAAAGAATGGATACGGCAGCAAGTGATGCGGCAATAAGGTTTTTCCTGTTCATACTTTCTCTCCTGAAAGGGATCCTGATTTAACAATGTTTTCAGTAAGCTTAGTTAACATTTCAGACTCTTCATTCAGAAACATCTGTATTTGCCCTTCGTCACTTTATAAGCGGCGCGTCATTAAAAGCACAAAAACCCTTAACAGACCGGCGACTCCCTTTCCCCAATCGGCGCATGCTGGAATGCTGCTATAAAACGCGCTGACTTTTCACGGCGTAATCCGTATCATACGCGCCACACGTACGCATGCCGGATGCTGACTGCGGGAACGAACCCGCCTTTTATCATCCGCCGGTAAAGCATGAAAGCGACCCGACCGGTATGCTGAACAAGAAACTCGCGTTACAGGTTTTCCCTGTTGCGTCATCAGATGAATCGAACATAAAAATGTCAGATAATCAAACAGTTAATAAAAAAGAGCAGTACAACCTCAATAAATTGCAAAAACGCCTGCGTCGTGACGTAGGGAAAGCGATTGCTGACTTCGGTATGATCGAAGAAGGTGATCGCATTATGGTGTGTCTCTCCGGCGGGAAAGACAGCTACACCATGCTGGAAATTTTGCGCAATCTGCAACAAAGCGCGCCGGTGAATTTTTCACTGGTGGCGGTCAATCTTGACCAGAAACAACCGGGTTTCCCGGCACACATCCTGCCTGAGTATTTAGAAACACTGGGCGTGGAATATAAGATTGTCACCGAAGACACCTATTCCATCGTTAAGGATAAAATCCCGGAAGGCAAAACAACCTGTTCACTGTGTTCACGTCTGCGCCGCGGCATTTTGTACCGTACTGCGACAGAACTGGGTTGTACCAAAATTGCCCTCGGCCATCACCGCGATGACATTCTGCAGACGCTGTTCCTGAATATGTTCTACGGCGGCAAGCTGAAAGGGATGCCACCAAAACTGATGAGCGACGACGGCAAACACATCGTGATCCGCCCGCTGGCCTACTGCCGCGAGAAAGATATCGAGCGTTTTGCGATTGCGCGCGAATATCCGATTATCCCTTGTAACCTGTGCGGTTCGCAGCCAAATCTTCAACGCCAGGTGATCGGCGACATGCTGAAAGACTGGGATAAAAAATATCCGGGCCGTATTGAGACCATGTTCAGCGCAATGCAAAATGTGGTACCTTCACATCTTAACGACATGAATCTTTTCGATTTTAAAGGGATCCGTCACGGCGACGAGGTTGTGGACGGCGGCGACCTGGCCTTTGATCGCGAAGATATTCCGCTGCAACCGGCTGGCTGGCAACCGGAAGAAGATGAAGCGACGGCGCCGGCTGAGCGCCTGAAGGTGCTGGAAATTAAATAGTCTCCGGCGCAGCGTTCGTTGTGAATCTTATAGCCCGCGCAATGCGGGCTTTTTGTTTCTCAGGCTAATGTGAACGTCTCAGTCCAGTTGTAATTCGTCATGACCAGTTTCACCGGCAGACTCAGCGAGCCAAAGTCTTTCTGCCGGTTTTTCCGGAACCAGACACGCAGCGTTTCGGGCAGGTATTGCGCGCTGTAACGCAGCAACGTGCTGTGCCAGAAGACTTGCGGGATTTCCGTGTTGGGATATCGCTCTCTGATTTTTACTGCCCAGGGCGTATTCAGTAAATGTTCCACCAGCGCCTGCCTCACCCGCAAACTTTCCGCATCCGGAAATCCCGCCAGCAAAAGTTGATCCGGTAAAGCCACCAGCCGCAAATCGCTTATCTGCATAACATGGCTGCGGCAATATTGTTCAAAGATACTGATCAGATCCGCGAGATCTTCCGCGTCTCCCGGTTTGTCATACAACGCCTGCGTGATGGCGAAAAAGGTGAAATGCATTCCGTTCACCTGTGCCACATCGGCCAGCGGATCCCCCTGCGCCGCAGTGGCTAACTCGTCCAGTAACGCTGCCATCGGGGAGCCTGCGCGATGACCACTGGTGATAGCAAGCCGTGTCGGGTGATAGAAAGGTTCAGTGCGGATTTCGCCCGTTCCGCGGTGGGTATTCCAGATTGCTGACGTTTTAGCCGTCGTATTTTCATACGCCTGATGAATAATTTCCCGTGTGTGCAAAGCCACCTCCTGTTATGTCGAAAATAAGATCGTCAGGCGAAAATGCCTGTGCAGGCCTTCCGCAGCGAGAAACCCCAAAAAGATTGAGCGAAATCAACATTAGACGGGCCGGATCGGTGCAATATCTATTCCGCAGGTGAATGCAACGTCAAGCGATGGGCGTTGTGCTCCATATTGTCTTATTTCCAAATTTTTAGAATTAATGCATAGCACAATTTAATTCGAACGACGCCGGTCTTATGACCGGCTTTTTTTTGCTCTTTTTCAGCAGGTTAACCTTCTACAGCCAGCGACTTTTCTTCATCCACAGTGCCACCCCTCCGCCCAGTGCCACCAGACAGGCACAGAAAATCCCGAAGCCAAACGGTGACGTATTACCGGGAATACCGCCCAGATTGACCCCAAACAGCCCCGTCAGGAACGTCGCCGGCAGGAAGACCATCGCCAGCAGTGACATGGTGTAAGTGCGGCGGTTCAGTGAATCAGCCATCAGTGAACTGATTTCATCCGAGAGCACCGCTGTACGCGCAATGCTGGCATCCAGATCATCGAGCCCGCGTCCTAAACGGTCCGAAATTTCCTGCATCAGACGGCGGTCATCATCATTCATCCACGGCAGGCGTTCACTGGCAAGGCGCGAGAATACATCGCGCTGCGGTGCCATATAGCGACGTAATACAATAAGTTGTTTGCGCAGCAACGCCATTGCGCCCCGCTCCGGCACCTGCTGCTCCATCAAATCATCTTCAATATCGATAATTTTATCATGCAGGTCTTCAATGAAATTACTGGTGTGTTCAGTCAGCGCATCACAAATTTCCACCAACCAGCGCCCCGTATTCTTCGGCCCGCTGCCTTGTTTCATATCCCCGATCATCTCTTCCATGGAAAACACTTTCCGGTGACGCGTGGAAACAATCATTTTGTCGGTAAGATAGACGCGGATAGTGACCAGCTGATCGGGCCGTGCATCTGCATTAAGATTGATACTACGTAAGGTGATCAGCGTACCCTCGCCAACGCGCATGACTTTCGGACGGACGCTGTCCCCGGCCAGGGCTTCACGCACGGTATCCGGCAGCACCGGGGTGCTGTTAATCCATTGTTCGCTGGCGGGAAGCGTGTAATCGAGATGCAACCAACAGGGTTTATCTTCACTGGCGACACATTGCGGGCTGATGACATTCACACCGCCCTGTCCGTCCATCTGGAAAGCATAAACGGCATCTGAAACCTGTAATTCTTTTCCCTTAATGACTTCCACGACGTTCCTCGCTTTTTCTTCGTTATCAGTGTTAAGTCTGGCGTTAAGTCTCTGACATTCAAAAACCCGACTCAGGCCAACATGGCTGGCATCCCCTGCCAAAGCAGATCATGCCACGGGATTTATCTAAAGATGTTACACATATGCTGTTAAATATGTCGTGATATCACAGAGTGTGTCTCTCCGCCGGGCGCCTGCATTTCGGCCAGTTCAGGCATCACGCTGCGCATCATTTCGAGGAATTTACGCAGGCGCGCCGGATAATAACTGGAGTACGGATAAACCAGATACACCGGCAGCGGTAAGGCGTTCCAGCCGGGTAATACCCGCTGCAATCGCCCTTCAGCGATATCTTCTTTAACAATCCATGCCGACACAATGCCGGCTCCTAATCCCGACAGAACGGCCTTTCGCACGGCGTATAAACTGTCAGTCGCCATACGCGGCGAGATGCTGCAACTTTCCATTCTGCCGTCGTTATCATGTTTTAGCGCGAATTCGTTGCGGTAAAAGGTGCTTAAAGAAATCCAGGGCAATTGTGGCAGTTCGCTGACCCGGTTAACCGGATGCTGTTGCAGCAGTTCCGGTGTCGCCACCACAATACGAGGTACCTCGGCCAGCAAAATGGCGACCATCGACGGATCGACAATATTCCCCACCTGAATGGCGCAATCGATATCTTCCGAAATGAAGTCCGGCGTGCGGTCATTCAGCATCCAGTCCACGGAAAGATTCGGATAACGCTGTAAATAACGGGTCAGCGGCGCGATCAGTTGGTCCTGCCCGAACGCATGCGGCGCACGCACCCGCAGGATCCCCACCGGTTCATCGCCCGCACCGTTTAACTGATCTTCCAGCGAAACCCACCGCTCAAGCAGTAATTTTGCCTGCTCATAACACCGCTGACCGTCGTCGGTGAGCTTCATCGCGTGGGTGGTGCGCAGGATAAGTTTCGCACCCAGCAGACGCTCAAGTGACTGCAAACGGCGGCTGACGGTCGGCTGGCTGGTGCTCAGTTGCGACGCGGCGGCGGACAAACTGCCGCTTTCCACTATCCGCACAAAGGTTTGCATCAGGTCGATGCGGTCGATACCACTGGTGCCGGGATTGTTCATACGCCTCACGTATAACAGTTTTACCTTTCCACAGGCTACCACTTATAACCGTTTGGGTGAAGAATGCATTCCACGTACTTGCAGTTATAAACTTATTATTCAGGGGTCAGGCCATGTCAGAACTTACCAGCACGTCCCATGTCGAGGGATCCGCCCTGTCGGGCAAAATCATTTTTACGCTGGCCGCCGGTGCGGGATTAAGCGTCGCCTCGATTTACTACAGTCAGCCGATGCTCGGCATTATGGGCGATAATCTGCACGCCAGCCCCCCATCTGTCGGCCTTATCCCGACGCTTACTCAGGCCGGTTATGCATTGGGGATCCTGTTCCTCATTCCGCTGGGTGACCGCCATGACCGCCGCACCATTATTTTGCTGAAAAGCATGCTGCTGGCCGCGGCGTTGCTGCTGTGTGGTTTTGTACCGGGCATTCACGGCTTGCTGGTAGCCAGCCTGATCACCGGCATCGGTGCAACCATGGCGCAGGATATCGTGCCCGCCTCAGCGCATCTTGCACCCGCCGCGCTACGGGGGAAAACGGTCGGCACCGTGATGACCGGACTTCTGGTCGGGATTTTACTGTCCCGCGTACTCAGTGGTTTTGTGGCCGAGTATTTTGGCTGGCGGGTGATGTATCAGCTGGCGGCGCTGAGCGTCGCGCTGATTGGCATTGCGTTGTGGCGGATTCTGCCGCGTTTTACGCCGGACACACGCCTCAGTTATGCCAGCCTGTTGCATTCAATGTTTGGTCTGTGGAAAAACTATAAAACACTACGCCATGCCGCGCTGGCTCAGGGGTTATTGTCCGTAGCGTTCAGCGCCTTCTGGTCCACGCTGGCGATTATGCTCAACGAACAGTTCCACCTGGGCAGTGCGGTGGCCGGCGCATTTGGACTGGCAGGAGCAGCCGGTGCCCTGGCAGCACCGCTGGCCGGCGCATTAGCGGATAAAAAAGGGCCGGCGCGCGTAACCCAGATGGGCTCAGCACTGGTGATGATTTCTTTTGCGGCGATGTTCCTGTTACCGCTGTTGTCACCGCACGCTCAGCTGGCGCTGATTGTTCTGAGTGCCATCGGTTTTGACTTAGGTATTCAGGCTACGCTGGTAGCCCATCAGACGCTGGTTTATGGTCTTGAACCGGCCGCCCGTGGTCGTCTGAATGCCCTGCTGTTCACCGTCGTCTTTATCGGCATGTCAGCCGGTGCGGCGCTGGGCAGTAAAGCGCTGGCAACCGGGGGCTGGACAGGTGTAGTGGCGTTGGCAACGATTGCGGCGGGTGCGGCACTTTTGCTGCGTCTGTTCAGCCGTAAAAGCTGAAGGGTGGGATAAAAGATCAGCGCCCGCGGCTATTCGCTGCGGGCGCTTTTTTATGTCAGTCAGATCAGTGTTTCAGAATATACATTTCCTGACTGTAAGCCACGTCTTCCGGATTATTAATCGGGTAGCCTTTTACCCAGGGCTTGATCAGTCGGCCGTTGGTGTACTGATAAATCGGCGCAATCGGTGCCTGTCCGGCGATAATTTGCTCGGCTTTGTTGTAGTCATTGTTGCGGCGTGCGTCATTCGTTTCACGGCTGGCGTCACTGATGACTTTGTCATATTCCGCGTTGCTGAATTTGCTGATGTTGCCATTGTGCGTGGACGTCAGCAGCGACAGGAAGGTGGAGGCTTCGTTGTAATCGCCAACCCAGGAGGCACGGATCACATCGAAACTGCCGGTATTGCGGCTGTCGATGTAGGTTTTCCATTCCTGATTCACCAGCTTCACATCGGCACCCAGCGTCTTTTTCCACATCGAGGCCACCGCGATAGCAATCTTCTGATGGCTTTCCGAGGTGTTATACAGCAGCGTCAGGTGCAGCGGTTTAGCCGGGCCGTAACCTGCCGCCGCCAGCAGGCTTTTCGCCTGTGCGTTCAGTTCTTCCTGCGAATATTGTTGCAGCTCACTTTCAGCCGGTTTGAAGCCGTTCGTCACATCCGGTGTAAAGCGCCACGCCGGTTTTTCACCGGTGCCCAGCACTTTTTCAGCAATAATTTTACGATCGATACTCAGTGAGAGTGCCTGACGCACGCGGGCATCATCGGTCGGCGCACGGCGGGTATTGAAAGCGTAATAGTACGTTCCCAGCTGATACGGCGTGTAAACCTGTCCCGGCAGATCATGCAGCAACTTTTTATACTGGTCTTTTGGGAAGGATTCGGTGATATCGATATCATTAGCCAGATAACGTTTCGTCGCGTTGGACTCTTTATTGATCGGCACAAATGTGACTTTGGTCAGCACCGTATGGGCATGATCCCAGTAATACGGATTCGGCTCCAGCACCAGCTTTTCATTGACCACGCGGTCTTTCAGCATATACGCGCCGTTACCCACCAGATTGCCCGGTTTAGTCCAGTCATCGCCGTATTTTTCAACAGTGGCTTTATGTACCGGGAACAGGCTGAAGTTCGCCAGCAGACTGACAAAATAAGGCACCGGCTTATCCAGAGTAACGCGCAAAAGCGTCGGGCTGACAGCGGTCACGCCCAGTTTATCCACCGGCATTTTCCCGGCGATGATCGCATCAGCGTTAGCAATACCAGCCAGACCGGCAAACCACGCGCCGGATGATGACCCTTTCGGATCCACCAGACGCTGCCAGCTGTAAACGAAATCTTGTGCAGTCACCGGATCGCCATTCGACCATTTGGCGTCTTTGCGCAAGGTAAACAGGAATACCTGATTGTTCTGGTTTTGCCAGCTTTCCGCTACGCCCGGAATACTTTTCCCGGTGGCATCCTGATTTACCAGCCCTTCGAATAAGTCACGCGCCACCTGCGCTTCAGGCAAACCGACAACTTTAGCCGGATCCAGTGAGGCGGGTTCGTCTTTAATATGACGGACAATTTCCTGTTTCGCAGCAAGCTGGGTACCGGCGGGAACCTGTGCTGCCGTAGCCTGACCGGCAGTCAGTGCGACCAGTGCGGCGCATGCGGAATAGGATAAAAGCGGAAATGAATTTCCCTGCGGCATAAATTCTCCTGAACTGACAAAGGGCTACGCCCTGAAACATTCACGAGTTTTATCATTATCGGTAAGAATCCCCTATAAGAAATCGTTACAGATTTGCCTTCACGCACAAAACCGCCGGGTTTGATGAATAAAAAGCCGGATGAAATCAGTCCGAACCGGCAACATCAATGCCGCCGCAGTGGAATTTCAGCGCCGGTTCGACATCCTGTGCCAGCCAGGTCGGTCCATCAAGATCGATAAACTTCGCCCCTGCCGTCAGCGGTAAAGCGGCGCGAACCGCCCGTGATGTGCACAACATGCAGCCGGGCATGATCTCAAAACCCTGTTCACGCGCGGCGGCTGCCAGCAGCAGTGCGCCGGTCAGACCGCCGGTTTTATCCAGTTTAATATTCACCATGTCATAACGGTTTTTCAGCGCGGGTAAGCCTTCCACCGTATGACAACTTTCGTCGGCGCAAACCGGCAGCGGGTGGATAAAATTTTCCAGCGCCGAATCTTCACCGGCGGGCAGCGGTTGTTCGAGCATCAGGATGCCAAGGTCAGCCAGCAACTGACAGCGCGCCGCCAGCCCGTCGCTCTGCCAGGCTTCATTGGCATCGACAATCAGCGAGGCATTCGGCACGGCGGCCCGCACAGCCACCAGACGCTCTGCGATCAGCCGGTCATCAAGTTTGATTTTCAGCAGCGTCGCCCCCTTCTGTTGCAAGGCCAGCGCCGCTTCGGCCATGGCTTCCGGCGTACCCATGCTCACGGTCTGCGCCATGCTGACGGATGCCAGTGGTTCTGTGCCGGTCAGTTGCCATAAATTCAGGCCACTCGTCCGGGATTCAAGGTTCCACAGCGCACAGTCCAGCGCATTACGTGCAGCACCCGCCGGAAGCATATGTTGCAATTGTTCACGGGTAGCGCCCTGTTCAATCGCCGTTGCCACGCTGCCAATTTGCGCCATCACCGATGTTTCACTTTCATCATAACGCGGATACGGCGTACATTCCCCGACGCCACGAATGCCGTTTTCTTCAATTTCAACCACGACTACCCGCGCTTCAGTACGGCTGCCACGCGAAATGACGAACGGTGTATGTAACGGCCAGGCTTCCGGATAAAAACGAACATTTCTCATAACGTCTCCAGTGGTGAAATGCGCCCTGCGGGTTACAATCAACATATACAAGTTATTAACAAATAATCTATATCCAACATAGCATTGTTACCCTAAACTGAAAGCCGTTTGACTCCAATGGACATAGGAAATAATCATGACCCAGACAGTACACTTTCAGAGCAACCCGGTTAGCGTTGCAGGCAAAATCCCACAAAAAGGCGATGTCGCCAAGCCTTTCAGCCTGGTCGCTAAAGATCTTTCTGATGTCAGCCTGAGCAGCTTTGCAGGCAAGCGTAAAGTCCTGAACATTTTCCCAAGTATTGATACCGGCGTTTGCGCCACGTCTGTGCGCAAATTCAATCAGCTGGCGGGCGAAATCGACAACACCGTGGTACTGTGCATTTCGGCTGATCTGCCCTTCGCCCAGTCCCGTTTCTGCGGCGCGGAAGGTCTGTCTAACGTGGTCACATTGTCCACCCTGCGTGGCGGTGATTTCAAATCCGAATACGGCGTGGGTATCACCGACGGCGCATTGGCGGGTCTGACCGCGCGTGCCGTGGTGGTTCTGGATGGTCAGGACAACGTGCTGTACAGCGAACTGGTGAATGAAATCACCACCGAACCTGACTATGAATCTGCGCTGGCTGTGCTGAAGTAATCACCTCTTCACAGGCAACAGATGAAAAAAAAGCAACGGCGTAATCCGTTGCTTTTTTTATGTATGCGATCCCTGAGAAGCAAATTACTCTTCGCTGTCGCCCGTTTCTCCCCGACGGCTGCTGAGGCCGTATTCGCGCAGTTTATTGGCAATGGCCGTATGCGACACCCCCAGACGTTTCGCCAGTTTACGCGTACTCGGATAAGTGCGGTAAAGACGGGTCAGCACGGAACGTTCGAAACGTTTACTGATATCGTCGAGCGAACCGTTCAGCGCTTCCTCACCGAGGGTCACTTCCGCATCAAAATCTGGCAGAACGATGTCCTGCGGTCGCAGTTCACCGCCTTCCAGTTGCGTCAGTGCGCGATAAATGGCGTTCTTCAACTGACGGACGTTGCCCGGCCAGCCGTAATGCGTCAGGTAATTCGCCAGCTGTGAGGACAGCCTTGGACGCGGCATGCCCTGTTCATCAGAGAAACGCGCCACGAACAGCTCAGTCAGTGGCATCACATCCGCCGGGCGATCGCGCAGTGGTGGCAGTGTCAGGCTCAGCACGTTAAGACGGTAATACAGATCCTCACGGAATTCGCCGCGCTGCACCAGTTCCACCAGATTTTTTTGGGTGGCGCACATCACACGGACGTCCACCTTCACTTCATGCTCTTCACCCACGCGGCGGAAGGTACCGTCATTGAGAAAACGCAGCAGTTTGATCTGCATCCGGGGTGACATCTCACCAATTTCATCGAGCAGTACGGAACCGCCGTTAGCCTGTTCGAAGAAGCCTTTCTTGCCTTCCAGCGCATTCGGATAGGCACCGGCAGCGTAACCAAACAGCTCGCTTTCTACTACATCATCCGGCAAAGAGGCACAGTTAAGGCCGAGGAACGGTTTCTTACCCCGTGCGCTGCGCAGATGGCAGGCGTGAGCCAGTAAATCTTTGCCGGTGCCGGTGTCACCGACAATCAGCAGCGGCGCATCCAGCATGGCAAGTTTGCGCGCCTGATCTAAAACGTGACGCATTTTGGTACTGACCGCGACGATGTGGTCAAACTCGCTGTCGTCGTTAACGGTCAGATCCTGCAACTGGCGCCCCATGCGGGCGGCCGATTTGAGCATGACAACAGCGCCGGCAATCCCGCCTTTTTTGTCTTCGTCATCCACGTGGATTGGCGTGAGGTCCATCAGAAAATCCTGGCTGCGGATCACAATACGTTCAGTGTGTGGCTGGGCATTGTCGCTTTCCAGCCAGCGCGTGACGTTGTAACCGGTGATCAGGTTTGCTGCCGTCACGGTGCGGATTTTGTCTTCATCGAGTTCAAACAATGCCATCGCGGCCGGGTTAGCCTGTTCGACCTTGCCTTTCATATCAATGGAAAAAACCGGTTCCGGCATGGAAACCAGCAAAGCGCGCAGCGCGCGGTGTTCGCGCTCGGAAGGCATGAACGGCACGGTCCGCACATCCGTTACGCCATCGATGCGGCGGATTTCAGCCATCAGGGCGCGAAAAGTATCAAAATCCAGTTGGGAAAAATTCAGGTAAATGCGGCCAATCGAGGCAATCTCGATACCGCGTAAATCGATACTGCGTAAAACCAGTAAATCGAGGAGTTCACGGGTGAGACCCAGGCGGTCTTCGCAAAAAACTTCCAGACGCATCAGTGTTGACCTTTTTCTGCCGGTGCGGAAATCGCTGCAGGCATAATACTCTTTCATGTACAGCGGAAGAAGAGACTGTCACGAAAAGTTGACAAAATAATTCACTTAATGACCACGGCCCATCCTGATGATCCGGTCTGTATTTTGCTGTGGCAGTGATTTGTGCTGTCCGCACCCGCCATATGCCGGTTTCTCCCTTCGCCCTTTTTCTGCTACTATCGCCCTTCTGATTTCATCGCCCAATGGTTCCCGACTATGAAGTTCGTCTCCTTTAATATCAACGGATTGCGCGCCCGCCCACATCAGCTTGCGGCAATAATCGAACAGCACCAGCCTGACGTTATTGGTTTACAAGAAACCAAGGTGCATGACGATATGTTCCCGCTGGAAGAAGTCAGCCAGCATGGTTACCACGTCTTTTATCATGGACAAAAAGGCCATTACGGCGTCGCCATGCTGACGAAGCAAGAACCCGTCGCTGTACGCCGGGGTTTCCCCGGTGATGATGAAGAATCTCAGCGCCGTATCATCATGACCGATATCGAAACGCCGCAAGGTATTCTGACGGTGATCAACGGTTATTTCCCGCAAGGCGAGAGCCGTGACCATCCGACCAAATTCCCGGCCAAAGAGAAATTTTACCGTGATTTGCAGGATTATCTGACCACCCGCTTGTCGGTGAATAATCCGGTCGTGGTGATGGGCGATGTGAATATCAGCCCGACTGATCTGGACATCGGTATCGGCGAAGATAGCCGTAAACGCTGGCTGCGCACCGGTAAATGTTCCTTCCTGCCGGAAGAGCGTGAGTGGATGGATCGCCTGAAAGGCTGGGGGCTGGTAGACACCTTCCGCGCGGCGAACCCGGACACTGCCGATCAATTTTCGTGGTTTGATTACCGCTCGCGCGGCTTCGATGAAAACCGCGGTCTGCGTATCGATCTGATCATGGCGAGCACGCCGCTGGCCGCGCGTTGCACCGCCACCGGGATTGATTACGCTATCCGCGGGATGGAAAAACCGTCTGACCATGCGCCTATCTGGGCAACGTTCGATCTGAAATAATGCCATGAAGACGATTGAGGTGGTCGCCGCCCTGATTGAGTGCGAAGGCAAATTGCTGATCGCCCGACGGGATGCGTCCGGCGATCAGGCCGGTTTGTGGGAATTCCCCGGTGGAAAAGTGGAAGCCGGGGAAAGTCAGCCCGCCGCATTAGTGCGTGAGTTGTGGGAAGAAATGCGCATTAACGCGACGGTGACCGGTTTTGTCGCCACCAGCGAGGTACAACACGCGGCACGGCTGATCCGTCTGCACGGCTGGCGGGTCAGCGGATTCACCGGGACAATAACGTTACAGTGTCACTCTGAAATCCGCTGGGTAACGCCCGCCGAAGTGTTATCGTTTGAACTGGCACCGGCAGATATTCCGCTGATCGAAGCTTATCTGATGAAACTTGCCACGTAACCGGCTACTGCAAACAAAAAGGCGCGGACTGTTGCCCGTCACGCGCCTTTTCTTTATCTGAAGATTGAGACGGTGTTATTTCTTCAACACTTCCCATTTCAGCTCGTTGGTGCCCACCACGTTCGGGTCACGTGAGCATTGCAACACCACGCTGTCAGCCGTAACCACCGCACCTTCGCTGTAACTCTGGTTATTGTAGATGCAACAATTGTGACAGGTCGGCGCACTGTTATTGTTGTTGCCGCTGTTCTCCCAGATTTGCGGCGGCAAGGGCACCACGACATCCGCGCCGTTGCCAATATTGCTGCGGTTAGCCATTGCGGGTGCAGCCAGCAATGCGGAACTGATCAGCCATGTCATCAGCGCTTTACGGATAAAAATATTATTCATCACTGTTTGCGTCCTTTCCTTTGGTGCTCGCTTTGCGTCGTTTAGGGGCGCTTTTGCCTTTCGCTGCAGCGCCTGCTGGTTTGGAAGGCAGACTGCGGAATGCTGAAGACACCCGGTTCGTTTTGGCCTGCATGATGAGATTCTGCAACGTGGCGACCAGCGGTTGCATGAAATCCTGATAACGGCAGCTTTTTTCACTGATACGCGTCAGCGTGGATTCCCAGTCAGCGGTCATATCCGGGCGGGCTGCGATGTCCGGCAGCGAGTGGATCAAGGCACGCCCCGTATCGCTGGAATGAATATAGCGCCCTTTCTTATACAAAAATTCGCGGCGAAACAGCAGTTCGATAATCCCGGCACGCGTCGCTTCGGTACCCAGTCCGTCAGTCGCACGCAGAATTTTTTTCAGTTCCTTATCCTGCACAAAACGCGCAATCCCGGTCATGGCGGAAAGTAATGTCGCATCGGTAAAAGGCCGCGGCGGCTGGGTCTGACGCTCAACCACTTCTCCGTGCTCGCACAACAGTTCATCACCTTTTGCGACCACCGGCAGCGGAGTACCTTCGTTTTCCTCGTCGCGTTCTTTACTGCCCAGCAATGTGCGCCAGCCTGCCTCAGCCAGGAAACGCGCTTTGGCGATAAATTTACCGCCCGCGATATCCAGGTCGATCACACATTTGCGATACACCGCATCCGGGCAGAATTGCATCAGATACTGACGCGCCACCAGACCGTAAATCTTACGTTCGTCATCGGTCAGGTTGACGTGACTGCTGCGCGCTGTCGGGATGATCGCATGGTGCGCATCGACCTTTTTGTCGTCCCAGCAGCGGTTACGCAAATCAGTATCTATCACCGGTTGTGGCATCAGATCAGGACGGTGAATACCGATAGCGTTCAGCACGGCGTGACGCCCGGCAAAATGCTCTTCTGGCAGATATCGGCAATCCGAACGCGGATACGTAATCAATTTGTGCGTTTCGTACAATTTCTGGCAGATATCGAGGATCTGCTGGGCACTCAGGCCAAAGGCTTTCGAGCCTTCAATCTGCAATGTGGAGAGCGAAAACGGCAACGGCGCAATGTCATTCTCACGCTTGTCATTATAGCCGGTGACCATTGCCGGTTGTCCGGCAATGCGGGCCACAACGTGATCGGCCAGCGGACGGTGCAGCAAACGGCCCTCTTCATCCTGATAGGGTTCGCAGGAATCACTCGGCTGCCACAGCGCCACAAAACGCTCTTCGGCAGGCGTAACAATGTGGGCTTTCACTTCAAAGAAATCTTTCGGCACGAAGTTTTCGATATCTTCGTCGCGGCGTACCACCAGCCCGAGAACCGGCGTCTGCACGCGTCCGACGGAAAGCACACCGTTGTAACCGGCGTTGCGCCCCAGAATGGTATAGGCGCGGGTCATGTTGATGCCGTAAAGCCAGTCGGCACGCGCACGCGCCAGCGCGGAGACACACAGCGGAATAAAATCGCGGTTATCACGCAGACGTTCAATAGCGCGCTCAACGGCCTGCGGGTTGAGATCGTTAATCAGGCAGCGCTGGGTAGCCTGACGTTTTTCCGGCGTCAGTTCGAGATAATCCAGCACTTCATCCACCAGTAATTGCCCTTCGCGATCCGGGTCGCCGGCGTGGACGACCTGCGAGGCTTCGAGCAATAAACGCTTAATCACGTTGAGTTGTTTGGCGACTGAAGCGCGCGGCTGAAGCTGCCATTTTTCAGGAATAATGGGCAGATCCGCCAGTGACCAGCGCGCAAAACGGCTGTCGTAGGCGTCGGGTTGCGCCTGTTCAAGTAAGTGCCCGACGCACCAGGTCACTACCTGATCGTTACCACAGGCAATATAACCATCACCGCGGCGATGAGGTTTCGGCAGGACATCCGCAATCGCGCGGGCAAGGCTGGGCTTTTCGGCAATGAACAGACGCATCAACAGGCACCTGTTTGCGGTGTAATCGCGACAAAAATTTCCATTCCACCCTTCATTTCACTACGTCCTCATCATGCAGAATGGCTATGTTAGCCGCTGGCGGCGTAATTAGTAAGATGGTTAAAAGGATCCGCGAGAGTGGTCGCTCATTTAGGCAGCAAAAAACCGGTTTAATCGGAAAAGGCCGATCAAAACCGGTTAATCAGTGAGCATTCTGGTTTTATAAATGCGTGACGAAGGGTGAGCTGTCGGCCGGGATCACCTGCAGACTGGCTTTCAGCTGCGGCGTGCCGAGATACAGGAAACCGACAATTTTATCGTTTTCACCGCATTTGAATGCCTTGCGCACGTCCGGATGATCGGTCCACGCGCCGGTACGCCAGATGCCATTAAAACCCTGCGCCAGCGCGGCCATCTGCATGGCGTGCACGGCGCATCCGGCGGAAAGCAGCTGTTCCCACTGTGGCACTTTCGGGCTTTCTTTGCAGGCAGCAATCACGGTAATAATTTGTGGTGCACGCAAGGGGGCCTGCGTGGCTTTTTCGATGGCTTTTTCATCGGCGCCGTCTTTGATGGCTGCCGCGCGCAGCACTTCGCTGAAGCGGGTCAGACCGTCGTTTTCAGCAATCACAAACCGCCAGGGCTGGAGCGCACCGTGATCCGGAGCCCGCATACCGGCATGGATGATATTTTGCAGTGCTTCGCCCGCCGGTGCCGGAGCAGCCAGACGGGAAGCAGAACGGCGGTTAAGTAATAAATCCAAAGCGTCCATGGTGTTCTCCTGAGAATAATTGCTATTTGGATTACGTTAACATAAGCGTAACGCCTTTTTCCAACAGTCAGATGGCTTTCAGATAATGCATCACTGCCAAATTCTGACATGATTTAAAGCTGACATTTTTCTGGCGGGTCATTAGGATAGCGGGACTTATCTGTCTTGTTGGAGAGACCATGCGCACATTGTGGCGAATTATCGCCGGTTTTTTTAAGTGGACCTGGCGTCTTCTTAATTTCGTCAGAGAATTTATTCTCAACGTATTTCTGATCCTCATCATTCTGGCCGGTGTTGGCATCTGGTATGCCGTACAGGACAAACCGGTTGAAGCGACTAAAGGCGCGCTGCTGGTTGACCTGAGCGGAACGGTGGTCGATAAACCTTCTGTGAATAATAAAATTCGCCAGTGGGGTCGCGAATTGCTCGGCACCTCGAGCAGCCGTCTGCAGGAAAACTCACTGTTTGATCTCGTCGATACGATTCGCGCGGCAAAAGATGACAAAAACGTTACCGGGATTGTGTTACAGCTGACCGATTTCACCGGTACGGATCAGTCATCGATGCAGTATATCGGTAAAGCACTGCGTGAATTCCGCGATGCAGGCAAACCGGTTTACGCCATCGGCGACAGTTATAACCAGTCGCAATATTATCTGGCCAGCTATGCCAACAAAATTTACCTGTCGCCACAGGGCGCGGTCGATCTTCACGGTTTTGCGACCAATAATCTGTATTACAAATCGCTGCTGGATAAGCTGAAAGTCACCACCCATATCTTCCGCGTCGGAACCTATAAATCTGCCGTTGAGCCATTGATCCGTGATGATATGTCCCCTGCCGCCCGTGAGGCCGATAGCCGCTGGATCGGCGGACTCTGGACCAACTATCTCAATACCGTCTCAGCTAACCGCCAGATAACCCCTGAACAATTGTTCCCGGGGGCAGCGGGCGTGCTGGCGGGGATGCAGGCAACCGGCGGTGACATGGCGCAATATGCGCTGAAAGCCAAACTGGTTGATGCACTGGCGTCACGCACCGAAGCCGACAATGAAATGGTAAAAGCCTTTGGCTGGAATAAAAACACCAAGGATTTTAATTACACCAGCATTTACGATTACTCGCCGAAACCAAAACCGGACAATAACGATCCGCAAATCGCAGTGATCTTTGCGACCGGTGCGATCAACGACGGTGAGGAACAACCGGGTGCAGTCGGTGGTGACACCACAGCACAGCAAATTCGTGATGCCCGTCTGGATCCGAAAGTGAAAGCGATTATCCTGCGCGTTAACAGCCCGGGCGGCAGCGTCAGTGCTTCTGAAGTGATCCGTTCTGAACTGGCTGCCGCAAAAGCCGCAGGCAAGCCGGTTGTGGTATCAATGGGCGGGATGGCGGCATCCGGCGGTTACTGGATTTCAACCCCGGCCAACTATATTATCGCCAGCCCGAGCACCCTCACCGGCTCCATCGGTATCTTTGGCGTGATCAACACCTATCAGAACACGCTCGATTATGCGGGCGTGCATACCGATGGCGTGGCGACGTCGCCGCTGGCGGATATCGCTTCCACCAAAGCGCTGCCACCAGAATTCTCGCAGATGATGCAGCTGAACATTGAGAATGGTTACAAAACCTTCCTGGGTCTGGTGGCCGATTCCCGCCATAAAACACCTGAGCAAATCGATCAGATTGCCCAGGGTCATGTGTGGATCGGTTCTGATGCCAAAGCCAATGGTCTGGTGGATGAGCTGGGTGATTTCGATGATGCCGTGAAGAAAGCCGCTGAACTGGCGAAGCTACCAAACTGGCAACTGAACTGGTATGTCAGTGAACCAAGCCTGAGCGACCTGGTGTTCTCGCAGGTCAGCACATCGGTCCATGCCATGTTACCGGCTGCGATCCAGGCTTATTTGCCTGCGCCTGTCAGCAAAATGGCGACGGAGTTGAAATCGCAGGCTGATCTGTTCAGCAATATGAATGACCCGCAAAACCGTTACGCACTTTGCCTGACCTGTGGGGATGTGAAGTAAGGTTCAGTGTTGGGATAAAGAATCACCCTAATATACAGCCCGGAGCTTCTTGCTGAGAAGTCCGGGCTTTTTTATGGTGGGACGCCAGCCGCGAAGTCTTTATACTTAGGGCAGTTGCTTTCACCTTTCTAAAAAAAGAACCTCTCGATGACTAAAAAATCTATTTACGTTGCCTATACCGGCGGCACAATCGGTATGCAGCGTTCTGAACAGGGTTACATTCCGGTTTCCGGCCATTTACAACGCCAGCTGGCGCTGATGCCGGAGTTCCACCGCCCGGAAATGCCTGAATTCACTATTCAGGAATATGCGCCCCTGATGGATTCCTCCGACATGACGCCGGAAGACTGGCAGCACATTGCCGACGATATCCAGGCGCATTATGACGACTATGACGGTTTCGTTATCCTGCACGGCACCGACACCATGGCGTTTACCGCTTCCGCCCTGTCGTTCATGCTGGAAAACCTGAGCAAGCCGGTTATTGTGACAGGGTCACAAATCCCACTGGAAGCGTTGCGTTCTGACGGACAGATCAACCTGCTGAACTCGCTGTACATCGCGGCGAACCATCCGGTCAACGAAGTCACCCTGTTCTTCAACAATCGTCTGTATCGCGGGAACCGCAGCACCAAAGCACATGCCGATGGTTTCGATGCCTTTGCGTCACCGAACCTTTCGCCACTGCTGGAAGCCGGGATCCACATCCGCCGCCTTTCCACACCCTCACTGCCACAAGTGCCTGCGGCGAAACTGAAAGTTCACCACATTACACCGCAGCCCATTGGCGTGGTGACAATTTATCCGGGCATTTCAGCCGAAGTGGTACAAAATTTCCTGATGCAACCGGTGAAAGCGCTGATCCTGCGTTCTTACGGCGTCGGTAACGCCCCGCAAAAAGGTGATCTGCTGAAAGTGCTGAAAGACGCATCTGAGCGTGGCATCGTGGTAGTCAATCTGACCCAATGCATCTCAGGACGCGTCAACATGGGCGGCTATGCCACCGGCAATGCCCTTGCCCATTCAGGCGTGATCAGCGGCTTTGATATGACCGTAGAAGCGGCGCTGACTAAACTGCATTATCTGCTGAGTCAGTCGCATTCTCCGCAGGTCATCCGCGAACTGATGCAGCAAAATCTGCGCGGTGAACTGACTGAATAAATAAGGGGAGCGAGATGAAATCTGCTTTGTTGCTGGTCGATCTGCAAAACGATTTTTGTCGCGGTGGCGCACTGGCCGTGACTGACGGCGACGCCACGGTTGCGGTCGCCAATAAAATGATGACGTGGTGTAAAGAACAAGATATTGCCGTGGTGGCGTCGCAGGACTGGCATCCTGCCGGTCATCGCAGCTTTGCTACCAATTCCCGCGCGGAGCCCTGGACGCAGGGCGAGCTTAACGGACTGCCGCAGGTCTGGTGGCCGGTTCACTGCGTTCAGCACGAACCGGGCGCAGAATTTCATCCGGCACTGAACCTGCCGTTGGTGGATTTTGTGGTGCAGAAAGGCACCAATCCTGACATCGACAGTTACAGTGCATTCTTCGACAACGGACATCGTGCTGCCACGGTGCTCAATGACTGGCTGAAAGCGGCGCAGATCACGCATTTATATGTGATGGGGCTGGCGACGGACTACTGTGTGAAATTCACCGTGCTGGATGCGCTGGAACTGGGATATCAGGTGACCCTGCTGACCGACGGCTGCCGTGGTGTCAACTTACAGCCAGAAGACAGTACTGAAGCGGTTGTGACCCTGCGTAAGGCGGGTGCGAAAATCAGTACGTCTGCGGATATTACCGGCTGACGCTGTCTTCCGGCTTATGAAAAAAACCGCCCCGAAAAGGAGGGCGGTTTGCCGCAAAGGTTTCCCTGGTGTCGGGGGTCAAGATGATGATACGCGGCCTAACTCTTGATCGAAACGCTGCCAGCTTTCTGTTAAATCGATGACTGAACGTTTTTTTCGCGCTTCGTCGATTTTTATTGCCGTTAACCCGGCCTCAAGTGCATCCACCACAGAGACATTAAGCGGGCTGCCTGTCTTAAGATGTTTCACTACATGTTCGGCCATCAGTGCATCCGCACCGTAATGACCGTCATAGGCATTACCTTCGTATTCGGTAGAAATTACTTTATCCCCCGAACGTGCATCATGAACCCGGAAGAAATTACGTACAAAGTCCCCCTCTGCCATGCCCTGTGAGCCAATCACGCAGAAACGGCGGAATTCATCAGGAACGTTCAGATTGGCGTGAAACGCCAGCGTTGCACCGCCGCTATATTCAATCAACGCAGTCTGGTAATCGATAATGTCGGCATCGCTGGTAAATACCGCATCGGTACCTGACCAGCCGCTGGGTTTACTATGGTAAAGCCCGGCACTGGCGTTAAAATCACCCCGGGGTTCCTGATCTGGTGTGAACGACTTTCGCCCGCCAAAACTCGCCACTCTCACCGGTCTTTCCCCCATCAGGCCCTGATAGAGATCGATATCGTGGCAGCATTTTTCCAGAATGTACGGGCCGGCATATTTCTCATAGCGACGCCAGTCCCGTTGGAAAAAAGCGCCATGGAACGGGCGGATGTGCTCGGTGGCCTCAATCGAAGCAATCTCCCCCAACAACCCTTGCTGCCTGGCGTGCATCAAATCAATAAACAACGGCGAATAGCGCAGCACCAGACCCACAATAATATTGTCTGAGCCGTATTGCCTGATCAGCGCGGCCATCGCCAGGGTTTGCTCTTCGTTAATCACCACCGGCTTTTCAGTAAACACTCGCTTACCCGCCTCAAGGCCAGCCCTGACATGCTCCA
Organism: Rahnella perminowiae; assembly: GCF_019049695.1. Lineage (NCBI taxonomy): Bacteria > Pseudomonadati > Pseudomonadota > Gammaproteobacteria > Enterobacterales > Yersiniaceae > Rahnella > Rahnella perminowiae. The sequence goes on from NZ_JAFMOT010000187.1 coordinate 326,330, forward strand.
GATGCAGATAATTTGGTGAGCCCACCATTAACAGGTCGAAATCGGCATTTTTAAGCAGATCATCGAGCGACGAATACGCATCTCCCGGCTTGATACCAAAGGTATGAAGATTAGGCAGACCGGCAGGCGCGGGGTCAACGTACCCGGCGATACTAAATTCCGGGTCTACCTTATGAAACTCATTAACCACATTGGACATGCGAAAACCGAGACCGACAATGCCTACTTTCATGTTTTATCCCCTGGCTGCCTTAATAAGGTGAGCTCAATGCTAAGGTCTGCGCCGGAGGAAGGTCGCCCGGCATACAATTGTATAATGATTAAACACCAACTTATTACGGTGATAAAAGTAATGTCAACAAACCTGACGGCGCATAAAGAGCATTATTGATTTATATCATTGAATATATTGATATTAATTTTATAATTATTTTCGATGTTTTTTACTGTTGCGATTTATGTTTTTTTACCCTATCTTTTGGCTCATCACAGGTCATCCGTTTCAATAGCTTATAAGGCTTGTGCTGCGGCGTCAGGCAGGAGGGGAATTTTGCAACCAGAATACTTCGTTGGAATTGATGCCGGTGGAACACAATGTCGGGCACGACTTACCGACCATCAGGGCAATGTGTTGGCACATAGCAGCACAGGCTCAGCCAACATATTCAGCGACTTTAAGGGCGCAATCGACGCCGCGCTGTCCGCCGTTGAAAACTGCTTCAGTATTGCTGAACTCCCCGCAGGCTCGTATCAAAAAACCGCTGCCGCCTTTGGTTTTGCCGGTGCAAATGTTACCCGCATTCGTCAGCAGGCGCTGGACTGGCCGATGCCCTTTCTGCAACGGGACATCGCCTCCGATGTGGAGATTGCCTGCCTCGGCGCACACGCGGGCCAGCCAGGCGCGGTGCTGATTGTCGGCACCGGAAGTCAGGGAACAGCCTACGACGGTCAGCATTTTCATTCCGTCGGTGGATGGGGATTTGCCCTTTCCGATGGCGGCTCCGGCGCGCAGCTGGGCCGCAGCGCACTTCGGCTCGCCCTGCGTTGCCACGAGGGTCTTTCCGCGCCCTCGCCGCTCACAGATATCGTCATGGCGTATTTCGACAACAGCCCTGAAAATATGCTCCAGTGGACGCTTACGGCAACGCCCGCGCAATGGGGAACATTTGCACCGTGGGTTTTCGAACATGCCGCGCGTCAGGACAGCAACGCTCTGTCGCTGGTTCATCGCCTTGCCGCAGATATCGGGCAACATCTTTCCTTTCTGGTGAACACCAGTCAGGCTAAAGTTTGCCTGATGGGCGGCATTGCACAACCTGTGACTCCCTATCTTTCACCCAAATTACAGCAACAACTGGTTGCACCGCAGGGTGATGCCCTGCAGGGCGCGTTGTTGTTGGCAGCACATCATCAAACGCTTGTGCTAAATTCAACGCAACGCCCCCCTTACACAAAAGATGACCGCCTAAAATTATGACCGCTGCTAACAAAATTGCTCCTAACGTTTCGGCCCGCCTCCTGCGTCTGATTGTCGAAAACGCCCCCATCAGCCAGTCTGATTTGAAAGTCCGCAGCGGATTAAGTATGTCGACGGTTTCTCAGGCCACTAACCGGCTGCTGGCAAAAGGCATCATCCACGAACTTGGTCTGCGCCGGGAATCGATGGGACGCCCCAAAATTTTACTGGGTCTTGATCCGGATCAGGCAGCCGTAGTGGGTATTCAGCTTAACGCTGAACGCAATCTGATTGTGATGACCGATCTTAACGGCAGACTGATTGGCGAACAGCAAATTCCGAGCGGCGCCATGACGCCTAAACAGCTCAGCGATGCGCTGGCGAAATTCCTTAAAAGTGTAGATGCCAACAAAGTCGGAGCAATCGGGCTGGCGTTATCGGGTATTGTCGACCCTGACAGCGGCTCGTGCGTTCGCTCCAAAGTCCTGGACTGGACAAATGTGCCCATTGCCAACATTCTGGCCGAGCGCTTCAACATACCGGTTTATATCGAAAACGATGCCAACGCCATGGCACTGGCCACACTGGTGTTCGGTCAGTTGGGCAATGCGCAGTCGGCGATTATTGCCACCTACGGCAAGGGGATTGGCGCGGGGATCATTATCGAACGCCAGCTCTATCGCGGCAGGCACGGGACGGCGGGAGAAATTGGAAACGGCCTGATTGGTGACGGGACATCAGCCAATCTGGAGGAAGTCGCATCTTCAGGCGCTATTCTCAAGGCGCTGGCGGCACAAACTAATACCCCTGAAATGACCAATCTGCTTGAAATTGATCAACATCCCTCTCCCGCCGCACTTGAAATTTTGGCCAGTGCCGGGCAGTACATCGGCATCTCACTTGCCAACCTCTCGATAGCACTCGATCCGGATGTTGTTTATCTGGCGATGGAACCTTCTATGGCCTCGCGGATCTTGCTGGAAAACATCACCATGAATTTTCAGGCAAACCGCCTGAAACTCACGCCGCAACTGACGCCGCTGATGTTTCTCACTGATTCAAACAGGATGTGGGCGCTGGGCGCAGCGGGCTTTGCGGTGAATAAACTGATTGATATTTTGGCGGCATCGGCAGACGAAGAGTAACTGAGCGGAGCCTCCTCCCGTCGGGAGGAGGCAACAGACAGGAAAAACTTAGCGAATTCTCTCACCGCTTTGCGCAAACAGCAGGCACTCTTTTGCATTGATGCCAAACCTGACGGTGTCGCCGTTGGCACACAACTCCAGCTGACGTTGTTCAACAACCAACGTTTTCTCGTCCGCATAATCCAGATAAAGGTAGTTAGTGTGGCCCAGCCGTTCAGCAAAGGTTAATGTGGCACTGAACTGGCAATCCGCGCTGTCCGGAGAAACGAAATGTTCAGGACGGACCCCCAGCCAGACCTTTCCGCCCTCACCCGGTGGATGCAGGAGCGGTACAATCAGGCTTTCTACACCCAGCGCCGCAATACGTAGTTGAACGTGCCCCCCGGTGGCCGCCACCACCTCAGCCGACATAAAGTTAATCCGCGGAGAACCGATAAAACCGGCGACAAACATGTTGTCAGGATCATGGTAAAGCCCGAGCGGTGAACCCACCTGTTCAATCACGCCCTGTCGCAGCACAACAATGCGGTCCGCCAGCGTCATCGCTTCAAGCTGATCGTGAGTCACATAAATCATGGTGTTGCCCAGGGATTCATGGAGTTTGGCAATTTCAATGCGCATTTGCAGACGCAATTCGGCGTCCAGGTTCGACAGCGGCTCATCAAAAAGGAAAATTCGTGGCTCGCGGATAATCGCCCGCCCGATGGCGACACGCTGGCGCTGACCACCGGAGAGCGCGCGCGGCATGCGGTCAAGCAGTTCGTTTAAATGCAACTTCTGTGCTGTCAACCCGACCAGCCGTTTGATCTCCGCTTTCGGGCGTTTCGCCACCTCCAGCGGATAGCTTAGATTACCGCGCACGGTCATATTGGGGTACAGAGCGTAAGACTGAAACACCATGGCAATCCCGCGTTCGGTTGCGGGTTGCTGAGTCATATCTGCGCCGTCTACCCAGAGGCTTCCCTGTGTAATCTCTTCCAGTCCGGCAATCATGCGCAGCAGTGTTGACTTGCCGCAGCCCGACGGGCCGACAAACACCACAAATTCACCGTCGTTAATCTCCAGATCGATGCCGTGGATCACATTGACGTTTTCATAGGACTTCTTGATCGCCTTGAGCTGTAGGTTAGCCATAAGTCCTCTTTTATAAGATTAAGCCCATATAAATGGCATTGCTGCGCATCAGAAATTTGAATCCCAGCCTGGAATAGAACCCGCAAACTTGCTCGTTTTGCAGGCTGACACCAAGATGTACGCCGCTGACGCCCGCTGCACGTAATGCATTGAGTTCAGTTTCAATCATCATCCGGCCATGTCCGCCCTTCTGTGCGGCGGGCAAGATATTAATATGCAGATGTGCGGGATAAGTGCCGGTCAGTTCATCGGAAGCAGGAGAAGGTTGGCGAATGGCATCCAGCACTTTGTCATCAAGCGGCGCGACAGGCTGACGACCGGCAAACTTTTCACGCAGGGCTGGCCACCACTGCGTTTCGAGACGCCGGTTAAACGCCACCGTATCCCGGGTGCCGACCACATAGCCAACAACCTGATCGTTCTGACACAGCACAAAGGCTAAATCAGGTTCTAATACGGCATAGGGTACAGAGAAGCGCAGCCCAGGATAGGTGGCATCGCTGTACAGCGCCGTGCCATCCTGGCCAGCGTCGGACGTTTTCAAACAAATTGCGGACAGGGCGTCGAGGTCACCGGTTGTGGCCTGGCGAATAATAACAGACGGCGTTGGCATAAAAAGTCCCCAGGGTTGTATAAAACCTGTCTTTAAACTAAAGAATGCCTACTTAGTTTGCAATATATAATAATTGCCATTCCGGGCAATCAGTCAACCTATGACGACGATCACAGGTTCACCCAAAAGAAAAACTGATTACCGGCTCATTCCCCGTTAACATCCTATCCTTTATTACCCGGCTAACGCGCTGTAAAGATTACGCAACCCCGTGCACATAACCATAAATTTATCCTATGACTGACAATAAGTTAGCTTGAAAACCACTGTTCAGTATATTCATATGAATTTCTCGCTGACATTTAAAATAATTGCGCTGCAGTGAGCATATTGTACAGTGTTTAACCGCATGATTTAGCCCTGCCAGTAGTGATTAATCTGGTTTTAAATCGGTCATAAGTCATACGAAAAGCTGTTTGACTTTATTTTATGATTAAAGTAAGTATTGATAGTCGGGTGAATTTTGAGTCAAAACATCATGCAAAGTGCCGGATGTGCCTTTGCCGCCAAAGAAAGGGATGCCTGTTTGTGTTGGATTGAGAGGAACGCACCACCATGTCTAAAGCCTTGCATGCACCACATCTTCATCACACCGTCGGTAATCGTGCGCCACGCGCCCTGCTTTCACTGCTGGCTCTCTCCCTCGGACTGAGTATCCTGCCGGCACAGGCCGGGACAATCGCTGCCTGGGATATCTATAACTACCCTTCGCAAACTGAGGTCATTGATCAGGCCATCAAAGATTTCGAGGCCCGGAATCCGGGTGAGAAAATCACCCGCAGCGTTCACTCCTTTGACGACACGCGCATTCCGCTGAAGCTGGCGCTTTCCTCCGGCGAAGGCCCGCAGGTGGCACAGGTTAACCAGGGCGGCGGTGACATGGGGGCTCTGGTCAAAGAGAAGTTGCTTTTTCCCATGGACGCCTACGCCAAGCAGTACGGCTGGGAAACGCGTTTTCCGAGTTCGATCCTCAAACGCAACCGTTGGTCTGATACACAAGACTTTGGCAGCGGTCATCTTTATGGCGTAGCCAGCCTCGGCGAAATGGTGGGTTTGTACTACAACAAAGCCGTGCTGGATAAAGCCGGAATACCGGTACCTAAAACTATGCCGGAGTTTGAAGCCGCGCTGGCCAGGTTAAAACAACAAGGCACCGTGCCCATCATGCTCGGTCTGCTCGATGGTTCTGTGGGTGCACAGTTGCTTTCAACCCTCTGGGAAGAGCAAATTGAAAGCAGCGATCGCAAAACGCTGGACGATCTGATTTATGACGTGGGAGGTTCGTTTAAAGACAGCAAGCTGGTAAAAGCCGCTCAAATCATGAAGGACTGGAATGCCCAAGGGTATTTCTTCCCGGGTTATCAGGGGATGGGTCGCGATGATGCCGCTTCACTGTTTCAGAATGGCCAGGCCGCCTTTTTCATCAGTGGCACCTGGTACATGGGGCAGTTTAAACCGAATAAAGACATTCATTTCTCGGCAATGCCTGCCGTGCCAGGCGTAAAAGCACCGCTGATGGTGGGCGGAACTGATTTACCGTTCTCTATTACAGTCACCGCCAAAACCAAAGCGCAGCAGGACACTGCGGCGAAATACATTAATTACATTGTTTCTGACAAGGTTGCCGAAGCCTGGCTTAAAGCCGGTTTCCTGCCCGCCTCGGCAGATAAAAATGCCAAACTTCCCGCTGACAATCCGCTGCTGGCCGACGTGTACCAAGTCTGGACTACCGTCAATGCTAATGACGGACTGGGCCATTATGTCGACTGGGCAACGCCGACCATGGGTGACGTATTGAACGCCAACGTGCAACAACTGCTGGCCGGACGCATAACACCTCAGCAATTGACTGAAAGGCTTGACGAAAATTACCAGCAATACCTTAAAACCCTAAAGCATTAAGGCGAAAAGACAGCCCAAAATGTGACAACAGGCTAACAGGCCTGTTGTCACCTCAGTAAAGCAGAAGGTCATGATGAGGGTAACCATGAGGCATATCCATGCTCAATAAATCAATGCTGCAAAATATGCTTTTTGTTTTGCCGTCGCTGCTGATCTACGGCGTATTTCTGCTGGCACCGCTGCTGTTTTCAATCTGGGCGAGTTTTACTGCCTGGGATGGAACCTCGTGGCCCGTATTCATCGGCATACAGAATTTTGTTCGTATGTTTTCCGATGCAACATTCTGGACTTCCATTGCTAACAACGCCCTGCTGCTGCTGTTTTACACGCTTTGCCCGATAGTCATTGGCCTCGCGCTGTGCAGTTTCCTCAACGATACCCGTCACCACGTTGAGCGCAGCATGCTGCGTATTCTGTTTTTCCTGCCCTATATCATGCCAATGGCGGTGCTGGGTGTGGTGTGGCGCTGGCTGTACAACCCGGCATTTGGCCCGATCGATCAATTGCTGCGCGCCGTCGGACAGCCACAACTCGCCGTAGCCTGGCTGGGCGATTTTAACTGGGCGCTGCCTGCGGTGGGCTTCGTCGCAACCTGGTATTTTTTTGGCTTCTGCCTGGTGCTGTTCATGGCTGGTTTGCAACGCATGGATCCCTCACTGCTTGAGGCGGCGGAACTTGACGGCTCAAGCCGCCGGCAGAAATTCATGCGCATTACGCTGCCGGCCCTAAAACCGGAAATCCGCGTCGCGCTGCTGTTGACAGTGATCGCGGGCATCAAATCCTTCGACCTGGTCTACGTCATGACCCATGGCGGGCCTGGTACTTCGACTCTGGTCACTAATATTTATATGTATCAACAAGGTTTTGACTTACGCCATTTTGGCTATGCCTCCGCTGTGGCGATTATCGGTATGGTGATGGTGTTTATTCTAAATGGATTCATCCATCTGGCACTCAGGGAGCGTCGTTAATGCGTAGCACTTCTCTTTTCTCACGCAGTGTGATTTGGCTGATAGCAATAATGACTATTCTGCCCTTTTTGCTGGCCCTGATGACCTCTTTCAAGACCCAGGCAGAACTGTTTCAGGGAGCCTTCACCCTGCCGGGCAGCCTGCAACTCGGCAACTATCTTTCCGCCTGGCGGGAAGGTCATTTTAATGTTTACTTTCTGAATTCAGTGATTGTGGTCATTCCGGTGATCGTCATCAGCATTTTGGCCGGGATTTTGTCGGGATTTGGTTTTGCTTTTTTGCGCCTGCCGGGGAAAAAATTCCTGGCATTTTTGCTGGGGCTGGGCATGGTCTTACCTTCGGAAGCTTTTATTATTCCGCTTTATCATGAGTTGCACTGGATGGGCATGACAAACACTTATCTGGCGCTGATTATTCCGCAGGTTGCGCTTTCGATCCCCTTCAGCACGCTAATGGTCGCCACTGCGTTCCAGCAGGTGCCGAAAGAGCTGGTCGAAGCGGCTGTGATGGACGGTTCGAGCCGCAGCAAGATTTTGTGGGGGATATTGGTACCGGCTATCTGGCCAACGCTGTCAACGCTGTCGCTGTTACTGTTTATCTGGACCTGGAACGAGTTTCTGATCCCGCTGATCCTGGTCAATAAAGATGAACTGCGCACTTTGCCGATCGGCATGATGTTTTTCCAGAATAAAAACACCTTAAATATTCCGGAACTGATGGCCGGTGCCATGATTGCTATTCTGCCCATCGTGGCGGTATTTCTGGCATTTCAGCGGAAATTTATTAGTGGTGTGACAGAAGGTGCCGTCAAATAGAGCCAATATCTTCCCGCTGCGTTAAAAAATTCATCCTTAAAGGCGCTCATCTGCGCCTTTTTTCAGTCACCCCCTTTCGCTAGCAGGGCACTCACTCAGGCTTAAGCTTAATCAGCATATCCTGCGCGAATTGCTGTTTCAGTTCCTGCTTGCTTTTCGTAACGATCTGCCCGTCCGTGCCAATGCTCATATGCTGGGCATCAACATTGTGACGAGACTGGTACAGCATTACGGCCTGCAGGCTGTGTTCTTTCTGTTGCGGTGTCAGTGCAACACCATCGGGCCATTTCCCGAGTTCAACAGCCAGGGCGAGGCGTGCATAAATTTCCGGCGTCATCACATCAATAAGTTGATTAATTTCCATCTGGGCCCCTCGTTTTCGTGCGCGATTATTCATACGGTTTGAATAATAGCTGAATCGATTTTGTCAGTTAGATTACATCACCATTTTCATACGCATTAACCGGCGGTTTTATCGCCGCTTTTGCCATCAGTGAAGCTCATTGAAGCAGAGTTTATGCAGTAACGCTCACCCGTCGGCTTCGGGCCATCCGGGAAAACATGTCCCAAATGGGCCCCGCAGCAGGTGCAGCGGATTTCAATACGCGCCATATTATGCGAATTATCAGTGAGATAATTTATCGCATCCGGGTGAACGGGTTGATAAAAACTTGGCCAGCCACATCCGGAATCGTATTTGGTATCAGAGTAGAACAAGGCTGAGTCACAGACCACGCAATGATAAATCCCTTCGCGGCGGTTGTGCAGCAGCTTGCCGGTGAACGGGGGTTCAGTGCCGCGTTTCTGTGTGACATAACGTTGTGTTTCAGTGAGTTGTTCGAGTGTAGAGGAAGATTTAGTTTCTATGCCCATAGTTTTCGTTCTCTGACGAATATAAAAATCAACGTAAATAACAGTTTATAATAACAAAAAATTAACAACGAGTCTGTCTGTTTTGTCCTAAACTGTATGGCATCAGCGTTAGCCAGCTTACAACTTGTGATGGCGATCACACTCTTGTTCATCCGGCTCTTTATATTCTGTTTTTCGCCCCCATGTGGTTGTGAGCCGATTAAAAAACCGGAACGTGCAATAAGCGAGCAGCAGTAGGTCGTCGCTTTGACTTACAGCAATAATTGACACGATTCCGCTTGACGCTCAGCAAGGTTTTTGTAATTTTACAACCAACCTTTTATTCACTAAAAAAATAGCTGGTGGAATATATGACTATCAAAGTAGGTATCAACGGTTTTGGCCGTATCGGTCGCATTGTTTTCCGTGCTGCTCAAGAACGTTCTGACATCGAGATCGTAGCAATCAACGATCTGTTAGACGCGGACTACATGGCATACATGCTGAAGTACGACTCAACTCATGGTCGTTTCAACGGTACTGTTGAAGTTAAAGACGGTCACCTGGTTGTTAATGGCAAAACCATCCGTGTTACCGCTGAGCGTGATCCAGCTAACCTGAAATGGAACGAAGTTAACGTTGACGTTGTAGCTGAAGCGACAGGTTTGTTCCTGGATGATGCAACTGCGCGTAAACACATCACTGCGGGCGCTAAGAAAGTTGTTCTGACTGGTCCTTCTAAAGACAACACGCCAATGTTCGTTATGGGTGTTAACCATAAAGAATACGCAGGTCAGGAAATTGTTTCTAACGCATCTTGCACCACTAACTGCCTGGCACCACTGGCTAAAGTTATCAACGACAACTTCGGTATCGTTGAAGCGCTGATGACCACCGTGCATGCAACTACCGCAACACAGAAAACTGTCGATGGCCCGTCTCACAAAGACTGGCGCGGCGGCCGCGGCGCATCCCAGAACATCATCCCTTCTTCTACCGGTGCAGCTAAAGCTGTAGGTAAAGTAATCCCGGCTCTGAACGGTAAACTGACAGGTATGGCGTTCCGCGTTCCTACTCCTAACGTTTCTGTTGTTGACCTGACTGCACGTCTGGAAAAACCAGCTTCTTACAAAGAAATCTGCGCAGTAATCAAAGCAGCTTCTGAAGCAGGCGATCTGAAAGGCGTTCTGGGTTACACCGAAGACGACGTAGTATCTACCGACTTCAACGGCGAAAAACTGACTTCCGTATTCGATGCGAAAGCAGGTATCGCGCTGAACGACAACTTTGTGAAACTGGTTTCCTGGTACGATAACGAAACTGGCTACTCAAACAAAGTATTGGATCTGATCGCTCACGTTTCCAAATAATTGGTAATGTGGATGAACTGATTGAAGGGCGACGCAAGTCGCCCTTTTGCTTTCTGTCGGATGCACTTTTTTATCAGCACATGAGTGCGATCAAACAGACAGGTTTGGTTCATGTGTAGTCTTGGTTCAAAATCGAAATTGTTTAACCCTGACAGGACTTTAGATAATGACAGAACAACTCTTTTCTCTTCCGGTCGTAAACCAGATCTCTACCTCCGTCAGCCAGCGTCTTATCGACGAACTGCCGGTGCTCGTGGTTACCCATCCTAAAGTACGTGCTGCGATTGCCCTGCAAGGCGCGCATCTGCTGTCATGGCAGCCTGAAGGCGAAGCACCTGTACTGTGGATGAGCAGCGCCAGTGCGTTCAAAGAAGGCGTCGCGATTCGTGGCGGTATTCCCATTTGCTGGCCGTGGTTTGGTCCGGCAGGCAAACCTTCCCACGGTTTCGCGCGTAACGTGGCATGGGAACTGACTGATCATCAGGAAACTGCTGAAGGTGTAGTACTGACTTTAACGCTGAAAAGCTCCCCTGAAACGCTGGAGTTGTGGCCGCATGAGTTCACGCTGACCGCACGCTTCACACTCGGCTCAACCTGCCATATCGAGCTGGAATCTACCGGTGATTTCGAAGCCAACAGCGCCCTGCACACTTATTTCAACATTGGTGATATCGCCGGTGTCAGCATCAAAGGTCTGGGCAACAGCTTTATCGATAAAGTCGATGGCGCAAAAGCCAAGCAGGAAGAAGGTGACCTGACCTTCACGGGCCAGACTGACCGCATCTATACCCAGCCACAAGCCACCAGCGAAATCGTTGATCCGGTTCTGAAACGTACGCTGGTTGTTGCGCATGAAAATAATGCTGATGTAGTGGCCTGGAACCCAGGTTCAGCACTCTCGGTGAGCATGGCTGATATGCCGGATGATGGGTATAAAACCATGGTGTGTGTGGAAACAGCGCAGGTTTCCCAGACACATAAATCAACACATGCTGCCCCGGCGCGTCTGGCGGTGACCTTCTCAATCCGGAAATAACCGGTTTGTGGGGGTAATCAAGACGAAAAAGGGGCAATTTTGCCCCTTTTTGTCGTCAGATGATTGATATGAAGGGCTGATGTCAGACCATGTCCAGCGGCGTTTTATGATCCGGCGCCGGAAATGCTGTGTCAATTCGTGCTATTTCCTCTTCCGTCAGGCTAAGCGTCAGCGCCGCCGCATTCTCTTTCACGTGCTGGGGTTGTACCGCTTTAGGAATGGCGATGACATTACCCGTGCGTATTACCCAGGCCAGTGCAATCTGTGCACCGCTGACACCCCGTGTTTGGGCGATTTCCTGAATCACCGGTGCCGTCAGCACCTCGTGACGTAACTTTCCTGCCTGTGCCAGCGGGCAATAGGCCATCACAGGAACACTGTGCTCCTCACACCATGGCAGCAGGTCAAACTCAATGCCACGGGCCGCCGCGTGATACAGCACCTGATTGGTCATACATTCATTGCCACCGGGGATTTTCCACAACGCCTGCATATCGTCAGTGTCCAGATTAGAGACACCCCAGCGGCGAATTTTGCCCGATTGCTGCAATGTTTCCATCGCCGCGACAGTGTCATGTAACGGAATCGAACCACGCCAGTGCAACAGATACAGATCCAGACAATCGGTTTTTAATCGCTTCAGACTCTGCTCACAGGCGGCAATCGCTTTCGCACCACCTGCATGGTGCGGATAGACTTTTGACACCAGAAACACATCATCGCGACGACCGGCGATGGCTTCACCTACCACCCTCTCCGCGCCGCCATCTGCGTACATTTCTGCGGTATCGATCAGCGTCATACCGCTATCCACCCCTTGCTGTAAGGCTTTCACTTCGGCACGGAGGTCGCTGTTCCGTTCCCCCATATACCAGGTACCTTGTCCGATTGCGGGTATTGTCGTGCCATCAGGCAACTGCACGGTTTTCGCTTTCATCTGTTTCCTCCGGTTGGGTCATGGGTGAAAAGCCCGTTGAACCATAAATGTGCAAATGGGGCGAATCGCCCCATTACTGTGCACCTCACTCACCAGAACAGTGCATCAGATCAGAAGGTGTAAGTCACTCCCGTCCACAGTACGCCTGTCCATTCTTTTTCAATGATCGGGCTGTCAGTCACTTCACTGGACAGGCGCAGGTAGCGGCCGGTCACGAATCCTTGCCAGTCAGGCGTGAAGTTATATTTTGCAGAAACTTCAACATATGGGCTGAAGCTGTCGTTCGGGGAATAACTGTGGAAACCACTGCGACGGGATTCGTCTTTGGTGACACCATAATAATATTGGGTGAGATTCGAACTGAACCAGGTCACACCAAAGCCCGGCACCACGGCCCAGTTAGAGCCTTTGATGGCATACAGATAACCCAGATCGGCGGTCATGCCATTGCTGGTGTCGAGCGTATCGGCATTAAAGCTGGCGCGGATTGTCCCCCACTCAGCGTCATGCGAATAAGCCAGACCTGCCATCAGCGTTGAGTGACGTTTATCCAGGCGCTTCATGCGTTTATCGTCGCTGTCACTTGGGTCGAAACTTAACGGGAAGTAGCTGCCGGTGATGCTGAGTTTGTTGGCATCATCATTCCACAGGTAATAGCCCGCCATCAGGGTGTGGAAGTAGAAATCATCATTGTCATAATTGATGACCGGCACCGGGTAGACGTGGTCATTATTACCACGGTACGGATCCGGAGCGACCAGCGCAGATGCACCTACCTGCCAGGTTCCCGCCACAGCAGCATGACTGCAAAGCACTGCCGCGCTAACAATGGACAGTGTTTTTAGATTAATCATTTTCATTGTCTTAATTCCATTAAGTAAAAAAACGTCGCTAGTGTAAATGAACCTTAAACGTCACGCTTAGCAATTCTGGGTCTATAAAAAGACATATCCAGAAAAACCGGGGCGATCGCACAATTTAACTGCAAAATATGAAATAAAAATGACTAAAGAAACAACTTCCGCTCTGCAGAGCACGTCCTGTAAGGCTTTTCAGAGCATTCCTGATAACTGAGTCATTGATATGACTTAAAAAACGCCTAAACCATAGAGGAAATTTTCTTAATGCCAAACTACGCTTATAAATAGATGAAAGACTTAGCCTGAACGGTTGCCCGTCCCACCGGGTCTGACAGTGACACATCATCAAGACTGTCAGCTTTGAAGGGTTCTGCAAGTTGGCATAAGGGTTGCTGTAATCAGGTGGGAGATCTTTCTTCCGGGGGCGCTGAAAAAGCTCTCATTAACCTGTGCGTTACCCGAATATTTGGAATTACAGCACGTTGGTGGTTCCAGAGACGAAGGGTAAAATAACGAAGGACGGGCATCGTATGAACATATTTGACCACTATCGCCAGCGCTATGAGGCTGCCAAGGACGAAGAGTTCACACTGCAGGAATTTCTTACCATTGCACGGCAAGATCGCAGTGCTTATGTCAATGCGGCGGAACGTCTGTTGATGGCAATCGGTGAACCAGTGATGGTTGATACCGCGCTTGAACCACGCCTGTCGCGTTTATTCTCGAACCGTGTTGTTGCACGTTACCCTGCATTTGAAGAATTTTACGGCATGGAAGAGGCTATTGAACAGATTGTCTCCTACCTGAAACATGCCGCGCAGGGTCTGGAAGAAAAGAAACAAATCCTTTATTTACTGGGCCCGGTGGGTGGTGGTAAATCGTCACTGGCCGAACGGCTGAAATCCCTGATGCAACGCGTCCCGATTTACGTGCTGAGCGCCAACGGCGAACGCAGCCCGGTAAACGATCACCCGCTGTGCCTGTTTAACCCGCAGGAAGATGCGCATATTCTCGAAAAAGAATACAACATTCCGCCGCGCTATCTCGGCACGATCATGTCGCCCTGGGCGGCAAAACGTCTGCATGAATTCGGGGGCGACATCACGAAGTTTAAAGTCGTGAAAGTCTGGCCGTCGATTCTCGAACAAATCGCCATCGCTAAAACGGAACCGGGCGATGAAAACAACCAGGACATTTCCGCGCTGGTCGGGAAAGTGGATATCCGTAAACTGGAAAACCACGCGCAAAACGATCCGGATGCTTACGGTTATTCCGGTGCATTATGCCGCGCAAACCAGGGTTTAATGGAATTCGTCGAAATGTTTAAGGCACCGATTAAAGTGCTGCATCCGTTACTGACGGCGACTCAGGAAGGTAACTATAACGGTACGGAGGGGATCTCCGCCCTGCCGTTCAATGGCATTATTCTGGCGCACTCCAACGAATCTGAATGGGTGACGTTCCGTAACAACAAGAATAATGAAGCGTTCCTTGACCGTGTATACATCGTCAAAGTGCCATACTGCCTGCGTGTGTCTGAAGAGATGAAAATCTACGATAAACTGCTCAGCAACAGTGAGCTCTCGCATGCCCCTTGCGCACCGGGAACCCTGGAAACGCTCGCGCGCTTTTCGATTCTCTCGCGTCTGAAAACACCAGAAAACTCCAGCAGCTATTCCAAAATGCGGGTGTATGACGGTGAAAGCCTGAAAGATACCGATCCGAAAGCCAAGTCCTATCAGGAATACCGCGATTATGCGGGCGTGGACGAAGGCATGAACGGGCTGTCGACACGTTTTGCATTTAAAATTCTCTCCCGTGTTTTCAACTTTGACCATGCCGAAGTGGCCGCCAACCCGGTTCATCTGTTCTACGTGCTGGAACAGCAAATCGAGCGTGAACAGTTCCCGCAGGATATCGCCGAGAAATATCTGGAGCACCTGAAAGGTTATCTGATCCCAAAATACGCTGAGTTTATCGGCAAAGAGATCCAGACCGCTTATCTTGAGTCCTACTCAGAATACGGACAAAACATTTTCGACCGTTATGTCACGTACGCTGACTTCTGGATCCAGGATCAGGAATACCGCGATCCGGATACCGGACAACTCTTCGACCGTGAATCGCTGAATGCCGAGCTGGAGAAAATTGAAAAACCGGCCGGGATCAGTAATCCAAAAGATTTCCGTAACGAAATCGTCAACTTCGTGCTGCGTGCCCGCGCTAATAACAGCGGCCGCAATCCAAACTGGACCAGTTACGAAAAACTGCGCACGGTGATTGAGAAAAAAATGTTCTCAAATACCGAGGAATTACTGCCAGTTATCTCGTTTAACGCCAAGACGTCGACTGATGAACAGAAAAAACATGATGATTTTGTCGACAGAATGATGGAGAAAGGATACACACGTAAACAGGTCCGCCTGCTGTGTGAATGGTACCTGCGCGTGAGAAAATCCTCATAACAGAAGATCGTTGGCAACGTCGTTTGGGGGAAATATGACGTATTTTATTGACCGCCGGCTGAATGGCAAAAATAAAAGCGCGGTGAACCGCCAGCGCTTTTTGCGCCGCTATAAGTCGCAAATCAAACAGTCGATTGCCGAGGCCATCAACAAGCGTTCGGTCACCGACGTGGATAGCGGGGAGTCGGTTTCGATCCCCAATTCCGATATCAACGAGCCCATGTTTCATCAGGGCCGCGGTGGCTTGCGCCACCGTGTTCACCCCGGCAACGACCACTTTGTACAGAATGACCGCATCGAACGACCGCAGGGGGGCGGCGGCGGCGGCAGTGGTCAGGGCGAAGCCAGTCAGGACGGTGAAGGCGAAGATGAGTTTTCATTCCAGATCTCCAAAGACGAATATCTCGATCTGCTGTTTGAAGATCTGGCGCTGCCAAACCTGAGAAAAAACCAGCACAAGCAGCTGAATGAATTCAAAACCCACCGCTCCGGTTATACGTCTAACGGCGTACCGGCTAATATCAGTGTGGTGCGCTCTTTGCAAAACTCGCTGGCCCGCCGTACGGCGATGACCGCGGGTAAAAAACGGGAGCTGCGTGAGCTGGAATCGACGCTGACCGAGGTCGAGCACAGCGAACCGGCACAATTACTGGAAGAAGAACGGTTGCGCAAAGAGATTGCTGAGCTGCGGGCAAAAATCGCCAAAACGCCGTTTATCGATACCTTTGATTTGCGCTACCGAAACTATGAACGTCGCCCCGAGCCTTCCAGCCAGGCGGTGATGTTCTGTCTGATGGATGTCTCCGGTTCGATGGATCAGGCAACCAAGGACATGGCCAAGCGTTTCTATATCCTGCTCTATCTGTTCCTGAGCCGGACGTATAAGAACGTTGACGTGGTCTATATCCGTCACCATACACAAGCTAAAGAAGTGGATGAACAGGAGTTCTTCTACTCGCAGGAGACCGGCGGCACCATCGTGTCGAGTGCCCTGAAACTGATGGATGAAGTCATTCAGGAACGTTACGACCCGGCGCAGTGGAATATTTATGCCGCGCAGGCCTCCGATGGCGATAACTGGGCTGACGACTCCCCGCTCTGCCACCAGCTTCTGGCACAGAAGATCCTGCCGATGGTGCGTTATTACAGCTATATCGAAATCACCCGCCGCGCCCACCAGACGCTGTGGCGTGAATACGAAGTGCTACAGGAGAAATTCGATAATTTCGCCATGCAGCATATCCGTGAACAGGAAGATATTTATCCGGTATTCAGGGAGCTCTTTCATAAGCAAGTTCAAGACCGCTGATGTTTAGCCTTTAAAACAGCTGGTTAAGTGGCATTATCCAGCTGTTTTCCCTCTTCCCAAGCGCTTTCCCTTTTCAATCAGAGCAGATATTTACCCTTCATTCTGGGGAAGCGCTTTTCTCTGCAAAATCTTTTCTTACGATTCCCTGTGAGGCCATGACGTGTATGAGGGAAAATTTTACGTCCTTGTAAGCACATTCTGCTGCTAACTAGATGCATCATATAAAGGATCTTTAACCCCATTGCCAGCCCACTGCGCTTCACTCGCCAGAGACTTATTTAGATTCAGGCACTCATCGCCCCCAGACTGCGCAACATTTTGAACAACTCCAGCAGTTTCTTAGCACCAACTGAATTTTAAATATTTATAGCTAACAATTTCCGATTATTTTGATATGTGGGGCGCTTACAGATCGTCTTTGCCCGTCAGTAAGTCACCTACAGATGCTTTTACAGACTGAAAAATAAAACTGAGCTTTTGCGAAGCCTTTGACACGGACACGGCAGCGAAATGGATGAAGCATTACCCCGGCGGCCTGATGTTTGCCGAGTAATCACACCCTCATCCCCGGCCAGCGCCGGGAGTTTTTTATTTTAACGCTAGGGTGTCGGGGCATGGCCAACTGGCGGTGGCCACAAAAGATTTCCTGTCCGGTTGCTGAAGCATTTCCAGACCACCGCCAAAGATCACGAACAAGAGCAATGGGATGAAGGCAGCACGGAGAGTCTGACCGGTAAAAATAACGTTCCCGGCGCGAGGGCTAGGACGTTTTTAACGTTAAATAGGTTCACTGGTTTCTAAAACTGCTTCCTTATATCCTTCAAGATTACTACTTAACCAATTTTCGTTCTGACGCTTCACATGAAACTTAACCACTGCACCAAATTCATCATGAGAAATAATCACATTTAATTTCTGGGACTGATTGTATTTTTTCCAGCAAGCTAATATTTGCTCACAAAATAAAAATGAGTAATCCAGATACCGTTCGGATACATAATCATCAATATGAAAAGAGTTTACAAAACATTCAACCCCTGTCCTATCAGGGAAATTATCTAACCCTTGGTAATTTTTGTATAGAGAGCGTAAAAAAACACAGCCGTTATCTTCTAAAAAACCGCCATTAATCCATGACTGCAAATCATCAGGAAGAGATAACCCCCTCCAATCTGCAACCTTCATTTCCTTTTCCATCAAATAATTACACTTCATTTCTTCTCTCCTAAATACTGAGTCAACCCTTTATTGATCGCCTTCCTAAATGATGGGTCATTCAATAGATTATTTACCGACTTAGGTGCATCGGGGAATGAATCCGTCTTGGGATCATAAAGATATTTATTATCCTTATTATCTTGATAATGTAGTTGCCCCGCTCTTTGTCCTGGTGCAGGATTTTCAACATCTATTCGTTCCTTACCGGCACCTTTCCATATAGTTTTACTGGACGTCTGAACTCCATTGGCCCCCAACATATGCCCATCAGCCAAATAAGCCAAATCATCCTTATTGGGCCCATCCGGGATCGGCGTCGTGGTGGTATTTCCGGCAGTAGACGGTGCGCCATCGGTATTTCCGGTATGACTGGCTCCGTTCTTATCCGACTGATCCGGGGTCGTCAGCGTGGTGGCTGTGCTCTCCGCCGGGGCCGGATTTTCGAGCTTACCGCCGGTCGGATCTTTATCCGCTATCGGTAACTCCGTATGCCCCGGGCCACGGGTGCCGTCACGCACCGCACACTGTTCACGGGTACCTTCACAAGTATATCCCGCACCTTGATCTTCTTTATTATCCTGTTGTTGCTGGCTTCCATTTCCAATTGCACCCGAGATTGCTGCATTCAGTGCAGATGCGGTGCTGCCTAATGCCAGTGCATTATTCTCAACCGCATTCTTCCCCGCTTGCGCCCCCGTCGTCGCAGAAGACAGGTTATTGCCCGCTGTTGCTCCGGCAACACCCGCCGCCAGCGTACTCAGTAAGCTGATTTCCTGCCGGTCGCTCTGCGAAAGTTTATCTATATCCGCCTGAGTGGTCGCATGGTAATAATATTTCGCTATATAACGCGCGGCAAGTTCACCACTGAACGCGCCGGCAGCACCCGCTGCTGCATTGCCTCCGGACATTTGCGCTGCTACAGCGCCCCAGACGGCATGGGCCATCGCATTAGCCGCAACGTTGGGCGTGCCGTCTTCATTCAGCGTGTGACTTTTGATTTCCCGGGCAATCAGCGGGCTTATTCCCCCTGCGATTGCTCCACTGATGTTGCCGCTGACAATCCCCTGCAATACGCCACTGAGTGCCTGTACCACCATCTGGTTATTGCTGCCAATACCGTAATTTCTAATTTCGGCCTGATAAGCATCACTGTTTCGCAGAGTTTTGAGATAACTTTCTCTGTCATTGGCAGACATCCCTTCAGGCACACCGCCCAGATTCTTCAACGCCTGGATATCGCCATAAGTATTGACGATATCGGTCATCTGACCCGCAATCTCCCCCACCAGCTGGCTCGCCTGCAGGCGCTTCTGCTCTTTTTCTTTATCAAAAATCGGACTGATACTGCCATTTGCATGGTCTGTGTCACGGCTTAAATCGGCCACGCTTTGCTGCTGATTAGCGGTATCACGAACGATAATGGTTCCGTCTGCCACCGCCGACTGGGTGGTGCCATCCGCATGGCCTTTACCGTTCAGCCCGGCCAGAACGTTACCCACGTTCGACATCGCGTTGCTCATCACGCTGGCACCATTGCCACCGCTCAGACTGATGCCACTGTGGCTGACCTTATAATCTGCTTCGTTGCCGATATCACTGAAACCGAGCGTACCGGTATCCAGCAGGTTTTTGTCCGCCGTTCCCTGACTGGCAATCACACCACCGTTCAGTTGGGTATGATCGCCCACATGGATATCAAACCCATCCTGCCCAGCATAAATGCCACTTTGCTCTACGACACTCTCGTAGGTGCTGTTCATTTTATCCTGGCTGAGGTTGATGTAGCCGGAACCGCTCATGGAACCAATGGTGAAACTGCCGCCTGCACCGAAGCTGGTTTGCTTCGATTTATAGTCATCGCTGTCCTGCAGACTGGTGATAGTCAGGTCGCGGCCAGCATCAACCACGACTTTATTGCCGTTCACCTGCGCGCCTGACAAGGTGGTATCACGTCCGCTGTTGAGGGTGACTTTACCACCGCTGTCGAGCGTGGTTTCTGACCAACGGGTGCCATTACCTTTATCATTGCCTTTTGCCCCATTAACGCTGGCAAATATGCTCAGTCCGGCACTCCCGCTGCCTACTCCGAAACTCAGGCCAACACCGCCGCCGCTGCTGCTATTTTTGCCCGTGCTTTCCTGGGTATTTGCCGCGCCGGTCAGCAAGATATCATTGGCGGCATTCAGAGACGTATTACCACCCGCTTTTAGCTGACTGCCGCCAATAGCAATATCACCACTGTGTGAGTCGTTACCTTTGCCTGTCGCAGTAATCGATAAATTGTCCCCCGCATTCAGCGTGGAGCCATTGACGGTATCACTTTGCTGATGTTGCGATGATTTTGACTGCTGCGACGTCAGCGAAATGCTGATACCTACGCCGTTATTCGGGTCTGCACTGACGTTAGCCTGCTGTTTAGCGAGCATGGCCTGAGCACCGGAAAGTGCCGCTTTGGTCGCCTGCAGCGCCGCCAGACGGCCATCACTTTCCTGCTTCGCGCTCTGTGTGGCAGCAATAGCAGAATTCACCGCATCAGCAACAGCACCGGAAAGTGCAAGCGTAAGTCCTGTTGATTTCTGTTCAAATTTTTCATCACTGCTGCGTTTATCGTGTCCGGGATCAATAACGACGCTGTCGCCAGTTATCGACATATCTTTAGCCGCTACAAGGTCTGCGCCACCAATATGCGCTTGTCTCCCTGAGGTGATACTCAGATTGCCAGCGGTGCTTCCCACGGTACTCACACTCTGACTTTGCGTTGTTCCCTGCTCTTTCAGTTCATGGCGTGTCTGTGATGACCCAATTGTCACGCCAAGGCCACCCGTGCCCATCAGGCCACTTTTTTTGGTCTCGCTCAGCCGCCAGCTTGAATCCGTGTTTGTAGCCGCGACAATATCGACATTGTTCCCGGCCTTCAGCGTCACATCACCATCGCCGACCACCGAAGAACCTTTCACCAGTAAATTATTGCCCGCCGTAACGGCAACATTATCGCCACTTAGCAGCGAACCTTTTTCGTGAGTGGAACTGTCTTCACTGATTGTGTGTGTGGTGGTTTTCGAGAAAAGGTGCTTCCTGGTTCTGGTCTTCTCATCGTAGGCATAACTGCTCTCTGTGGCGGTATCAAGATTGACATCTCGGCCAGCATTGACGGCAATGTCCTGCTTCGCCGTAACAGTTGCTGCGTTAGCATTAACATCCTGACCCGCTTTAATCGTGGTGCTCCCGCCGCTCACCACCGCTGTTCCTTCCTGCCCGACATTTTCACGGATACTCACGCTTTTGCTGCCGTGGGTTTCGCTGTAGGTGCTGGTCTGCTGCGCGTTCAGGTTGACGTCGCGACCGGCGCTGAGTGAGGCGTTGAGGTCGGCGGTCAGTTGCGCGGCCTGCGAGTTGAGGTCGCGCCCGGCGCTGAGCGTCAGGTCGCCGCCGCTGCTCACCACCGTGCGGGTGGCGTTGTTGCTGTCTGTCTGATTTTTACCGCTGGTCTGATGGCTGCTCTGGTCCATCGTGTTGAGGTTGATGTCGTTGGCCGCCGCCAGCGTGGCGTCACCTTTGGCGGTCACGGCGCTGCCCGCCACGGTCAGGTCGTGTCCCGCGCTGGCCGATAAATTACCGCCCGCGCTGACCGTGCTGGCCTGGCTGTCGGTGGTCTGTGTACTGCTTTTCGCCGTGGTTTTGCTGGTGCTGAGCGCGTTGCCGGTGATGTTGATGTCGTTCAGCGCCACCAGTTGCAGGTCACTGCCCGCCGTGAGCCGGGCGCCGGTGTTGTTGATGTTGTGACCGGCGGTGAGCGAAAGTCCGTCAGTGGCCGAGATACCGGCCACGTCGCCGGTCTGGGTCTGGCTGAAGGTCAGCTGAGACGTTTTGCTTTTGCTGGTGGTCGGCGCGGCCGTCCACTGCTGCGCCTGCGTGACGTTATTGATGTCGCCGCTGACCGAGGCCAGTGCCACGGTCTGTCCGCTAATCGAAGAACCGATATTATTGATATCGCCCAGCGCGCTCAGCTGCAGGCTGCCGTTAGAAGCAATCAGCCCTGCGCTGAGGTTATCCAGCCCGCCGCTGCTTTTTGCTGTCAGTTGGCTCCCGGCCTGCAGGGTACTGCCCGCGTTGACGATATGCCCGGCGTCGAGATTGACGGTGTTCCCGGAAATCACGCTGCCGGTCACCGCGTGGGTGTCGTTGGCAGAAAGATAGAGTTTAGGGGCCAGCACCGTCTGGCCGTTGACGGTGGTTTTTTCCCACCAGACGATGCTTTTGGTCAGGGCCGCGACCTGTTCCGGCGACAGGCTAACGCCAAGTTGCAGACCCAGACCGGCCTGCTGTTCGGCGGCGTTATCAATCAGATACTGCATCTGCGCGAGGTCTGACCCCGTGCCGCCGACGTAGCGCTGCCCGGTCTGACTGAGCACGGCGTTATCGACATAACGGGTATCGAAGGCGGCATCGCCGAGGAACTTATAGTCATAGTCCGGCGTCAGCTTCAGCCGGTCCATAAAGTAGGCCGAGCCGAGGAATTTGCTCTCGTCGGTATAGACCGGTGCCGTTTCAATGCGCGGGCTGGACGGCGTGCCCGGCTGAACCGCAGGCGTCAGCGTGCCGGACGTCGGGTGCGCGAGATAATCATTAAGCGCATTAAACAGCGAAGGATCAGTTTTCCCCAGACTGCCCAGTTGCGGGTTGGTGGTGATCAAATACGGGCTGGAAGGATCCTGACTCGCCACAAACAAACCGTTATTGCCGGTCGGCAGCGGGTAATCCGTCAGTGCAGCGCCCTGATTGCCAATCTGCTTTAAAGCATCGGTGACGGAATTGTTCCACTGTACCGAGCCGACGGTCAGGTTTTGAGCGGATGCCAGTTGTTTGCTTTGCGAACCGCTGACCGGTTGCAGGCCCGACGTGCCGTTAAGAGACGGGGCGCTTATCGCATGGGATAAACCGCCTGCGTTAGCCGAGGTCGTGGTATTGCTGATGTTATTGCTGAAACTGGCGTTAACCGCCCCACCGGCCTGAATAACTGAGCGGAGGCCTTCGCCGGTGCTGAGGGTTTCGTAAGCGGGTCCACCGGTTAATGTGTAGGTAAACTTATCCCCTAAATCCGTCCTGTAGTCTACCCCCCTTCTTTTCCCTTTCCGGATATCAGGGATAACGGTGGCATCGGCCGGTTGCACCCCTGTTGTGCCACTGTACTGATAGGTCAGGTACTCATTCTCAATGCTGTTTTCATAGGACTGGTTGTTCAGGTTGGTGCCGGAAAGCGTTATGTTGCTTCCGGCAAGAACAGTACTGGCAATATTATCTAACGTGTCGCCAGATATCGTTAAATTGCGGTTTGCGGCAATGCGGCCCGCCCCGCCGCTGGCAATGGCGGTTACAGTGGAAGTACCTACAAGAAATTTTCTGTCAGAGGCAGCTTTCGTAGGCGCTAAACCAACAAAAGTATATTCTTCTTCAGCGCCGTCTCCTTTGCCATTGCTCCCACCGGTGTGACGCCAGCCCGTTCCGGTATAAACCCCAATTTCATCATCATCTAACAAGCCGAGCTGAATGCTCATCGTGGCCTGCCCCAGAGATGCCGGGCTATTCGCCGCCTGATAAGAACTCGACGTACTCAACCCGTCCCGCTGATTCAGCAGATGGCCGGTATTGATGGTGATATCGCCGTTGGTGGTTTCGATATCCCCCGACGTGTTGACCACTTCGCTGTTGGCGTTGCCCGCCGCGTCCCGCTGCAGCCACAGGCTGTTGCCCGCCAGAATATCGCCGTAGTTATTGTGAATACTGTCGGCCAGCAACTGCATGTTGTTACCGGCGTACAGCAGCGCGCTGTTCGTCAGTTGGCCACCAGCGGACATCACCACGTTGCCCGCCCCGCCGACAAAGCCGCTGTTGTTAAGCACGCCACGGCTGGCCAGGCGGATATCCCCGCCGGACTGCACGCTGCCGCTGCCGTTGAGCTGGATGTTGCTGGCGTCCACGCCCACCGTACCGCCGCCGCCGCGCAACTGACCGCTGTTGGTAAAGTTGCCGGCCGAGCTGAGCTGGATGCCGTTGCCCTGCAGGGTGCCGAGCACGTTCAGGTCGCCCTGCGTGCTGAGATTGAGGTTCTGCCCCGCTGCCAGCGTGCCGGTCTGGGTAAAGCCCGAACCGAGTTGCAGCGTCATATCCCCCAGCGCCAGCAGGCTGCCCGCCTGATTCAGTACCGGCGTCACCAGCGTCAGGTTGCCTGCGCTGTAAAGTCTGCCGCCCGCCTGGTTGTCGGCGTTCTGAACGTTAAGCCCCAGCGACTGGCTGCCCAATACCGTGCCGGTGTTATGCAGTTCGTTACCGGTCAGCGTCAGCCGGTCGCCCTGAAGCTGGCCCTGATTGGTCATCTGCGTGACGTTCAGCGCGCTGTCGCCCTGTCCGGTCAGCGTACCGCTGTTGTTGAGCGTGCCGCCGGTCAGGGTCAGGCCCTGCGCCTGCAGCGTGCCGCTGTTGGTCAGCACCGGTGCAGACACTGTCAGCCTGCCGCCGGTCAGTAAGGTGCCCTGATTATTGAGATTATTGGAAAGGGTCAGATGAGTGACGCCGTCGCCCTGCATCTGGCCCTGATTGAGCAGCGACTGCGCGCCCAAATCTAACGTGCCCTGACTGCGCACGGTGCCGCCGCTCAGGTTGGTGATGCCGTTTTGTACCGTGCCCTGCAGGCTTTGCTGGCCCTGTAACTGCCCGGCGTTGCTAATACTGTTGGTGGTCAGCACAAGATTACCGGCCTGAAGAGTGCCGCTGTTAGCAATATTCCCGGCGTTCAGCGTGGCGGTGCCGCCGCTGAGTAATGTGCCGCCCTGCTGAACCTGAAGTTGCCCGCTGAGCGTGGCCGCAAACGCGCTGACACCGCTGATACCGCCGCTGCTGGTCAGCGCACCGCCGGTCAGGGTCAGATTATCCGCCGACCAGTTCCCCTGATTATTCAGGTTCGCCGCCTGCAAAATAGCCAGACCGGTTGAGATAATTTTGCCCTGCGCCTGCGTATTGAGCGCACCGGTCAGGTTGAGGTTCGCGCGCGAAGCGGTCTGGATAGCGCCGTTAAGATCTAACTGCCCGGCGTGTACATCGGCGCTGTCGGCCTGCCAGCTGCCGTTGTTGGTGACGTGCGTGGCGGTGACGGTGAGCGCGCCCTGCGTCAGCATCTTGCCGGACGTGGCGTTGGTTAAATCCTGCTGCAACTGCGCCGTCAGGCCCTTCAGGCCAATCAGGTTGCCGCTGTTGTCCGCGTTGTTCGCCGTAAGTGCCAGCGTGTCGCCCTGGATTTGCCCCTGATTGGTCAGATGGTCAGCCGTCACCGTGGCGGTTTTATCGCTGAGCAACTGGCCACTGTTTTCCAGCGTGGCGGCGTTCACCGTGACATCACCGGATGAGAGCAGGCTGCCGCTGTTGGTGAGATCCCCCTGCATCTGTGCGTTCAGGCCATTCGTGCCTAATGCCGTGCCGCCATTGGTCAGGCTGTTGCCGGTCAGGGTAAGCTGGCGGCCCTGTAGCCTGCCCTGATTTTGCGTATCGCCTGCCTGCACACCCAGCGTGCCGCCGGACAATACCTGCCCCTGCGTACCGTTGGTTAACGTACTGGCGGTGAGCGTGGTACCGCCGTTGCCCTGCATCAGCCCGTTATTACTGATACCTGTGGCATTCACGCCGACCGTTTGTGCCAGAAGCTGGCCGTTGTTGGTCACAACCGGTGCCGTCACGGTCAGGCCGTTGCCCGCCGATATCACACCGGTGCCCTGATTGGTCAGGCTGCCGGTAGCATTCACGACGACGTCATCACCCGACACGTTGCCCTGATTGACCAGCGTCTGGCCTTCCAGCGTCATCTGGCTCTGCGCAGACAGGCTGCCTTGCTGCTGCAAGGTACCGGCTTTCACATGCAGGCCGTCGTCGGCGGTGATGGCACCGTTGTTGGTCAGCGAGGTGGCGGTGATATCCACATTGTCCGCGCCCAGCGCCGCGCCGTTGGTCAGCGTACCGGCCTGAACTGTCAGCGTGCCCGGTGTCACCAGTTTCCCGGCCAGATCGGCTTTTTCAGACGCACTGATCCCCAGCGCGTTTTTACCCTGCGTCTGCGAGCCGTTGCCGGTAGTGAGCTGTTGCGCGGTCAGCGCCGCGTTGCCGTCGGCGGAGAGAAAACCCTTTAAGTTCGCGGTATCCGCACTGAGGTTCACATCGCCCTGGCTGGACTGTACCGATCCGGCGCGGGTGGTCAGCGCGGTGGCGTTAAGCGTTGCCCCCTGCGTGCCGGTCAGCGTGCCGCCCAGATCCGCCTGAGCGGTGTTGAGTGTCAGCTGACCGCCGGCCAGTAAGGTTGCCGCATCACCGTTGGTCACGCCATCCCGCGCGTTCAGTATGATGTCGCCGCGGGTGCCGGTCAGCCCCTGATTGTTGAGCTGATTCAGGGTCAGCGTCTGGTCACCGCCGGACTGCGCCGTGCCGTTGTTATTGAAGGTGTCGCCGTCAAGCTGCTGCGTGCCGAGGGACTGCAGCAGGCCGTTATTGGTCAGGGTGCCGAAGCTGAACTGACCGTTGCGGTTGGCGGCCAGCGTGCCGCCGTTGCTGAAATCGTGTGCGGTAAAGTTCAGATCACGCCCGGCAATCAGGCTGCCGGACCACTGCCCGCCGCTGGCAACCGTGGCCTGCACGTCATTTTGCGCCGAGGTTTTACCACCCTGTGCGGCATTAAGCTGGTCAGCGTTAATCGAAAGAGTATTGCCCGCGCTGGTGGTGCCATCGAGCTGCTGCTGGCGGGCGGATAACTGCATATCTCCCGTGGAGGCCAGCGAACCGCTGCCGGTCACCTGCAATGTACCGCCACCGGCTTCCAGCGTGTTGCCGTCGAGCGCACCGGCCAGCGTGGCGCTGCCGGTTGCCGTCAGGGATAAATCTTTATCGCTGTGAACGGACCCCTGCGCCCCGACGGACAGATCCTTAGCGTTCAGGCCCACGTTACCGGAGGTCGACAACTGGCCGCCCAGCGTCTGCTGCGCGGCAATAAACTGAATATCGCCGAGGCTGGTGATCAGCGAGTTTTGCCCGGCGTTCAGGGAAGTGCTGTTGAGCGTCAGGCCATTTTTGCCGGTCAGCGTGCCGTCGACGTTCATCTGACCGCCGCCGATGTTCAGCCGGTCACCGGCAAACAGCGAGCCTTGTTCACCCACGGTCATCTGGTCAGCAACCTGCAACCCCAACCCCTGCTGCGAACCGATCAGCCCCTGATTGCTGAGGGTATTAGCGGTGATGTTTTGCGCGCCGCCGGACTGCATTTTGCCGCTGTTGTTCAGGGCCGACGCACTGACGGTCTGTGCGCCCTGCGCCTGGATCAGCCCGCCGTTGGTCAGCGTTTGTGCCCGCAATTGTGCGTTACCGCCCGCCGCCAGTGTGCCGTTGCTGGTGAGGTCACCCGCCGATGTCAGCGCCATATCGCCGCCCGACTGCTGGGTACCGTTAAGCGCGATGGCCTGCGCATTCGCCGTCAGCTTGCCGGTGGCGGTCGCATTACTCAGCGTCAGCCTGCCGCTGGCATCAATCTGCATATCGCCGACCGAGGCGTTCAGGTTGCCGAGGTTGACCCCGACGCCCTTGTCGCTGGAGACCAGATGAATGCGGTTGGCGTACATGCCGCCGAGTGCGCCGGTGTCAATCGCCACCGCCGGTACGCCTGCGCCGGATATCGGCGTGGCATTGCCCTGCGCATCGACACGGTTGGCACCCAGGGTGACGTTCAGGTCTCTGGCGTACAGCCCGGCGTTAATCTGCGCGGCGCGGGAAATCAGTGAAAAAGAATCGCTCTTGCGGGCGTCCAGGCCCTGACCTTCAACGGTGATCGCACCCTGCGTGACGTCGAGGGACTGCAGCGAACCGTCCGCGTTCAGCACCGGCCGGCCGGTGGTCAGCGTGGCGTTCGGGGTATTGAGGAAGCCGCAGCCGTTACAGGTGATGCCATAGGGGTTGGCGACCATGACGTTCGCCGCTTTTCCCGCGACTTCAATGTAGCCGTTAAGTTGCGAAGGGTTCGCTGACACCACTTCGTTAATGATGCCCTTCGCTTCCTGACCTGCCGTAAGATTGGGGTTGTTCTGGATCAGCCCGCCCAGCTGAGTCTGGGTCAGTTTACCGGTGGCATTATTGAGGATGAGGCCCTGCTGGCCGACGTTGAAATCGTTGTATTTGTTATGCGAAATCCCGGACTGATTCGGGGTGGCGATGTTCACCACCGGCACGCCGTTACCCGCCTGATCGGTGCGGGTGTTGCCTTCGGCTACCGTGATACCGGCCGCAAATGCGGGCATCACCGGTTGCCAGACCAGCCAGCCCATCAGCCCGTATGCCAGTGCTTTACGCCATAACGCGACCGGTTGCTCTGTAATCGATTTCATCGCCGAATTCCTTCTCTCTTATGCAGAGGTACAACGCTAAAGTGCAAAGCCGATGCGGTAGTAGACCGTGACGCGATCCGGTGCCAGTGAGTCCGGATAGCTCAGCGGCCAGCCGACGGTAAACTGGCTGGAGAAATGTGCGTTACTGCTCGATAAACCCACCGCCCCGCCCCATAAGGTGCCGGACGCATTGGTGTCATGATTGCTGCGTTGCAGGTAGCCGCCGTCAAGCGCGGTCACGGCGCTGATCTGGCCGAGCACCGGCAGCGCGAACAGTTGGGTATCCAGCTCGTTGCGCCAGTAGCCGCCGTTGTCGCCGGAGAGGTATTGCTCTTTGAACCCCCGCACCGAGCTTTCACCGCCAATCGTCAGGCGTTCGCTGCCGTAAAGACGGTCATCGCCCCACTGGCCGTAGGCGCTGGTCAGCCAGGTAATGCGTTGGGTGACAGGCCGGTAATAGCTGGTGGACAGCGTCCATTTAGAGAACTCCGCGCGCGGGGCATCCGGATTTTTATCTTCATCGCTTTCGCCGCCAAACCACGGCACGCCACGGCTGAACGCCGGGTTGAGCGTGGCGTATCCGCCCCAGAGTTTCTGGCTGTGATTAATCCCTGCGGTCCAGCTGGTCAGGCTGCGGGTGCTGCTTTCCAGCGGGGCGTCGTTGAGATAATTTCGGTTGAGGCGGTGCGTCAGCCCGAGGCTGGCGGCGGTTTTCATGTCGCCGTTGCGAAACAGTACGCGGGAAAGGGTGAAGCGGTGCGCCTGGCTGTCGCCGGTGGAGCGCCAGAGATAGCCCTGCGATTCAATGGTGCTCAGGTAGTCGCTGTAGCTGTAGTTGTAATCGAACAGCCAGTAGCCGTAAGGCAGATTAACACCCGCCTGCACGCTTTTCGCGTCGTGGTCGCTTGCGCCGTCGCTGCTGCGTGACGCACTGACAAACCACTGGTCCGCCAGCCCGAGCAGGTTATTGCCCGTCAGCGAGCCGCTGACCTGTCCGGTGCCGGTGCTTTTCTGCCCTGAGTTGTCAAAACCAGCGCTGGCCTGCAGGGGAAACTCAGGCTCTGAGGTGAGGTTGACGATGGAGTATCCCGGCTGGCTGCCGGGCTGGATTTCAATCTGCACCGGCGTTTTGCGCAGCCGGTTAATCTGCTCCATCCCCTGTTCGATATCACGCAGGTTAAGGATATTGCCGGTCAGCCCCGGAAACGCCATCGCCAGCATTGCGCCGCGCTGGTTTTCCATTTTGATGGCTTCCAGCTTGCCTTCCATCACTGTCAGGCTGAGCGTGCCGGAAGACAAATCCTGTTCGGTGAGAAACGCGCGGCTGGTGATGTAACCCTGGCCGATATACCAGTCGGAGACCTGTTTCACCAGGGCATTAATCTGGCTAATGCCGAGGCACTGTTGCAGATAGGGTTGAGTGAGTTTTTGCCGGATGCGCGCGGGCATATGGTCTGCGCCGCTGAGGGTAATGTCGTGAATATCAAAGCACGGACCGCCGGGTTGCGCTGGGGTTTGCGGTGCGGGGGCGACTGACGTGCTGCGCTCCAGTTCCTGACGCTGTTGCTGGTTCTGCTGCAGAAGTTGCCGCTGCTGTTGTTCGATACTGTCGCGGTCGGCGGGGCTGAGCGGCGCGGCCTGCGCGGTGAGGGAAAATATCACCGGTAGCACCAGCAGACAGGAAACGCGCCATCGCTGGGCAAGACGCACGTACGCTGAAACAGTGCGGGCTAATGGTGTAACAGTGCTTATGATTTCCATATCCGCTGTTTTCTCGGGCCTGCACCACTTTGCTGTATGCCTCAAAAACACAGCATCAGAAATGGCTATGGCATTGATCTAAGATTAAACATTCACCTCCTATCGGCAGGGATAAAATTTACTTTAGGCATTTTTTTTAAATTTCCGTAAAAAATTCTACAAGAGAAAAAAATTGAATCATAAGAAATTATGATTTGTAGGGGTATTCATTCCGTTTAGGCTGCCTGCAGGGTTACCGGTTTTTTCCAGGTATTTTCGTATGCTTAAAAAAACAGAATTCAGACAATGAAAGTCAGACGTTTCGTTTAACAGCCCTCCGCTTATTTAAAATCCAGTTTAATATTCTGGCAAAATAAGCCATAAAAAAAGCCAGAGGATTTCTCCTCTGACTTTTTGGCATAACGTCCCGAAAGGAAGTTACAGACCGTACACCAGGTTTACAGACGTCACGGTATCGGTTTTATCCGGCGCGCTGGCTGGTGGCTTGGTGTTATAGGTGACGTCATACGCCACTTTCAACGAGAAGTGGGAGTTGATCGCAACGGTCAGCGCGGTTTCTGAGTTCAGCGTCGTTTCGTCGTTCGCTAATACAGACACACCCTGCGTGAAGCGCGCAGTATCGCTGATCTGATAACCGTAAGTGCCTGAGGCATAAGCCAGCGCACGGGTGGTGTTACCGCCCTGTTCGAATTCATCATGACGTACACCCGGACCGGCTTCCAGATTCAGTGTATGAACCGGACCGCTCCAGATCTGACGTCCATAACCGACGGCACCCACAGTACGTGAACGGTAACCGTTATAACGGTCACTCAGCCAACTGCCCTGACCGAACACATAGTTCGCGTTGTCAAGGTTATAACGTGTACGGCCACCGGCCTGATACTTCTCGGAGGAACGCACACCGGAAGAAGAGGTATTACGCGCAGAACCCCACAGGCTGTATGCCGTGTTGGTATCAAACCAGGTCATGGTGGTATCAGCATTCAGCGTGGAGTTGCTGGTGTTACCGGTTTGCGCACTGTAACCCGCCTGAACATTGCCCTCGAACGGCTTTTTCGCCTGAGCAGGGTCATCTAACGCGGTGAAAATGGTGGTGTCTGCAAGGCTTGAAATACTGAACAGCGCTGCACCGCAGACTACGGCACAAGCTGGTAAACGACGAACAACCCGAAAAAACATTTTGTTTCCCCAATAGGACTTAAGGCAAATAACGACACTGGAACCACACGATTTATGCCATAAATTAGGATCCGTTAATCAAGCCTGGCAACTCCATTTCGATGGCATATGCATACAAATATTTCTACCGCAACAAATATAACGCACTCAGCCCAGGATATCTTAATAAAGCGGCTTTTTTGGATAGTTCCGAGTGACATATATTTCCGGCAATAGAAACATACAAAATCATTACAATCCTGTTCATTGATTTTTTATTCCAATGAGGGGCGAAAATGATTTATTACGCGCCACACTTTACTTCTTCCTGCCGCTTTGGTTCGAAATATTGCGAGCCGGCAGCGTACAGATTTCCGCCTAACTCGTCGCTGAATCTTGTCCTTTTGAGTAATGCGGGGTAGTTTTACCCTGATAACGTCTTATTTTTGCCTCGGGTTCCTCGAAGGCAGCCTTCAGGAGGAGTAGTCATGGCTTTACAACAAGAGATTATTCAGGCTCTGCACGTTAAACCCCACATCGATGCCGCACAGGAAGTTCGTGTCAGCGTTGATTTTCTCAAAAGTTACCTGCTGGCCCACCCGTTCATCAAGACACTGGTTCTGGGTATCAGCGGCGGGCAAGATTCTACTCTTACCGGCAAACTTTGCCAAACAGCAATTAATGAATTACGTGCACAAACCCATGATGGCGACTACCAGTTCATTGCCGTACGCTTGCCGTATGGCGTGCAGGCGGATGAATCGGACTGTCAGGATGCCATTGCGTTCATTCAGCCGGATCAGGTTCTGACCGTCAATATCAAAAATGCTGTCCTGGCGAGCGAAGCGACCTTACGTGAAATTGGCATTGAACTGAGCGATTTTATTAAAGGGAACGAAAAAGCCCGTGAGCGCATGAAAGCGCAGTACAGCATCGCCGGGATGAAAAAAGGCGTGGTGGTCGGGACGGATCATGCCGCCGAAGCCGTAACCGGTTTCTATACCAAATATGGCGATGGCGGTACGGATATTAATCCCCTTTTCCGTCTGAATAAACGTCAGGGGAAAGCACTGCTCAGGGAAATGGGTTGCCCGGCGCATCTGTATACAAAAGCCCCGACGGCGGATCTTGAAGACAACCGCCCTGCCTTGCCGGATGAAGCCGCACTCGGTGTAACCTATGATTTGATCGACGACTATCTGGAAGGCAAGAAAATCGACGATAAATATGCCGCCATTATTGAGGGCTGGTACCTGCGCACTGAGCATAAACGTCAGCTGCCGGTAACCGTATTTGATGATTTCTGGAAGAAAAAATAAGCCTTCCGTCATGGCTTAGCTACCGGGCACCTGCGGGTGTCCGGATTTATTCACCGTGCTCACCGGTCTGATTATCACAAGCTTCTTTCCATTCATTAACGAAATCATTACCCTTAGCGTCCTTCCGGATGACTGACAGTGATGTTTTCAATGCAAAAATTTCTTTTCCTGCTGCTGAGTATGGTGCTGCTTGGCCCTTTAGGTATTGATTTATACCTGCCTGCCATTCCCGCCATTGCACTCGGTTTACAGAGCACCGAGGCGGTGATCCAGTCCTCAATTTCATTATTTATTCTGGTGATGGGGCTCGGACAGCTGGTGGCCGGTCCGCTGGTTGATAAATGGGGTCGTCGCCCGATCGCCATTATCGGCGTTGTGGTGTATCTGGCGGGTGCAATCGTTGCCGCGACGTCCGTCACACCGTGGATGTTTTTATTATCCCGCGTCATTCAGGGGCTGGCTGTCTGCTGCACGTCCGTGGTGATTTTCAGCAGCGTGCGCGACCGGATGAGTGGCAATGAGGCCGCCCGCGCATATGGTTTTCTCAACGGCACACTGAATATTATCCCTGCACTGGCCCCGCTGATCGGCGGCCTGATCGCCCAGTATTATGGCTGGCGTGCACCTTTCTGGGCATTGGCCGGTTATACGCTGGCGGTGATGTTGCTGGTGATATTCAAACTACCGGAGACACGCCCTGCTGATACCCAGACCAACAGCGGTCTGCCTTTCCGTCAGTATGCCCGCATTTTGTTCAACGCCCGCTTCATGACCTTTGCACTGGTAAATGCCGGCGCCATGGGGATGGCGCTGACGTATGTATCGCTGGCACCGACCGTATTGATGAACATCGCCGGGCTGACGCCATTGCAATTTTCGCTGGTATTCGGGGCGAACGGCTTCTGGATTATGGCGGTGAGTTTTATCGCCAACCGCATTATTCATAAAGTGGGACGCCCGGTTTGTCTGACTGCCGGCGGCATTCTTATGTTTGCCGGTTGCCTCGGGCTGATTGCCGGTATTACGCTGGTTTCACCTGCAGACCAAACCGCCACCTGGCTGTATATGCTGCCGGTCGCCAGCGCCTGTGCCGGTCTGGCGTTTCTGGTGGGTCCGGCCACCAGTTATGCACTGGAACCGTTCTCCGGCGAAGCAGGCGTTGCTTCAGCCCTGGTAGGTTCGGTGCAAATGGCGGGCGGTGCACTACTCGGTTTTATCGCCATGGCATTACCGTTACAGCCTAAACTGAGCCTGTCGCTGGTGATGCTGGCAGGCGGATGTCTGGCAGTGCTGGCACGTCGTGCGAGCAAAAAATCGACGGGCCGTCTGACCCGCCTGGAACCGTAATACTTTCTAACCGATTGTCGATACCGGTACGCGGGGTGCCAGCGCACTCAGCAATTCGTAGCCCAGCGTACCGGCCGCCGTTGCCACTTCATCCACCGGTAAATTATTTCCCCACAACTCAACCGGCGAACCAATCTGTGCCTGCGGACAGGGTGTTAAATCCACGGCCAGCATATCCATTGAAACCGTGCCGACCGTCGTTGTTCGCACGCCATCAACCCAAACCGGCGTACCGGAAGTGGCATGGCGCGGATATCCGTCTGCATAACCACAGGCCACCACGCCGATGCGCTGAGGACGCGTGACACTGTAACGCCCACCGTAACCCACACGCGCGCCGGCGTTAAGCTCCTGTATGGCGATCAGCTCACTGTTAAGCGTCATCACCGGTTGCAGGCCGGTATGCGCAATATCTTTCCACTCACCGCTCGGCGACGCACCATAGATAATAATTCCCGGGCGGATCCAGTCATGATGCGTATGCGGATGCCACAACGTCGCAGCGGAATTCGCCAGACATCGCGGGCCGCGGATATTCTGCCCGGCGAGGTTAATCGCAGCCATCTGCGCGTCAACCCCCTCCACGCTGTCAGCAGTGGCGAAATGGCTCATCAGCGTCATTTCTCCCACCTGCTTCAGCTCGCGTAACTGCTGCCAGACATCCCCGGCACGTTCCGGCGCAAAACCCAGACGGTTCATACCACTGTTTACTTTCAGGTAGATATCGACCGGCTGGCTGACGCTGGCATGTGCAAGGGCTTTTATTTGCCATTCGCTGTGTACGGACGTGGTCAGACGATATTGATCAACCCTCGTCAAATCCTCAGCCGTAAAAAAACCTTCGAGCAGTAATATCGGTCCCTGCCAGCCGGACTCACGCAATAAAATGGCTTCATTGAAATCAAGCAACGCGAAACCATCGGTGGCCGATAAACTGCGCCAGATACGGGAAATACCATGACCGTAACCGTTCGCTTTCACCACCGTCCAGACTTTACTGCGAGGGGCAAAGCCGCGAATGAGGTGTAAATTATGGGTTAATGCAGACAGGGATAATGTGGCTGAAATCGGGCGTGGCATACCGGCTCCGGCAATAAGCAAAGTAAAACCCATACAATGTCAGTCACCGTATGGGATGGGATTACAGCAGATTCAGCCTACCGGATGCATGTTATGCGGACCTGCCGGACGGGCGATGAAATCCGGGCTGTAACGCTCAACCGACAGATCATCGGACGGGATCGCAGGCGTCACGCCGGACATAATATCCGACAGCAACTGCCCGGAGCCACAGGCCATCGTCCAGCCGAGCGTCCCGTGGCCGGTATTGAGATACAAATTCTTAATGCGCGTACGCCCGACAATCGGCGTGCCGTCCGGTGTCATCGGTCGTAACCCCGTCCAGAAGGTTGCCTGTCCGACATTACCGCCGTGAGGATAGAGATCTTTCACCACCATCTCCAGCGTTTCACGGCGCGCCTGCGCCAGCTTCAGGTTGAAGCCGACAATCTCCGCCATCCCCCCTACGCGGATGCGGTTATCAAAACGGGTGATGGCAATTTTGTAGGTTTCATCAAGCACGGTAGACACCGGTGCAGAGGCCGGATCGGTAATCGGAATGGTCAGCGAATAGCCTTTCAGCGGATAAACCGGAATGGCGATCAGATCGCGCAGCAACGCAGTCGAATATGAACCGAATGCCACAACGTAAGCATCCGCCCTGACGATCTCATTGCCACACTGCACGCCGGTGATCTCGCCATTTTCAACATGCAGCTTATCTACCGTGCGGTTGAATTCGAAAACAACGCCCGCCTGACGCGCCATATCGGCCAGTTTACGGGTAAACATCTGGCAGTCACCGGTTTCATCATTAGGTAAACGCAGGCCACCGGTCAGTTTGTGCGCGACCTGTGCCAGCGCCGGCTCTGCGGTCGCCAGCTGGCTGGATTCGAGCAACTGATACGGCACACCGGCGTCTTCCAGCACGGCAATATCTTTCGCTGCACTTTCGAACTGCTGTGCGGTACGGAAAAGCTGCAATGTGCCGCCCTGCCGGCCCTCGTACTGAATGCCGGTGTCGTCACGCAGCGCTTTCATGCAGTCACGGCTGTATTCCGCCAGACGAACCATGCGGCTCTTGTTAGTCTGATAATGGTCCATATTGCAGTTACGCAACATTTGCCACATCCATTTCAGCTGAAACTGCGTTCCGTCGAGACGGATCGCCAGAGGCGCATGCTTCTGGAACATCCATTTAACGGCTTTGACCGGAACACCCGGAGCCGCCCATGGCGCGGCATAGCCCGGTGAGATCTGTCCCGCATTGCCCGCGCTGGTTTCTTCTGCCGGGCCTGGCTGACGATCAATGACCGTCACCTGATGGCCCGCTTTAGCCAGATACCATGCACTGGCGACACCGACCACACCACTGCCTAAAATCACCACACGCATATCGACTCCACTCCGCGACAAAACAAAGCATAATATTCTGATGACAGGAAATTAACCTGACTAAGAAAAATCACCAACACAGCCACTCATAACCGTGAGGTCTTTCACATTTATTTATCGTTCATGACAGCATTTTTTTCAATAGCCACAAATGAATAACGATATTTCGCAACATTCTGGCCATCCGGGAAGAAATTTATGGCGATATGACAGCAATGACTTCATTGAAATCAGAAGATATCCGGTACTTCAGGCGGCGTTTTGTTTTAGTTTTTTATTCTTTTATATCGTTACATTTAAAGAACAAAACACCACAAACCATCGCAAGTGTGATATTCCCTCGTCCCGGACAGAAAATTGACGTTCCGGTTGAACGGGGATTTATAAACGAGGCAAAGCAGAAGCTGATCCGTAAGGCGCAGAGAGCAGGAAGAATAGTGCCCTTAATAAGCAAAATTCTGGCGGCGTCACCGGGACACCAGGTTTCAATATATCCCCCCGCGTTCAACATCGGTTAATTTTTGCCACCCAGTCCTGCGATATTGTCAGTTTAAAATGTGATGCACATCGCAACTGTTTAATTACTGACCTACACTTCGAGTGGATTCATATCCGCACTGTTCATTTCAGCCATAAGGAGTCGCCTGTGAATAACTCAAACTTTCTGAAGCTTAAAGAGGGTACACAACTTTTTTATAAGGACTGGGGCAGCGGCCAGCCGGTGGTTTTCAGTCACGGCTGGCCCCTGTCATCTGATGCTTTTGAAGATCAAATGCTGTTTCTGGCGAATAAAGGTTATCGCGTTATCGCCCATGACCGCCGCGGCCACGGACGTTCTTCCCAGACCTGGGAGGGCAATAATATGGACCAGTACGGTGATGATATGGCCGAGCTGACAGCGCATCTGGACCTTAAGGATGCCATTCACGTCGGGCACTCCACCGGCGGTGGCGAGGTGGCCCGTTATATCGGCCGGCATGGCACTTCACGTGTGGCAAAAGCGGTGCTGATTGGCGCGGTGCCACCGATTATGATCAAAACTGAATTCAACCCGGTCGGTTTGCCGCTTTCTGTTTTCGACGGGATCCGTGAAGGCGTACGGAAAGACCGTTCACAGTTCTTCCTCGATTTGCCTGATGCCTTTTATGGCTTTAACCGCCCGGGTGCGCAGGCATCCGAAGGCTTGCGTCAGAGCTTCTGGTTGCAGGGTATGCAGGGTTCAATCAAGGCACTTTATGATTGTGTCAAAGCGTTTTCTGAAACCGACCAGCGCGAAGATCTGAAAAAAATGACTATCCCGACGCTGGTGATTTACGGTGATGATGACCAGATTGTGCCTCCGGCATCCTCCAGCGAAGCCGCGCTTAAATTGTTACCGAATGGTAAACGTAAAGTTTATCCGGGTGCCTCTCATGGTTTGTGCAGCACCCATAAAGATCAGATAAATCAAGATTTGTTAGAATTTATCCGCAGTTAATCCCCGCCGTTCGTTTTATTCTCTCCGGTTGTTCACCCAAAGCCTGACTGCCTGCGGCTTTGGGTTCTTCATGGCCCCCGATTGACAGTGTCCTGCCATAAGGATATAGATTTGTTGAGGAAGGGATTCAAGGTGTTTATCTAACGACACACTCAGATTGAGCTACGATTATCAATGGACGTACGAAATCTTAAGAAAAGGTTGTGAATCAAACACTCTGTAACGTCCATAACTGAATGAGGGTGCGGCTTATGACGACAGTGACCCATGAGCATAAAACTGAGGACAAACGTCTTAGCGATGGACCGGACTGGACGTTTGAGTTATTGCAAACCTATCTTGAAGAGATTGACCGGGTGGCAAAGTCCTACCGGCTGGAAACTTATCCGCATCAAATCGAGATCATTACCTCCGAACAAATGATGGATGCCTATTCCAGTATTGGCATGCCGATCAATTACACACACTGGTCGTTCGGGAAGAAATTCATCGAAACCGAACAATTGTACAAACACGGGCAGCAAGGTCTGGCGTACGAAATCGTCATTAACTCCAATCCCTGTATCGCCTATCTGATGGAAGAAAATACCATCACCATGCAGGCGCTGGTGATGGCGCACGCCTGCTACGGGCATAATTCTTTCTTCAAAAATAACTATCTGTTTAAAAGCTGGACCGACGCCAGTTCCATCGTCGATTACCTGCTGTTCGCCAAACGTTATATCAGCGAATGCGAAGAGCGTTACGGGGTCGATGAAGTCGAGAAACTGCTGGACTCCTGCCACGCGCTGATGAATTACGGGGTTGACCGCTATAAGCGTCCGCAAAAAATATCGCTGCAGGAGGAACTGGCACGGCAAAAAAGCCGCGAGGAATACCTGCAAAGCCAGGTGAATTCCCTGTGGAAAACATTGCCGCGCAAAGACAGTGTAGACACACCAGAACAGGCGCGCCGTTTCCCGCCGGAACCCCAGGAAAATCTGCTGTATTTTATGGAAAAAAATGCCCCTCT
Source organism: Rahnella perminowiae (assembly GCF_019049695.1). Lineage (NCBI taxonomy): Bacteria > Pseudomonadati > Pseudomonadota > Gammaproteobacteria > Enterobacterales > Yersiniaceae > Rahnella > Rahnella perminowiae. The sequence continues at coordinate 365,353 of NZ_JAFMOT010000187.1, forward strand.
GCTGGAATCCTGGCAGCGGGAAATTTTGCGTATTGTGCGTAAAATCAGCCAGTATTTTTATCCGCAGAAGCAAACACAGGTCATGAACGAAGGCTGGGCGACGTTCTGGCATTACACCATCCTGAATCATCTGTATGACGAAGGAAAAGTCTCCGACCGTTTCATCCTGGAGTTTCTGCACAGTCACACGAATGTGGTGTATCAGCCGCCTTATAACAGCCCGTATTACAGTGGCATCAACCCGTATGCTCTGGGTTTTGCGATGATGCAGGACATCAAGCGTATCTGTCAGGAGCCGACGGAGGAAGACCGCTACTGGTTCCCGGATATCGCCGGGTCAGACTGGCTCGACACGCTGCATTTTGCGATGCGTGACTTTAAGGACGAAAGCTTCATCAGCCAGTTTCTTTCACCGAAAGTGATGCGTGATTTCCGTTTGTTTACGGTGCTCGATGATGATCACAATAACTACCTGGAAATCGCCGCCATCCATAATGAGGAAGGTTATCGTGCAATCCGTCAGGAATTATCGGCGCAATACAATCTGAGCAATCACGAACCGAATATTCAGGTCTGGAATGTGGATTTGCGCGGAGACCGTTCGCTGACCTTGCGCTATATTCCTCAGGATCGCGCGCCGCTTGATAAGAGCCGTCGTGAAGTCATGAAACACGTCCACCGTCTGTGGGGCTTCGATGTCTTCATCGAGCAACTCAATGAAGATGGCAGCGTTGAACTGCTGGAGCGCTGCCCGCCACGTCCGACGCCGCTGTAACTGAATAGGCTTCTGGCATTAAAAAAGGGCGCTGAGCGCCCTTTCTGATATTTGTCTATCTCACTCTTAACGATGCTTTTGCTCAGTCAGATCACCCGGCATCGCGCCCTGCATGCTGTGCCAGATTTCACCACTCTGACGTCCATAATTGCGCACACAATCCACAATTTGTTCGTAGCTTTTTTCGTGGCAAATTTCTGACAGTTTTTTATAAAAGCTGATGGCTAATTTGCGCGCTTCAGGGTTGGAGAAGTAATAGCGTCCGACGCGGGTATAAAGACCCCGCAGCCCGTTGATGATAAGACCATAAATCGGGTTACCGGAAGCAAATGCCAGACCACGGAAAATACCGTAATCAAGCGCCGTAAACGCTTCGGCATGATCTTCCACCTCTGTAGCCTTAGCGAGAACCTGCTGGGTTTCCTCCGGGTTGGTACGCATCGCTTTACGGATAAAAATCGTCGCGATGTTAGTACGCACGGACAGCAGATTATCAATCAGTTGCGGTACGCTGTCGTGATCCAGACGCGCCAGCGTTTCAAGAATATTCAGGCCGGATGTTTCCCAGAAATTATTCACTTTCGTCGGCTTGCCATGCTGAATAGTTAACCAACCGTCGCGGGCAAGCCGCTGTAACACTTCACGCAATGTGGTTCGGGTCACGCCAATGAGTTCTGAAAGCTCTCTCTCAGCAGGCAAAATGGAGCCCGGAGGGAAGCGGCTGTTCCAGATACTTTCGATGATATACTCTTCGGCAAAACCGGCAGGACTTTGTGCCTTAATAACCATGTGTTTGTCGTTCCGTGTGGGGCTTTTATTAGGGATATAGTTCTGCTCATCATACCAGATGAAAATGCCCTGTTATAGCGTCCGCAGGGAACTAATGCTGAAACTGTGGAAGGGCTTACAGAATTTCACCTTTTTCAAGCGTTTATTACCTTGTCCCTGGCATTGGAAAAATCCAGTCAGACGATTAAACTTACTTATCTTTTTGACATATTGACAAGCTATATAAAGGATCTTTAGGGAATATGGAAACAACCTACAGTCGTGCATTTATAAAGAATTTTCTCGGTCAGTCGCCAGCCTGGTACAAAATAGCAATTCTGGCTTTTCTGATCATTAACCCGCTGATTTTCTTCCTGGTCAGTCCTTTTATCGCGGGCTGGTTGCTGGTCGTCGAGTTCATTTTAACATTAGGCATGGCGCTTAAATGCTACCCGCTGCAGCCGGGTGGATTGCTCGCCATCGAAGCCGTGATGATCGGCATGACCAGCGCAGAGCGCATCCGCGAAGAAGTCTCTGCTAATCTGGAAGTCATCTTGTTGCTGATTTTCATGGTTGCTGGCATCTATTTCATGAAGCAGTTGCTGTTAACCGTGTTCACCAAACTGTTATTGAATCTGCGCAACAAAATCGCCCTTTCACTGGCTTTCTGTTTTGCTGCGGCATTTCTCTCCGCATTCCTGGACGCATTGACCGTGATTGCCGTGGTGATCAGCGTTTCAGCGGGCTTTTATTCGATTTATCACAACGTCGCTTCAAATCAGAACGAAAATGCTGAGATCACCGATGACAGCTCGTTTACGGGTAATCAGCAGCACCAGGCGGTACTTGAACAATTCCGCGCATTTTTACGCAGCCTGATGATGCACGCCGGTGTCGGTACGGCACTTGGCGGCGTGATGACGATGGTTGGCGAACCGCAAAACCTGATCATCGCGAAAAGTGCAGGCTGGCAATTCACCGATTTCCTGATCCGCATGTCGCCCGTCAGCGTGCCCGTTTTTATCTGCGGATTAATCGTATGTGCCCTGGTAGAACGCTTCCGCTGGTTTGGCTACGGTGCGCAACTGCCACACCCGGTGTATGAAGTACTTAAAAAGTTTGATCAAAAGAACAGCGAGAACAGCACCCGGCAGGAACGTATTAAACTGGCCATACAGGCGCTGATTGGCGTGTGGCTGATTGTTGCGCTGGCATTCCATCTGGCTGAAGTTGGCCTGATTGGCCTTACGGTGATTATCTTTGCAACCGCATTATGCGGCGTCACGGATGAACATGCGATCGGCAAGGCATTTCAGGATTCACTGCCGTTTACCGCCCTGCTGACGGTGTTTTTTGCCATTGTCGCCGTGATCGTAGAACAACATCTGTTCAGCCCTATCATTCACTTTGTGCTTCAGGCTGCGCCATCGAGCCAGCTTTCGCTATTTTACCTGTTCAACGGATTGCTTTCCTCGGTGTCAGATAACGTTTTCGTCGGTACGGTTTACATCAACGAAGCAAAATCGGCGCTGGAAAATGGCATCATCGATCTGAAACAATTTGAGATGCTGGCGGTGGCGATTAATACCGGTACTAACCTGCCTTCCGTGGCGACACCAAATGGTCAGGCGGCATTCCTGTTCCTGCTGACTTCTGCCCTCGCACCGCTGATCCGGCTTTCTTATGGAAGAATGGTCTGGATGGCATTGCCATACACCGTCGTCATGACGCTGGTTGGCCTGTTGTGTGTTCAGTATCTGCTGCCCGATATGACGCAGTGGTTTAACGACATGGGATGGCTGAGTTTGCCCCCGGTAACGCAAATCATGACGGTGCATTGATCGGGGTAAGCGTGAGTCAGTAATTTCCTCTAAACGGCTTCACTCAGAAAATTACAGAATTTAAAGTCGAATTGTCCGATTTATATTAATTATTTACCGAATATTTAATCGGACAGGCTGGCAGCGGCAAGCAATTGGTTTACACTGCGTGTCAGTAGCTCACTGCAGGGAAAAATTTTCTATGTTGCAATATCTTAACCGCTGTTCACAAGGCCGCGGTGCATGGCTTCTGATGGCTCTGACTGCACTGGCACTTGAGCTGGTTGCACTGTATTTCCAACACGTGATGTTACTTAAGCCCTGTGTCATGTGTATTTATGAACGTTGTGCCCTGATGGGGATTCTGCTGGCTGGCCTCGTCGGTGCTATCGCGCCTTCTACGTGGTTGCGTTATGCCGGGATCCTTATCTGGATCTACAGCGCTTACGAAGGTATCCGCCTGTCATGGGAACACACCATGATTCAGCTGCACCCTTCTCCGTTCGCCACCTGTGATTTTGCCGCGCGTTTCCCAACATGGTTACCACTGGACAAGTGGTTCCCGTGGATGTTTATCGCCAGCGGTGATTGTGCAGAAAAACAGTGGGAATTCCTGTCACTGGGCATGCCCCAGTGGCTGGTTGTGATTTTCAGCGTGTTCATGGTAATTGCTGTTCTGGTGCTGCTGGCTCAGTTCGTCAAACCCAAACGCCGCGATTTATTTGGTCGTTAATTAAACTATCGTTGAAACAAAAAAGCGCCTATCATGGCGCTTTTTTTATGTCTGTGGAGGAGAAGATGTTCTCCCTAACAGACGTGATGTATTATCTGCAGCGCCCGATCAACACGGGCTTTCTGCCTCTGTGAGTTTTATTACCATTATTGGAACGTGCAATGAAAAATCTTCCCGTCTGGGCCATTTGGGTCATTTGTGTTGGAGCCTGCGTCGCCTTCTGGATCGTCGCTGGTTTCGTGTTATACGGCCTGTTTAAATAAACTTTAAACATCAGGGAAGAAGGCAGCAGTGGCATTTAAGGGAAATGGAATGACAAGGTATTAACGCGGGGGCAATGGCGGAGTCCCATTAATCCCGACGTTGGTTTTGATCAGAGGTCACATTTTCTCCTTCCCGGCACGCTGCGCTGCATAAAAAGAAACCTACCTTTGTAAATTTCTCAATGCATTCTATGCTACGAGGGCTAAAAGATTTATCAGAGGAAAAAACATGTTCATTAAGGGATTTTCAAAAGGCTTTTTCATTGCGATTCTTCTTATCGTAACTTTGGCTTTTTTTGATGTATTAAGGCCTTACTATTCTTCCGTACTATGGGCAATTATTCTTGCTGTCATCTTCAATCCGCTAAAAAACCGGCTTAAACAGGTGGTCGGCGATCGTAACGGTATCGTCTCTCTGCTGACCGTTTTGATTATTTGTCTGATTGTCTTCACACCGCTGGCGATTATAACCTCGTCGCTGGCGCTTGAATTCAATACGGTTTACACCAAACTGCAGGGAAATCAGACACAGTTACCCGTGATCCTGGCGGATTTTATCCACCATTTACCACGGTGGGCACGACACTTCCTGTCGGATAACGATCTCGACAGCACGGCGGAGATCCAGAAAAAACTTTCTGATGCAGCACTTCAGGGCAGCCAGTATCTTGCCGGGAGTGTTTTCGTGATAGGTAAGAGCACGTTCGGCTTTGTCGTAGGTTTCGGCATCATGCTGTATATCTTGTTCTTCCTGATCAAAGATGGCGCTTATCTGGTCAATATGACTCTCGCCACGCTGCCGCTGTCACGCTATGTGAAGCATCACCTGTTTATGAAGTTTGCAGCAGTTTCGCGCGCGACAGTAAAAGGGACCGTTGTGGTGGCGATTGTACAGGGTGCGCTGGGCGGTGTTGCATTTTACATCGCCGGTCTGGACGGAAGTCTGCTTTGGGGCGCGCTGATGGCGTTCCTGTCGATCATTCCGGCAGTGGGATCGGCCATTATCTGGGTACCCGCAGCGATTTATTTCTTCGCGTCCGGCATGCTTTGGCAGGGGATCTTTATTGTGGTCTTCTTCGTTGTGGTGATTGGCATTGTGGATAACGTCTTACGCCCGTTACTGGTCGGTAAAGACACTAAAATGCCGGATTACCTTATCCTGATCACCACCCTGGGTGGCATGGAAGTGTATGGCATCAATGGCTTCGTGATTGGTCCGCTGATTGCAGCATTATTCATCGCCTGCTGGAACATTCTTTCCGGCAGAGATCATCAGAATAATACCGATGAGATTGATGAAGATTTTATCGAAGAAGGGAAAAAGCGTCCTGATGCCTGATGTTCTCAGCGGCTTCGACAATCCGCTGAGTTTTACCAAATATGATTATGAAGTTTTCATAACCTGGCGTAGAAATAAGAAGCAACAAATACTCTTTGTCTGAAGGGGCAATGAATGAAAAATATCATCTTAAGTATGGTCGCAAAGATCTCCAGGATGGAAGCTGATTCCAAGCAACTTACCGCTCAGGTTGAGGCTCAGTCCCTTTTGCTGAGTGCTGTATTTTTAACGCTTGGTAAAAATGGCGGCCCCCAGGAAACTATCGAAAGCGTCAATAAAGCCATCAATTCAGTGCTCGATTCTGCTGATGAGATGCTTAAATCAGACGCGACGATTTTATTCGAACAATTCCAGGCACTTATTGAACTAACCCGGCTGATTGATAAAGCCGATCCGGAGCTGGATGCTGAAGCACTGAGTGCCATGAACGGTGTCACACCCGACTCCGGGATCTAGTGTAAAAGCATCGGTAATAAAAAAGCCCCGGCCATAAATTGCCGGGGCTTTTTGCTTTCTGATGACGGACAAAATCAGCTTATTTCGCCCAGCCTGGCTTGTTCAGGATGTGATCCTGCCAGTCTTCCACGTCATCTTCACGCACAGCGATGTAGCGTACGGAAATCTGTGCCGTGTGCATGGCTGATTTTGATGCTTTGTTCAGCAGCGGATGCCACGGGAGCAACGGGCGTCCTTCACCGATCAGACGATAGGCGCAGGTTGGCGGCAGCCAGTCGAAGGTTGTCAGATTTTCGCGGGTCAGTTTGATGCAATCTTCTTCCAGCGTGAAACGACGTTCGTAGTTGCGACACTGGCACGATTTGATGTTGAGCTGATTACAGGCAACGTTGGTGAAGTAGATTTCATCGGTGTCTTCATCGATCAGCTTATGCAAGCAGCATTGTCCGCAGCCATCGCACAATGCTTCCCATTCTTCGTCGGTCATTTCAGACAGCGTTTTTTGCTGCCAAAAAGCGGGTTCAGTCATGATGTGCATCCGGTATAGAGAAAATGAGGGTGCTTATATAGACGCTTTAGCCTGCAGATGCAAGTAAAGCCGCCGGAAAACAGCTCCGGCGGAGAGGAGAAACACCGTCAGATCACGCGTGAGTTAACCTGTTTACCATTAAGTGTAGCCACAATTTCGTCACCCGCTTTTAACGGGCCGATGCCGTGTGGCGTACCGGTCAGAATGATGTCACCCGCACGCAACGTAAAGAAGCGGCTCATATAGGCAATCAGCGGCAGAAGCGGTGTCAGCATATCGCGGGTATTCCCGGCCTGACGGATTTCTCCGTTGATCTCTAACCGGAGTTCAGCCTGTTGTGCATCACCAAATTCGCTCACCGGAATAAATCCGCTCATCGGACAGGAACCGTCAAACCCTTTGGCTTTTTCCCAGGGTTGTCCGGCTTGTTTGAACGCCGTCTGCAAATCCCGCAGCGTCAGATCAAGCGCCAGCCCGTAACCGGCGATAGCATTGGCGACACGATCTTCCGTCGCCTGCTTCAACGGTGTGCCGATAAGCACTGCCAGCTCGATTTCATGATGTACCGAACCCAGATCCTTCGGAATGGCAATGGGCTGACGAAAATCGCATAAGGCGGTTTCCGGCTTGATAAATAGCACCGGTTCCGCCGCTTTCTTCCCGCCCATCTCTTTAATATGATCGGCATAATTACTGCCGACACACACTACTTTGTTGACCGGGAAATCCAGTAACGCGCCATGCCAGTCTCTGTGTTGGTACATACAGCCCCTCCTTGAGGTTAGGAATTTCAGCCGCTGAACGGGTTATGCGGTGCCGGCGCTAACGGTGCAGCAGGTGCCGGAGCGGAATCGCCGGAAATCACCGGCACCTGAGCGCCCGTAATGGCATCGGCCATCATGCCGATACTCAGGGCGAAATAGGTTGAACGGTTCCAGCGCATGATCGTGCGGAAGTTATCGTAAACCAGGAATGCGCGCCCCTGCGTATCATCCGGTGTGATAATCCATGCACGGGTGGCTGTCGAGGACAGCGGGCTGCCGTCAACCTGCGTTACGCCGCGCTGCTGCCAGTAACTGGCAGGATGCATCTGGTTGTTTTTCAGCCCCGCCAGAGCGCCATCAAAGTTAGCCGGTAATTTCACTTCCTGACCCCAGCCCTGATCGCCCTTCCAACCTTCTTTTGCTAAATAATTGGCTGTAGAGGCAAAAACATCATCGGTGTTTTTCCAGATGTCTATTTTGCCATCGCCGTTACCGTCAGCACCGTAGGTCAGATAAGAACTTGGCATAAACTGCGACTGTCCCATCGCACCTGCCCAGGAACCTTTCATCATATCGCTGGTGGCGTGTCCTGAATCGACAATTTTAAGCGCAGACATAAATTCTTTCGTGAAGAACGCTTCACGACGCCCTTCGAAAGCCAGGGTGGCCAGCGCGGAGAAGACATCTTCTTTACCCTGTATTTTCCCGAAGCTGCTTTCCATAGCCCATAACGCCACAATGTACTGCGGCTGAACGCCATAGCGGTCGCTGGCGCGGGTCAGCGCAGGCAAATTACGCTGAAACTGCTCCTGTCCCTGCTTAATTTTCCACTCAGGCAGAACGCGGGTCAGATAATCGTCGAGGGTAATTTTCTTTTCGAGCTGATTGCGATCTGAATTGATCACGCGGTCAACAAAATGAATGTTGGCGAAGGTGCTGTCTATTGTCTGCTGGCTGATCCCTTGTGTGCGGGCTTGTGCTTTGAGTTGTTCGACATAAGCCGGAAATTCAGCAGGATCCCGCCCCTGTTCAGCCAGGGATGTTTTGCCTGAAGGCGCTGCCGGTGCGGCGGCAATTGGCGGGTTAGCCGTAGTGGACGGTGAGGGAGTTTGCTCTGATGTAGCTTTCTGTGCTGCACAACCGCTGAGGATGATCAGCGGTGTTAACACCGCCAGTGCCGACAATTTCATCAATTTCTTCCTTTTGACTTCTGCAAGTGATTCATCACTCTAAGCTTTGAGCACGACAACCCTGAATGCAAGTCATGCCGTCCGAAAGTTCGAGGATTGCCGTAACAAATGTCAGGAATACGTTATTTACTGGCGTCGTTAAGATGAATATTCAATAAACTTTCTGCCGGCGGCGGAACTTGCAGATAATAACCCTGTTCTTCCAGCGACTGACGCACGTTAGCAATATCCGCCGTGGCCAGTTTTTCACGGTTCGCCAGGTTTAACATCATTGAAAATTGTGGCACGCCAAAACCTTTCAGTAATTCTTCAGGTACACGGGAAAAATCGTCTTTTTTTTCGACATACAGATAAGTCTGGTCGCGTTTAGTACTTCTATAGATCACACAAAGCATTTTTTTAACTCTATTTTATTGAAACGGTGGCTTGCCTAGATATAACTGTAACTATAACATGCTTATCGTACATCGGAATATCGCCCCCCGAGTGGTATTCCGGGGATTTAGAGTTGCTGAGACTGAGTCAGGATAGATGTCACAATCGCCAATAGAACTAAAAGGCAGCAGTTTTACCTTATCGGTTGTTCATTTACATAGTTCACAACCTGAGGTTATTTATCAGGCATTACAGGAAAAAGTGGAGCAAGCGCCTGCTTTTTTGAAAAATGCCCCTGTTGTTATCAACGTTGCCTCGCTGAACGGTGAAGCAAACTGGAAAGACATTCAACAGGCTGTCGCTTCTGCAGGCTTTCGCATTGTTGGCATCAGTGGTTGCAAAGATGAAGCGCAAAAACGCGCACTTTCCCGCACCGGCTTACCGCTGCTGAGTGAAGGCCGTGCACAGCGTATCGCCTCAGAACCACCGGCTCCTGTTGTGCCCGACAATGCCCCGGCTAAAACCCGCATTGTCAGTACCCCGGTCAGATCCGGCCAACAAATTTATGCCCGTAACAGCGACCTCATCATAACCAACAGTGTCAGCGCAGGTGCGGAGCTGATTGCCGATGGCAATATCCATATCTACGGCATGATGAGAGGCAGAGCGCTGGCTGGCGCCGCAGGCGATGCAAATTGTCAGATCTTTTGCACGCAGCTAGGCGCTGAACTCGTCTCTATCGCAGGGCAATACTGGCTGAGTGATCAAATCCCGGCCGATTATCTCGGTCAGGCTGCACGCCTTAGCCTGTTAAATAATGTGTTAACCATACAACCTTTAAACTAAGCCCTTTTGACAAGGAATCCATTCATGGCACGCATCATAGTTGTTACATCGGGTAAAGGGGGCGTTGGCAAGACCACTTCAAGCGCGGCCATTGCTACCGGTTTAGCTCAAAAAGGCAAAAAGACTGTTGTTATCGATTTTGATATCGGTCTGCGTAATCTCGACCTGATTATGGGCTGTGAGCGCCGGGTGGTTTATGATTTCGTTAACGTGATCCAGGGTGATGCCACGCTGAATCAGGCGCTTATCAAAGATAAACGCACCGAAAACCTGTTCATTCTTCCGGCTTCGCAAACCCGCGACAAAGACGCACTGACCCGCGAAGGCGTAGAGAAAATCCTCAACGATTTAGCCGAAATGGAATTTGACTTCGTCGTGTGTGATTCTCCGGCGGGCATCGAAACCGGCGCACTGATGGCGTTGTATTTCGCCGATGAAGCCGTGATTACTACTAACCCTGAAGTCTCGTCCGTTCGTGACTCCGACCGCATTCTGGGCATTTTGTCTTCAAAATCCCGTCGTGCGGAACAAGGCTTAGAGCCTATCAAAGAACATCTGCTTCTTACCCGTTACAACCCGGGCCGTGTCAGCCGTGGCGACATGCTGAGCATGGAAGATGTGCTGGAAATCTTGCGTATTCCTCTGATCGGCGTTATTCCGGAAGATCAGTCTGTACTGCGTGCGTCCAACCAGGGCGAGCCGGTCATTCTGGATCAGGAATCTGATGCAGGGAAAGCGTATGACGATACTGTCAGCCGTCTGCTTGGGGAAGAACGCGCATTCCGTTTCATTGAGGAAGAGAAGAAGAGTTTCCTGAAACGCCTTTTTGGGGGATAAACCATGGCATTGTTAGATTTCTTTCTGTCCCGCAAAAAATCGACAGCCAATATAGCCAAGGAACGGCTACAGATCATCGTAGCCGAACGGCGTCGAGGGGATAGTGAACCATCATATCTGCCTGAACTGAAACGAGACATTCTGGCGGTCATCTGTAAGTACATTAAGATTGACCCCGAAATGCTGCAGGTTCAGTTCGAGCAAAAAGGTGACGATATTTCCGTACTGGAACTTAACGTCACCCTGCCTGAATCAGAAGAAGCGCCTAAATGACAGCAGCTTGTTTGCAGGTGTTTTTTTCAGTATAGCGCCCCCTGTTACCGCAGGGGGCTACTGCCCTTTATCTCGATCCCTTCTGTTATTGTCTCTGCGCCGCAAATAATCACTGTATATATATCCATGTAAGAAGCTCATTTCCCCTCTGTTTGTTTTTATTATTGATAAATTTGATTAAGACTCATCTTATTCAGGCTGGAATTTACTCTCTCTACACTGCCTAATACGCATTTTTTATGCTTAAGCGTTATCGGGATAATATAAAATTAAAAGAGCGGGACATATGCCCGCTCTTTTTTAACGCTTACCCACTTTCTTTCATAAAAGAAGGATCAGTAATTACTCAAAATTTCTTTCAGTCTTTCGGCTAACAACTTCCCCCGCCAGCCACTGATTAATTCCGGCTGTGATTCTTTATCTTTTAACTTCCAGTGATAGGTCAGTAACTGATTAATCTGGCGACGTGAAGCCAGCATTTCCACGCTCAGTTTGCTTTCCTCACTGACAGTCTGAATGAGTGCTTTAATATCCTTAAACACTTTGCGGTAACCCGGCTGGTCAATCAGGTTCAGAACCGGTGCGGGGAGTTCAGTTTCCTCCAGTGCATGAGATTCTTCCACCAGCGCCAGCAACGTACGTCCGTGATAGCGAATTTCCGGACCACTCAGACCCAGCGCTTCCAGCTCCCCCAGCGACGTTGGCTGATAGCGCGCCACCTGCCAGAGGTTTTCCTCACGTACGACAAAATTAACGGCCAGATCACGCTGGCGGGCCTGGTTAAGGCGCCACGCGGCTAACAATTTCAGGCAACCCAGCTGACGCGGACGCAACTGAAAAGCGTTACTGATTTCCAGATAAGCCAGTTCCGGTTGCAGCACCTCTTTACGACGCCGGCACAGGGCAAGGCATTCATCCAGTGCAGCGTCCATCCACCCTGCTTCCCGGGTTTCGCGCATCAGTTGATCGGCCAGCGGCAGCAAATACCACACATCTGCAGCGGCATAGACGCACTGTTTTTCGCTCAGCGGACGGGCGATCCAGTCGGTGCGCGATTCACTTTTATCCAGCTCGACGCCGGTGGTTTCCGCCACCAGACGCGCAAAACCACAGGATAATGGACGCCCGCTGAAGGCGGCGAGGATCTGCGTGTCAATCAGCGGCGAAGGCATCACCCCGAAGGCATTCAGAAACACTTCAAGGTCTTCACTGCCTGCGTGAAGGAATTTGATAACATCAGGGTTAACCAGCAAATCGATGAAAGGTTGCCAGGCGGTGATCGGCAAAGGGTCAATCAGCGTCAGACGTTCGCCATCAAATAGCTGGATGAGCCCCAGTTGCGGGTAGTAAGTGCGGGTGCGGACAAATTCGGTATCCAGCGCAATTTTACTGTGCGCTTTTGCCTGAAGACAAACTTGCTCAAGCGCGTCATTGGTGGTGATCAACTGATAATTCAAAACGTCATTCTCTTAATCATTACTGCGTTATAACGTGACAACGCCGGACAGCGCCGGCGTTATGAATCTGACTCTTTCTGACTGAACAGGCAATCTGCTATGCCGCATCCTGCTTCGGACGGGCTTTAGGTTTCACCTGCTCGTCACGAAGTTCCCTTCTGAGGATTTTACCGACATTTGACTTCGGCAACTCATCGCGGAACTCAACAATCTTCGGTACTTTGTAACCGGTTAATAACCGGCGGCAATGTGCGAGTAGCTCTTCGCTGGTCAGTGAGGCGTCTTTCTTCACCACGCAAATTTTGACGATTTCACCCGACGACTCATCCGGCACACCAATGGCGGCAACTTCGAGTACCTTGTCATGTTGTGAAACCACCTCTTCAATTTCGTTAGGGTAAACATTGAAACCGGAAACCAGAATCATGTCTTTTTTACGATCGACAATCCGTAAGAAGCCCTGCTCATCCACTGTAACGATATCGCCCGTCGATAACCAGCCATCTTTTAGCACCTCGTCGGTGGCGGCAGGGCGTTGCCAGTAACCCAGCATAACCTGTGGACCTTTGACCCACAGCTCTCCAGGCTGGCCCGGTGCAACATCCTGTCCGTTATCATCCACAAGACGGACTTCCGTGGACGGGACCGGCAGGCCGATACTGCCACTGTAATGTTTCAGATCATACGGATTGCCCGCCACCAGGGGTGAACATTCTGTCAGCCCGTAACCTTCCAGCAGATGTTTACCGGTCAGCTTTTCCCACTTCTCAGCCACTGATTTCTGAACCGACATTCCGCCGCCGACCGAAAGACGCAGCGAGGAGAAATCAAGCTCACGGAAATCTTCATTATTGAGCAACGCGTTGAACAACGTATTTACACCGCTGATGGCGGTGAACGGATATTTACCGAGCTCTTTGACCATCCCCGCGACATCGCGCGGGTTGGTGATAAGCAGGCTCTTACCCCCCAGTTCAAGAAACAGCAGGCAATTCACTGTCAGGGCGAAAATGTGGTACAGCGGGAGCGCGGTCACTACCAGCTCATGCCCCGGCTGTAACAATGGCGCATAGGCTGCTTTCGCCTGCTCCAGATTCGCCTGCATGTTACGGTGAGTCAGCATCGCCCCTTTCGCCACCCCTGTGGTTCCACCGGTATATTGCAGGAACGCCAGATCATCATTAATGATTTCAGGTTTGATGTATTGCAGACGACGCCCGCGCTGTAAGGCGGTGCGGAAGGAAATCGCGTTCGGCAAGTGGTATTTCGGCACCAGCCGTTTGATATATTTCACCACAAAGTTAACCAGGGTACCCTTCGCCGCAGAAAGCTGATCGCCCATCCGGGTGAGGATCACATGCTTAATCTGGGTTTTGTACACCACTTTTTCCAGGGTATGGGCGAAGTTGGAAACAATCACAATGGCACTGGCACCGCTGTCGTTAAGCTGATGCTCAAGTTCGCGCGGCGTATACAGCGGATTGACGTTGACCACCACCATACCGGCGCGCAATACACCAAACAGGGCAATCGGATATTGCAGCAAATTAGGCATCATCAGGGCAACGCGATCGCCCTTTCTGAGTCCCAGTTCATTTTGTAAATAGGCGGCGAAAGCACGGCTGCGCTCTTCGAGCTTGCGGTAAGTCATCACCTCGCCCATGTTGATAAATGCCGCGTTGTCTGCGTAACGCAGTGTGGCATTTTCAAACATCTCGACCAGCGAACTGTAGCGGTCTGGATCGATGTTCTCAGGAACATCTGCCGGATATCGTTTTAGCCAAACCTTTTCCAAGGTATCACTCCTGAAATCATGTTCTGTTGCCGTCTCTATTCGACGAGTTTTATCACGTCTTTAACAATATTTTAACTCAGCTTACCAGTTGCGTTTCAAACAATGTCGAGGTTGAGAGGCGGGTCACTTTTTCTGCGCCCTGACTTTGCCAAACCGTCCATGGCAAAAAATAAAAAGGCGGCAATTAAGCCGCCTTAACAACGATCTTTTCTTCATGTCATTTCTTTGGCAGCGGCACAACCCCATGTGCCGCTGCCGGTTTTACTGCCGCCGGGCGTGGTGCGCCACGAGCAGGCGGTGCGCCGTGCGGCGGAGGCGGTCTACTCGGTGACGACGTTTTCGACCCGTGCCGGTGCGGCGTTATACCAGCCTGGCCCCCAGCCGGGACCAAACCCTCGCCCCCAGGAATCATAAGGTCCACCAAAACCATAGCCCCACGGACCGATAGGTTGCGGAGGCATAACGACTTGTTGCTGTATCCGCCAGCGTTTGTAGCTGTTGACATTAACGGTGACGAAATCATAAGACGTCTGGCCGATGGTGCCTTTTTCCACACCGGTAATAGGCCCGACGACGGTCACCAGTTGATTACGGTAATCCACCGGATCCACAAAGCCGTTAATGTAGGCCATGATACGCCCGCGCGATGCCGCCCCTAAAATCGGACGAGCACCGTCATCCAGCGGAACGGTGGCGATTTCCAGACGCGTCCTGTTTTGCAGGTTGGTCACAGAGATTACTTTTCCGCCAAAACGCGACTCCTGGCCGACATACAAACCAGGCGCACCTTGTACGGCCTGTAAATTCATTTGCGGCGTAGCCGTCGTACCCCGAATCTCATCGGGTACCGTGACACAACCGGATAATACCAGCACACTGAGCGCCACGGCACTCAGCGCCATTTTCTTACCCGCAATACCTGATAACTGCTGAACAACAGACCACTTACGCATTACGATGACTCCTGTGCAAACTCTTCATTTTGACCGTCTTTTGATGCACAAGTTGCCATCGTTTATCGGCCCGGCAGCTTTTTCCACGTAACTTCATTACGCAGGTAAGTCGGTTCAGCGTCTTGCGGATTAACGCGAACACCGTTTTCCCAGAGCCGGAGCGCCATCGGCAGCATGTCTTCCGCCTGTGGCAGTAACATTTTGCCATCAAATAATTCCACCACCGGCGATTCACCCAGTAAATCTGGGTAAGCTTCCCAGCCGGTGCCTACTGTGGCAAAACGCCCGGTTAACTCACCTGCACGCGCCAGAAGCTGTTCAGGTTTGATGACCTTTTCGGTATTCTCGCCGTGCCAGACACCTTGTACATCACGGGTAAATTCCCCCCAGTACACTTCGCCCATACGTGCATCAATGGCGGCAAGCACACGATCAGCGCCGGTCTGGCGATAAGCACCCTGCGCCATCGTTTGCAATGTTGAGACAGGTAACAAAGGCAGTTCCGCGCCAAGCGATAAGCCTTGGGCAATACCAATACCGATGCGCACGCCGGTGAAACTGCCCGGGCCTCGGCCGAAAGCCAGTGCGTCGAGTTGTTTCAGGGAAAGTCCCGCTTCGGCGAGAATTTGCTGCACCAGCGGCAAAATACGCTGCGTATGTTCGCGGGCGCAGAGTTCGAAATGAGCGAGCGTTTCGCCCTGATTGTAAAGCGCAACCGAACAGGCTTCTGTCGCCGTATCAATTGCTAAAATTCGCGTGGACATGCCAGACCTCAGGCGGGGAGATTAATAAGTTATACCCTAAATACTTCGAGTTGCAGGGAGACCACAAGCTCGTGAATCCCCGGGAACTTAGATAACTAAGTGACTGGGGTGAGCGAGCGCAGTCAACGCATCTGCAACGTGAAATGTGACGGGTATAAGAGCCTTTTTCGGGGCGGCATCTTAGCATAAACAAAGGGCTAATTCTGCTCTTCGGCGTTCTGTAAAAAGCGAATCGCGTGTGTGAGATCACGGGTACGTGGTGTGGGCGGCAAACTGTTGAGGAAAACTTCGCCATAAGGGCGCATAACCAACCGGTTATCACAAATCACCATCACACCACGGTCATCCGTATCACGGATCAAACGTCCGACGCCCTGCTTAAGGGTGATAACAGCATCCGGGAGTTGTACGTCATTAAACGGATCTCCGCCGCGCAGACGGCAATCTTCAATACGGGCTTTGAGCAACGGATCGTCAGGGGACGTGAACGGCAATTTGTCGATAATCACGCATGACAGCGTGTCCCCGCGCACGTCCACGCCTTCCCAGAAACTGCTGGTGGCAACCAGTAACGCATTACCGGCTTCGACAAATTGCGCCAGCAGCTGACCTTTACTGGTTTCACCCTGCAATAAAACCGGCAGCGTCAGGCTGGCCCTGAATTCTTCTGCCAGCTCGCGCATCATTTTATGAGACGTGCACAGGAAGAAACAGCGGCCTTTGTTGGCTTCGATAAGCGGGCGCAGCATACGTGCCAGCTGTTTTGCACCGCCCTGCACATTCGATTCGGGCAAAAAGCGCGGAACACATAACAGAGCCTGTCTGGCGTAATCAAACGGGCTCGGCAGCAACAACGTTTCTGCCTCATCCAGACCCAGCCGTTCCGTAAAATGATGCAACTGGTCGTTCACCGACAAAGTTGCAGAGGTGAAAATCCATGCCCCCGGTTTTTCTTTCATCATTTCGCTGAACTTGTCAGTCACCGACAACGGCGTCAGCGCCAGGACGAAATGACGTGAATTGCATTCGTACCAGTAGCTGTAACCGGGGATCGACACATCTTTCAGGCGCTTGAGACGGTTGCGGTAAAGCGTGGCGCGCTCGAAAGCGGCATCCAGCAGCGCAGAACGGCCGAGAGAGAGTTTGACCACGTCATAACAAAGTTCCAGCGCGTCATCAAGCAACAGTAAGGCGCGCTGAATGGCCGGCTGGCTAAGGACATCACGAAGATTGCCGCGAAATCCGGGCTCACCGAGCGCCAGACGGAAATCCATCGTGCTCTGGCTTAACCGGTCAGCGCTTTTCTGCAATTGCACAGAGTCACGGACCTCAGTCCGGTAAGCAATAGTGATGTCTTTCGCCATATCAAGCAGTTGGCGGCTGGTGACTTGCTGACCAAAATACTGGCTGGCAATATCTGGGATCTGATGGGCTTCGTCGAAAATCATCACGTCAGCTTCGGGGATCAGCTCGCCAAAGCCGCTCTCTTTCACCACCATGTCCGCCATAAACAGATGATGGTTTACCACCACCACATCGGCGTCCATCGCCTTACGGCGGGCTTTCACCACAAAACATTCTTTGTAAAGCGGGCAGTCACTACCCAGACAGTTATCGTTAGTACTGGTTACCAACG
This sequence comes from Rahnella perminowiae, assembly GCF_019049695.1. Lineage (NCBI taxonomy): Bacteria > Pseudomonadati > Pseudomonadota > Gammaproteobacteria > Enterobacterales > Yersiniaceae > Rahnella > Rahnella perminowiae. Next base: position 382,926 of record NZ_JAFMOT010000187.1, read on the forward strand.
GCCAGACAAAGCTGTCTTCCGGCACCACGGTGCAGGTGCTGATATCACCCTCTTCCGTACTGCTTGACCAGTGACGCAGATGCGCCAGTTCACTGAGTGCCTGGCTGGCCAGATCGCCGCCGGAAAGCGATTGCTGCTCCAGCCGTTCCAGGCACAAATAGTTTGAGCGCCCTTTCAGCAGGGCCAGACGGCCTTTGAAGTTCAGCGCACTGGCAACTTTGGGCAAATCGCGGGAATACAGCTGATCTTGTAAGTTTTTCGAACCGGTGGAAATAATGACTTTTTTGCCGGAACGCAATGCGGGTGCCAGATACGCATAGGTTTTACCGGTCCCGGTTCCGGCTTCCACCACCAGCCCTTGTTTACCGCTGATGGCTTTGCTGACAGCCTGCGCCATCAGGCGCTGAGGTTCACGGGGTTTAAAACCTTCAATTTTCTGCGCCAGTGCGCCGTCTGTTGCGAAATCGTCTGTCACTGCGTCTCTCTGCCTGTACGGATCAGCAGTGATTATGCCAATCCCCCGGCCCGACTACCACCGCCATCTGTCAATCCAACGTATTCATGCTTTGTGATACCCTTAGCGGCATCATAAAAAAGTCACTAACGGGAGCTATAAACATGACCATCGAGCGTATCCGCCCTGAGCCACGGATGTCCGACATCGTTATCCATAACAACACCATTTACTACACGGCGGTACCGGAAAATCTGGACGCGGATGCAAAAGATCAGACAGCGGAAACGCTGGCGATCATTGACGCCGCGCTGGCGGAAGCAGGCTCAGACAAGAGTAAAATTCTTGATGCCACCTTGTTTCTGGTCAATAAAGATGATTTCCCGGCAATGAATGAAGCCTGGGACGCATGGGTATCGCCGGGCAATGCACCGGTGCGCTGTACGGTGCAGGCCAACCTGATGAACCCGAAGTATAAAATTGAAATTAAAATCATTGCCGCACGCTAATTGCTGATCAGCAGATATAAAAAAACCTCCCGCAGGAGGTTTTCATTCTTCGTACGTCGCAGTTTTAGATCGTAGCACCAGCAACCGCTTCTTTTGCCAGTTCAGTGATACGTGCGTAATCACCACTTTCCAGCGCATCAGCTGGCACCAGCCATGAACCACCGATACACAACACACTTTTCAGCGCCAGGTAATCACGATAGTTCTTCGGTGAAATCCCGCCGGTCGGGCAGAAACGCACCTGCGGGAACGGACCGGCAATCGCCTGCAACGCTTTCACGCCGCCATTGGCTTCAGCCGGGAAGAATTTAAATTCACGCAGACCGGCATCCAGCCCCATCATCAGTTCGGATACGGTGCAGATCCCCGGAATTAAAGGAATAGAACCGGCATTGGCTGCTTTCAGCAGAGCATCAGTCAGGCCAGGGCTAATCGCAAACTGGGCACCCGCTTCGGTCACTTCAGCCAGTTGCTCAGGATTGAGCACAGTCCCGGCGCCAATGATAGCGTCCGGTACTTCTTTGGCAATGGCGCGGATCGCATCCATTGCGCATGGGGTACGCAACGTTACTTCCAGCACACGTACGCCGCCAGCGACCAGTGCTTTGGCCAGCGGAACGGCATGCTCCAGTTTGTTGATAACAATCACAGGAACAACCGGCCCTGAGGTCAGAATTTGTTCCGCGCTTGTTTTCCAGTTTTTCATCTTTTTCTCCATTTATGCCCGCAGGCACCGTTGTGATTGATGGCGCGCCCCTGCCACAGGGACCGGCAGAGACTTTCTCCGCCAGTAACCGACCACACCCGATTGGACGATACTTCTCTCCCCGTCATATCTGAAGCCGCAGCGGCTGTGCGTGTTAACCCGAATCAAGGACGCATGTCAGCTCACCGGGTCTCACTTACTTGCCGCCTTGCGGCGACTTCATTTATTTGGGGGAGTCAAGACTCCCTACATTATCCGTTACTCGAATTCGTTCCAGGAACGCCCGTCGCGGGTGATCATCGCCACAGAAGCGACGGGTCCCCAGGTCCCGGACTGATACGGTTTTGGTGCTTCGCTCTCTGCCGCCCATGCGTTCATGATGGAGTCAACCCACTTCCAGGCCTCTTCCACTTCATCACGACGCACAAACAACGCCTGGATCCCGCGCATGGTTTCCAGCAGCAGACGCTCGTAAGCATCGGCAATATGCTGTTCATTAAAGGTTTCAGTAAAGCTCAGATCCAGCTTTGTCGTTTGCAGACGATGCTTGTGTTCAAGACCTGGCACTTTGTTCAGTACTTCGATCTCAATACCTTCGTCCGGTTGCAGACGAATGGTCAGTTTGTTCTGCGGCAGTTGCTGGTAAGAATCACGGAACAGGTTCAGCGCAGGATTTTTGAAATACACCACGACCTCGGAACACTTGCTCGGCAGACGTTTACCGGTACGCAGATAGAACGGCACTCCTGCCCATTGCCAGTTGTCGATATCCACACGAATAGACACGAAGGTTTCGGTGCTGCTGGTTTTTTTCGCCCCTTCTTCTTCCAGATAACCGGGAACTTTTTTGCCCTGCACAAAGCCTGCAGTGTATTGTCCGCGCACCGTGTTTTCACGCACGTTTGACTGGTCGATACGGCGCAGGGAACGCAGCACCTTGACTTTTTCATCACGAATACGGTCGGTACTCAGATCAGCCGGAGGCGACATAGCGATCATGGTCAGAATTTGCAACAGGTGGTTCTGGATCATGTCGCGCATCTGACCCGCGTCATCGAAGTAACCCCAGCGGCCTTCGATACCGACCTCTTCAGCGACCGTGATCTGCACATGATCGATCGTGCGGTTATCCCAGTTGCTGGCAAACAGATTGTTGGCAAAACGCAGTGCCAGAAGGTTCAGTACCGTTTCTTTACCCAGATAGTGGTCAATACGGTAAACCTGGGACTCAGCAAAGTATTCAGCCACCTGATCGTTGATGACCTGAGAAGACTCCAGAGAGTGTCCCAGTGGTTTTTCCATCACGACCCGCGCAGGCTCTTTGTTCAGTCCTGCTTCACCCAGACCGCGGCAAATCGCACCAAAGTGACTTGGCGCAATCGCAAAGTAGTTAATGGTAGCGCGGTTTTGCTGGTCGAGCATTTTGCCCAACACTTTGAAATGCTTAACATCGTTGACATCAAGGTTACAGAAATCAAGACGGGCACTGAGTTTATCCCACAGTTCCGGATCAATTTTTTCTTTCATGAAGGTGGTCAGTGCTTCTTTAACCACTTCGGTATAGGCCGCTTTGTCCCATTCCGCACGTCCCACACCGATGATGCGGGTGTCGGGGTGAATGTGACCTGCTTTCTCTAACTGATACAGGGAAGGCAACAGCTTACGGCGCGCAAGATCGCCCTTTGCACCGAAAATTACCAGATCACACGCCTGGGCTGTCTGAGTTACCGCCATGTTCTTCTCCTCAATGCAGGAATACCTAACATATTTCTGGTTGCTGTGCGTGAGCTGCAACTCGAATTATCTCGGGTACATATTGTAATTTTATTTCAGCAACAATGTACTCTGATTGCCTGTGAGCCGTAAACCATGATCTGACAAGGGGATAACTCTGCGTAAAACCTTGTTTTTATCATAAGTATCTCAGCTGCTGTCAAAACCCACAACATTCTGTAATTTTATGACAAAACTGAACAGAATTTACCATACTGAAAGTTAGATCTCGGTCAAACTCTGACAAAAAAAGCGGTTTTTTCGTCTGACTGACGCTGCCAACGGCATTAAGCGCGTAGTATATTTTCATCAAATCACTACGATTTCCTCTTTTCAAAGAAATCGTTGAAACCTATGAGTGTCATGCTTATGAATACATTGGAAAAAATCCAGACCCACCTTGACATTCTGAGTAAGTCAGAACGCAAAGTCGCCGAAGTTATTCTGGCATCTCCGCACATTGCCATTCACTCCAGTATTGCCACTCTCGCCCGCATGGCGGACGTCAGTGAACCTACTGTAAACCGTTTTTGCCGTCGCCTCGACACAAAAGGGTTTCCAGATTTTAAATTACATCTGGCACAAAGTCTGGCAAACGGTACACCTTATGTGAACCGTAACGTGGATGAAAGCGACAGCGTCAGCGCTTACACCAGTAAAATTTTCGAATCAGCCATGGCCAGCCTCGATCAGGTGAAAAACACCCTCGATATTACAGCTATCAACCGCGCGGTCGATTTACTCACCCAGGCAAAAAAGATTTCCTTCTTCGGACTGGGTGCATCAGCCGCCGTGGCGCATGATGCCATGAACAAATTCTTCCGGTTTAACATTCCCGTGGTGTATTTCGATGACATTGTTATGCAGCGCATGAGTTGCATGAATTCCAGCGAAGGCGATGTGGTGGTGTTGATTTCCCACACGGGCCGCACTAAAAATCTGGTCGAGCTGGCGCAACTTGCCCGCGAAAATGACGCCACGGTCATTGCCATCACCTCCTTTAATACGCCACTGGCGCATGAGGCAACGCTGGCTCTGTTACTGGATGTTCCGGAAGATACCGACGTTTATATGCCGATGGTTTCGCGTATCGCACAACTGACGTTGATTGATGTGCTGGCTACCGGGTTTACGTTGCGCCGTGGGACAAAATTCAGAGATAACCTGAAGCGGGTCAAAGAAGCGTTGAAAGAATCGCGCTTTGATAAGGGGATAGTCGTCCCTAACCTGTCAGAATAAGCTCGCCCACGGGTCGGCACATCAAATCATTCACAGAACATATGAACACAGCACCATTGATTTAATAGGGAGTCTGGCGGGAAATCTACGCGCAAAGTGCGCAGGGTAAATGTCAGACATGAGGTCAGCGGGTCACACAGGTGAAACCCTTTTGTATTACAATTACACCTAAACCTAATGTGGGCTCGCTGTTTTTTGCATTACCATTTTTCATCAGTTAACGGAGTTAGGCATGTCCAGAAGGCTCAGAAGAACGAAGATCGTTACCACACTCGGCCCTGCAACTGACCGCGACAATAATCTTGAGAAGATCATTGCTGCTGGTGCAAATGTTGTGCGTATGAATTTCTCCCACGGAACCCCTGAAGATCACATCCTCCGCGCTAACAAAGTCCGTGAAATAGCCGCGCGTCTCGGCCGCCACGTCGCGATCCTTGGCGATCTGCAAGGCCCAAAAATCCGCGTATCAACCTTTAAGGAAGGTAAAGTTTTCCTCAATATCGGCGACAAATTCCTGCTTGATGCCAATATGAGTAAAGGTGAAGGCGATAAAGAAAAAGTAGGTATCGATTATAAAGGTCTGCCGGCCGATGTGGTACCCGGTGACATTCTGTTACTTGATGACGGCCGTGTGCAGCTGAAAGTACTGGAAGTTCAGGGCATGAAAGTGTTCACCGAAGTTACCGTGGGCGGCCCGCTCTCTAATAATAAAGGCATCAACAAGCTGGGCGGTGGCCTTTCTGCCGAAGCCCTGACTGAGAAAGATAAAGCAGACATTATTACTGCGGCCAAAATGGACGTAGATTATCTGGCAGTTTCATTCCCACGCACTGGCGAAGATCTTAACTATGCGCGCCGTCTGGCCCGCGATGCAGGCTGTAATGCGCAGATTGTTTCTAAAGTTGAACGTGCTGAAGCGGTAGCGACAGATGAAGCAATGGATGACATCATTCTGGCTTCCGACGTTGTCATGGTGGCCCGTGGAGACCTGGGTGTCGAGATCGGTGACCCTGAGCTGGTCGGCATCCAGAAAAAACTGATCCGTCGTGCACGTCAGTTAAACCGCGCGGTGATCACGGCGACCCAGATGATGGAATCAATGATCACCAACCCGATGCCAACCCGCGCAGAAGTGATGGACGTGGCGAACGCCGTGCTCGATGGCACCGATGCGGTGATGCTGTCAGCGGAAACGGCAGCGGGTCAGTATCCGGCTGAAACCGTGGCGGCCATGGCACGCGTTTGTCTGGGTGCAGAAAAAATCCCCAGCATTAACGTCTCCAAGCACCGCCTGGACGTGGAATTCGATAATATCGAAGAAGCCATTGCGATGTCTGCCATGTACGCAGCAAACCATCTGAAAGGCGTGACAGCCATCATTTCCATGACTGAATCGGGTCGTACTGCGCTGATGTTGTCCCGTATCAGCTCCGGTCTGCCGATCTTTGCCATGTCACGTCACGAACACACCCTGAACCTGACCGCGATTTACCGTGGCGTCACCCCTGTCTTCTTCGACAGCGTAAATGACGGGGTAGCGGGTGCACAAGATGCCGTGAATTTACTGCGTGATAAAGGTTATCTTTTGTCCGGCGATCTGGTGATCATCACCCAGGGTGATGTCATGAGTACCATCGGCACCACCAATACCAGCCGTATACTGCGTGTAGAATAATGGCAAAATGTAATAAGATATAAATATAGGGCCGATCATGATGATCGGCCTTCTTATTTATTTACTCCCCTGCCCGAAAATTTACTCCCCTTTTTGCATATCCGCCCAAACGCTTAATGCGAATATTATTGTTGCCCTTGTTTTGAAATAATCAGGTGCGGCGTGCAAACGTTCCGTCGGTAAAAGTTATTACACTTACAAATACTGCGTCTAAATATAACTTTTGATAGTAAAATACGCCCCACTTAGACAAAATAATGTATAAAAAATACAGATTCTTCCCATAGGAATATTAAGAGCTTAATATTCAACCGCTTATTTATGTGACGAACATCACATTAAACAATCAAAAAGTTCTGTTATGCGCAAATGTTTACTCTCGTTGTTGAATGATAATGATTTGCATTTATAATGATTCTCAATCGTTAAAACATTGCATAAATCCGTACTAAGGAAATCAAACAAGACATAACACTTATTATTTTCCATAAGATAAAATATTTAACCATACACTTTACAGGCATGGCCATCAGCCCTGCCTGCTAATGCTTACGTTCACTGCTAAATCCTGACTTTATCCGGGCGGCCGCCCCACGCCTGCTGAGGATGAAAAGGACTAACCCAAAGGATACAGAATGAGCCAGATAAATAACTGGGAATTAATGCAATCCGGTAGCCAAAATCTCACCCCAGCCCAGGCAAATATAAGCAAAAATAAGGGTTATATTTTTAACCACCACAATACCCCTGACTGGCAGGCGCAGATTGAACAAGGCGTTGAATTAATTAAATCCCATATTAACCATACTGAGAAACCCTTTTCCGGTGTTTCTCCGGCTGAATTAGCCGAGCAATTTCGCCATATTGACCTGACTAAACCTCTGGACGGAACGCGGCTGGCGCTGGAAGAACTGGATGATTTATATCTTCAGCACGCGGTCTATTTCCATCATCCGAAATACCTGGCGCATCTCAACTGTCCGACCGTCTTACCTTCCCAACTGGCGGAGCTGTTTATCAGTGCCATCAACTCCTCGGTGGATACCTGGGATCAGAGCGCAGGCGGCACGCTCATCGAGCAAAAAGTCATTGACTGGACACTCGCCCGTATCGGTTTTGGCGCACAGTCAGACGGTATTTTCACCAGCGGCGGGACCCAGTCCAACCTGATGGCCATGCTGCTGGCGCGCGACAGCCATTGCAAACGCACCCGACCGCAGCACAGCATCAAATATCAGGGTCTGCCGCCGGAAGCCAACCGCTGGCGTATTTTCAGTTCACAGGTCAGCCACTTCAGTATTCAGAAATCCGCTGCCCTGCTCGGCCTGGGTTATGACGCCGTGGTTCCGGTCGCCTGCGACAGCGCTTTTCGCATGGATATTGCCGCACTCCGTCAGGAAATTGAGCGCTGCCACGCTGAAGGGTTGATCCCGATTGCGGTCGTGGCAACCGCCGGTACGACTGACTTTGGCAGTATCGACCCGCTGAATGAGATCGCTGAAATCTGCCGCCAGGAAAAAATCTGGATGCATGCAGATGCCGCATACGGCTGTGGTTTGCTGGTTTCGCCACAGCATCGTCAGCGGATTGACGGCATCCATCTGGCCGATTCCGTCACCGTGGATTACCACAAATCCTTCTTCCAGCCGGTAAGCTGCAGCGCGTTTCTGGTTAATGACCACCGTCATCTGGAGCACGTGACACATCACGCCGAATATCTGAATCCGCTGAGTGCGAAACTGGAAGGCACGCCGAATCTGGTGAACAAAAGTATCCAGACCACCAAACGTTTTGATGCCCTCAAAATGTGGCTGACGTTGCGCATTATGGGTCAGCAGGCATTAGGAGAATCCTTTGATGTGCTGCTGGCCCGCGCGACACAAACGCATCAGATGATGGAAGAGAATCTGAATATTGAAGTGCTGCATAAGCCGGAGCTGAGCACGCTGGTGTTTCGGTTCGTACCGCGTTTATCCATGACGCATGAACAGATTGACGACATCAACGCCGGGATCCGTAAGGCCATTTTCCGCGACGGCAGCGCCGTTATCGCCGGAACCAAAGTACATCAGCGCCAGTATCTGAAATTTACCTTACTCAACCCAGCCACCACCACGGAAGACGTTGCCGATGTGCTTAGCCTGATTACTCATTACGGCAAAGAACTCACTGCCAGTGCGCTGAGCGCCGCGAAAAACCGGTAAAAGGAGCCACACCATGAATACCCACCCAAACGACCCTATGTATGATTTTATCGCCGTAGGAATCGGTCCGTTTAACCTCGGGCTGGCCTGTCTGACTGAACCACTGAAAGCGCTGAACGGCCTGTTTTTAGACCAGAATGACAGTTTCGACTGGCACACCGGCATGATGCTGGAAAGCGCACATTTACAGACCCCGTTTATGGCCGATCTGGTGACGCTTGCCGATCCGACCAGCCCTTACAGTTTTCTTAATTATCTTAAATTAAAGGGAAAACTCTACTCATTCTACATCCGTGAAGATTTCTTCATGATGCGTAAAGAGTTCAATCAGTATTGTCAGTGGGCATGCAGCCAGCTGACCAGCCTGCAATTCTCCACGCGCGTGGAGGGCGTTACCTGGGATGCGGCACAGGAATGCTATCGGATAGAGGCGCGCTCGACGAAAAGCGGCGAAAAACAGATTTACCGTACCCGAAGGCTGGTTCTCGGCACAGGGCCGTCAGCGTGGATGCCTGCCTGTGCGCGGGATGCCGGTAGAAACGTGCATCACTCCTCGGCCTATTTACCGAATAAACAGCAGGTACAAAATTCAAAATCCATCACCGTAGTCGGCAGTGGCCAGAGCGCCGCAGAAATTTACTATGACCTGCTCTCCGACATCGACACGCACAATTATCATCTGACGTGGGTAACCCGTGCACCGCGTTTCTACCCGCTGGAATACAGCAAACTGACGCTGGAAATGACCTCACCGGAATATATCGACTATTTCCACGCGCTGCCGGTAAGCAAGCGCGATCAGCTCAATCGGGAACAAAAATGTCTGTATAAGGGCATTAACATCAGTCTGATCAACGATATTTATGACCTGATGTACGTCAAACGCCTCGACGGCCCGCTGAGTGTCGATTTGTACACACATTCGGAACTGACAGCGCTGACCCGCAGCCGCAGCGGCGAACTTGAAATGACCTTGTTCCACCACGAACAGCAACAGCAATACCGGCACCGCACGGAATCAGTGATCCTCGCGACCGGGTACGGCTATCAGCCACCGCAGTTTGTGGAGGGCATTTATAACCGCATTCAGTGGGATGAAGCCGGTCGTTACGCCGTCAACCGCAATTACAGCATCGATGCGCACAACCAGATTTTCGTACAAAACGCCGAGCTTCATACGCACGGTTTCGTCACACCGGATCTGGGCATGGCGTGCTACCGCAACAGCACTATTATCCGCGAAATGCTCGGCCATGAAGTGTATCCGGTGGAAAAAACCATTGCTTTCCAGACCTTTGGCACCCGCAGCCCTGACGCAAACTAACGGAGATTTACTCATGTCTGATGCCATTTCTACCGCCGTATTCTCCTGCCTGCGCGATGCAGGGAAACTGTCTTTACGCCCGCTGTCTCCGGAAAAAGACGCCGCCGTTTTACATGGCTGGATGACGCAGCCCTACGCGCATTTCTGGGGGATGCAAAACAGCACCATTGCAGAAGTCAGCAATTTCTATCGCGACCTGACTCAGGATAAACCGCTGGCAGCGCTGATGGGCGAAATCGACGGACAGCCGCAATTTCTCATCGAATGCTATCCGGTTGAGGATGACCCGTTGCATGAGCATTACGCTGTACAACCCGGTGATATGGGCATGCATATTCTGCTGTCACCGGCTGAAAAACCGGTGACTGGCTTCAGCTGGCAGGTGTTTTCAGCGGTGATGGAGTACCTGTTCAGCCAGCCCGATGTCCGGCGCGTGGTAGTCGAGCCGGATGTTCGCAATGAAAAAATTCATAAGCTGAATAAACGCGCCGGTTTCCGCTATCAGAAACAAATCCAACTGACACACAAAACTGCATGGCTGGCATTTTGCCAGCGCGAAGATTTTTTTCAGGCCAGCCAGAAGGAAAAACACACCATGACCCCTGCTAATCTGCAAACCGGGCAGCACCTGCAACCTGAAATCTGGGCGAAAGCGAATGCCCTGCTGCTGCGTAAATGCCTGTCCGAGCTAACCCATGAACGTCTGCTCACACCTCAGGCATTAAAAACAACCGGCACCTGGACGGATTATCAGCTGACGGTTCCCGCCTCGGAAATTGAATACCATTTCCGGGCACGCTTGCTGCCACTCAATGACTGGATGATTGATCTCAAGAGCATTAAGCGTCTGGATAATTTTACCGTGCAACCCCTGGATGCCGTTAAATTTATCATTGAATTCGCAGAACATATTGGTATCTCACAAGCCATGCTGCCGACTTATCTGGAAGAAATCAGCAGCACGCTTTACAGCAGCGCTTATAAACTGGCGAATAATCACACGACAGCAAAGCAACTGTCAGAAGCCGATTTCCAGACTGTCGAAACCAGCATGACTGAAGGCCATCCAGGCTTTATCGCTAACAATGGCCGTATCGGTTTTGATGCCGGTGATTATGTTCGCTATGCACCGGAAGCGGCCAGCCCACTGCAACTGGTCTGGGTTGCGGTTCATCATGACAAAGCACATTTCGCCAGTGTCGAAGGTTTGCCCTATGAAAAGCTGATCGCAGAAGAGTTGGGCGAAGCGCAGATTTGTGCTTTCACGCAGAAGCTGATTGATAAAGGTGTCGATCCGAAAAATTACTATTTCATGCCGGTGCATCCGTGGCAGTGGCAGAACAAATTACTGACCGTTTTCGCACCGGATATTGCCCGTCAGTTTCTGATTTATCTTGGTGAAGGTGAGGATAACTATCTGGCGCAGCAGTCAATCCGCACCTTCTACAATACCAGCCGTCCGCAAGGGCGTTACGTTAAAACAGCGTTGTCGATCCTGAATATGGGCTTTATGCGCGGGCTTTCGCCGTACTATATGGCGACGACGCCGGGCATCAATGAATGGCTGGCGGATCTGGTGGAAAACGATTCGTATCTGCAATCCACCGGTTTCAGCATTTTGCAGGAAGTGGCGTCGCTCGGTTATCACAATCACTATTTCGAAGACGCCATAAAAGGTGACAGCGCATACAAGAAAATGTTTGCGGCGCTGTGGCGTGAAAATCCGGTCGCCCTGTTGCAACCCAACCAGCGCCTGATGACCATGGCTGCCCTGCTGCATACCGACAAACATGGCGATGCGCTGATTGTCGAGATGATCAAATCATCCGGTCTGGCCACCGGAGACTGGCTTAAACGTTACATGCACGCCTATCTCAGCCCGCTGCTGCACTGTTTCTATCAGTACGATCTGGTGTTCATGCCGCATGGCGAAAACCTGATTCTGCGTTTCGAAAACAATATCCCGGTCAATGCCTTCATGAAGGATATCGCCGAGGAAATTGCGGTGATGAACCCGGATGCCTGTCTGCCTGAAAAAGCCAAACGTCTGGCGGTAGATGTGCCGGATGATCTGAAAATTTTGTCGATTTTCACTGACGTCTTTGCCGGCGTATTCCGGTTTATTGCCCGCATTCTGGAAGAGCATGGCGATTATCCTGCCGGACAGTTCTGGCAGGTGGTGGCAGAAGTGGTCCGCGATTATCAGACTCAGTATCCGGAACTGGCCGGGAAATTTGCCCGGTATGACATGTTCGGCGCCGAGTTTACGCACTCGTGTCTGAACCGCCTGCAACTGGCGAATAATCAGCAAATGATCAATCTTTCAGATCCGGCGCAGAATCTTAAGTTCGCCGGCACGCTGGAAAATCCGATTGCCGCCTACGCCAACCGTTACTGAAACCCCTTTTTCTAATCTGCAGAATTTTAGCGCGGCTTTCACAGGCCGCGCTTTTTCGATGTGAAATCCTGGAGTATTAACGTTATGTCGTCCGTTTCCGAACCCGCTTCGCGGTTGAATTTTCGCCAGAGGTTGTTCCCGCTGTCGCTGGTGTTATTCGAATTTGCCACCTATATCGCCCACGATATGATCCAGCCGGGTATGTTGCGGGTGGTCAGTGATTTCAGTGCCAGTGCCGACTGGGTTTCCACCTCACTGACCGCGTATCTGTGCGGCGGTATTTTGCTGCAATGGCTGCTGGGTCCGCTGTCCGACAGGCTCGGACGCAGACCTGTCCTGCTGGCAGGCGTGGCCTTCTTCACCGCCACGTGCCTGCTGACAGTTTTTACCCAAAACATTGAACAATTCATTCTGATGCGCTTTTTACAGGGCATGAGTCTGTGCTTTATCGGTGCAGTGGGTTATGCCGCCATTCAGGAAGCATTCAGTGAAACAATGAGCATTAAACTGATGGCGCTGATGGCTAACATCACGCTGATAGCCCCCCTGCTCGGGCCGCTGGCTGGCGCGGCGTTTATTCATTATGCGCCATGGAAAGCCATGTTTGTGTTGTTCTCGCTGGTCTCTGCATTTTCATTCTGGGGTCTGTGGCGCAGCATGCCGGAAACTGCCACCGGACGCGGGGAAAGATTTTCAATACGCCGCTTACTGACCGATTACCGCGAAGTGTTCAGCAATACCGGCGTGATTCTCGGGTCGCTGTCCATCGGGCTGATCACCCTCCCGCTGCTGGCGTGGGTGGCGCAGTCACCGGTATTACTGATTCAGGATGCCGGTATGACGCCGCTACAGTACGGATGGTTACAGGTGCCGGTATTCGCCGGGCTGATGATCGGTAATATCACACTCAGCAAAATCAGTGGGAAAGTGAATATCCGCACACCCGTCTGGATAGGCATTGTCCCAATAGTGCTCGGTCTGGCGGTCAGCGCCGGTGCCGCGCTGTTTATGGTGCACGCCTGGGGCTGGATAATTGGCGGGCTCAGCCTGTATGCGCTGGGCTCAGGGCTGGTAAGTGCCGGGCTTTACCGTCTGACACTGTTTTCCAGCCCGACCGGCAAAGGCACCGTTGCGGCGACGCTGGGGCTGATCACAATTGTGGTATTTGCGGCGGGCATCGAAGTGGCAAAGCAGTTGTATTTCGTACTCGGCAGCGGCATGTTTATGCTGACGGGTATGATTTCCGGCGCGACCGGCGTATTGCTGATTGCCGCGTTCCTCAGGCGTATCCCTGAAAAAAACATACAAAAAAGCTGAGGTGTGAGCCTCAGCTTTTCAAATTTTTAATGGTTACTTTTTGGGATAAAGTTCTTTGCGCGAATAAGGCTCAGGTTCACCCGGCTTTCGGGTTTTAAGCAGCTTGAGGATCCAGGTGTACTGTTCCGGATTCGGTCCGACCAGCACTTCCACCTCCTCGTTCATCCGCCGTGCGATGCGATTGTCATCGGCAGTGGCCAGATCATCCATCGGCGGGCGCACATAAATATCCAGCCTTTGTTCGTGGCCGTTATAGACAGGGAACAGCGGGATGATCGACGCACGGCACACTTTCATCAGACGTCCGACCGCAGGCAATGTTGCCTTGTAGGTGGCAAAGAAATCGACGAATTCACTGTGCTCAGCGCCGTGATCCTGATCCGGCAGATAGTAACCCCAGTACCCCTGACGCACTGAACTGATGAACGGCTTGATGCCGTCATTACGCGCATGCATTCGACCACCAAAACGACGGCGAACGGTATTCCACAGATAATCGGTCAGCGGGTTTTTCTGATTATGGAACATAGCGGCCATCGGCTGTCCGTCAGCGGCCATCAGCATCGCCGGGATATCCACAGCCCATCCGTGTGGCACCAGAAAAATCACATTTTTGCCTTCGGCATGCATCTGGTCGACAATTTCTTTGCCGTGCCAGTGAACACGCTGCATGATTTTTTTAGGATCACGGAGGGCCAGTTCAGCCATCATCACCATAGATTGCGGAGCGGTGGCAAACATCTCATCGATGATATGTTCACGTTCAGCTTCAGGTGTTTCGGGCAGACAATACAGCAGATTAATTTGCGCACGACGACGTGCGCCTTTCGCAAATTTTCCGGCCAGACGGCCAAGGCTGCCTAAAATAGGGTCGCGAACCTTCGCCGGCAGATATGCCATTCCGGCCATCGCTCCGACGCCCAGCCAGACGCCCCAGTAGCGCGGATGATAGAAGGCTTTCTGAAATTGCGGAATAAATTCAATAGTCGATCGTTTTTCTTTTTCTGGCTGCATGCTCAGGCTCTTATGACAAATTCTGCCTTAATGATAAGTGCAGTGATTTATTTTGCAATAAATCACTGCCTTGGAAAATTAAGCGCGAAGAGATCAGTCAAGCTTCAGTTGAGGAACAACCTCACGAACAGTGGCCAGATAAGTACTGCGATCTTTACCTGTCAGCCCTTCCGTTCTCGGCAGTTTTGCCGTCAGCGGATTCACAGCCAGCTGGTTAATCCACATTTCAAAATGCAAATGCGGACCGGTTGAACGGCCGGTATTGCCGGACAGTGCGATGCGATCGCCCCGTTTCACTTTCTGACCGGGTTTCACCAACAGCTTACGCAAATGCATATAACGGGTCATGTACTGACGACCGTGACGGATGGCAACATAGTTACCCGCAGCGCCGCCATTCTTGGCAACGACCACTTCACCATCGCCCACCGCCAGCACCGGCGTACCGACAGGTACGGCGAAATCGACGCCACGGTGCGGTGCTATGCGCCCGGTCACCGGGTTCAGACGACGCGGGTTGAAATTAGAAGAAACGCGGTATTGTTTACCGGTCGGGAAACGCAGAAAGCCCTTCGCCAGCCCGCTGCCGGTGCGGTCATAAAATTTGCCGTCTTCAGCCCGGACAGCGTAATAGTCTTTGCCGCCGGTACGCATATGCACGGCCTGCAATTCACTTTGCTCATTCTTACCGTCCAGTACTTCGTGGGACATCAGCACCGCAAAGTCGTCGCCTTTCTTCAATTTACGGAAATCAAGTTGCCACTGCAGTGCTTTAATAACAGCACTGACTTCAGCGCTGCTCAGCCCTGCGGCTTTGGCGCTGGTGACAAAACTGCCGTTCAGCGTCCCTTTCAATACTGAATCTTTCCATTCCCCTTTCAGGGTTTCCAGAGAGGATTTAAACGTGTTGCCCGAACGGTCAAAGGTGTAAGTTTCGCGACGTGATTTTTCCCATGTCAGGCGTTGCAAATCACCGGCATCATTGAGCGTCCACGAAATTTGCTGACCGATTTTCAGATTACGTAAATCACGGTTGGCATCTGAAAGTGCAGCGATTTCTGACATATCAATGCCGTACTGATTCAGAATGCTACTCAGCGTATCGCCGGTAGAAACCACATATTCATGTACGCCGGCTTCATTGACTGTTTTATCGTCAAGATCATCTTGCGGAATGTCATCATCGGCGGGGGGAGACTGGTCGATAGGCTCGCTGGCTTCAGGAAGCAGTGAACGTAATTGCTGGTTATCAAGGGTGATATTTTTAACCAGCGGTTTGGTATCGGAAAGGTCATTGTCCGGGTGATAGGCTAACGGTTTCCATACGGCCACAGCCAGTGTGACGACGGTAAGTGACCCCAGCATAATGCGATGGGGCCGCGGAAGGTTGCTATACGCCAGAGCGATAGATCGGGCTATCAGCTGCACTTAAATTCTGTCCTTTTAGCTTACTTCAGGCAGCTCAGGTACTGGTTCGCCAGCTGTGACAAAAAGTTCACGTAGCTGTCCGCACCGAGTGCAATGCTGCTCCCCAAGGGATCCAATGTGCCCATACGCACTTTTGTTCCCTGGGCAACAGCCGTTATGACGGCTGGCCTGAATTGTGGCTCAGCAAAAACGCAGGTCGCTTTTTGCTCAACCAACTGTGTTCGAATGAGATGTAATCGCTGTGCACCAGGTTGAATTTCGGGGTTGATCGTAAAGTGACCACGTGGCGAAAGGCCGAAGTGTTTTTCAAAGTAGCCATAAGCGTCGTGAAAAACAAAATATCCCTTACCCTGCACAGGCTGCAGCATAGTACCAATATTTTTGTCAGTTTTTGTCAGCCCGTCTTCAAAACGTGCCAAATTTACATCTAATTGTTGCTTTTTCTGCGGAACCAGCTCTGCGAGCTTGTTGTGGATCTCAATGGCGGCTTCGCGGGCGATTTCCGGTGACAACCAGACGTGCATATTATATTCGCCATGGCGGTGTTCATCCGCCTCATGCTCATGCTCATGAGCCTCGTCATGTTCATCGTCATCACTGCCTTTCATTAGCAATGGTTTCACTGCCGGTAACGTCGCGATGGCGACCTGACGGATTGGTGGCAGTTGCGCTGCTGACTTGGTCATAAACGCTTCCATTTCCGGCCCCACCCATACCACCAGATCGGCGCTGCGCATACGCTGAATATCGGAAGGGCGTAATGCAAAATCATGAGGCGACGCCCCGTCCGGCAGCAACACTTGCGTCGGCATGACGCCGTCGGCAATAGCGGATGCGATAAAACCCAGCGGGCGTACGGAAGCCAGAACAGCGGCCTGCGTGCTGAAAACCGCACCTGAACTTAATATTGCGGCGGCCAGAAACATCCGTTTAACGCTTTTTTTCTGTATCATGCTGAGTGAACTCATCTTCGGGTTGGGGGAAAACTGGTTATTTTTAGCGAAACGCAATATTATAACATCCGATTTGTTCTGCAAGACCCTATGACATGTCCACATTAGCTACGCTCCAAAATATTTCAGTGACTTTCGGTGCACGACGGGTGTTGTCCAACATCTCGTTAAGTCTGCAACCGGGGAAAATTCTGACCCTTCTCGGCCCGAATGGCGCGGGAAAGTCCACATTAGTGCGCGTTGTGCTTGGCCTGATTGCGCCAACAGAAGGCAAGATGACCTGCGAACCCGGTTTACGTATCGGCTATGTTCCGCAGAAAATTCATCTCGATCCTACCATGCCGCTGACCGTCAGCCGTTTTATGCGACTGAAGCCCGGTGTGAAGAAAAGCGATATTTTGCCCGCCCTGAAACGCGTACAGGCCGCGCATCTGCTGGATCAACCGATGCAAAAACTCTCCGGCGGCGAAAACCAGCGTGTTCTGCTGGCGCGTGCGTTAATGAACAGCCCGCAGTTATTGGTACTCGATGAGCCGACCCAGGGCGTTGACGTCAACGGACAGCTGGCGCTGTACAACCTGATCGACAGCCTGCGCTGTGAATTGGGTTGCGCCGTGCTGATGGTTTCGCATGATTTGCATCTGGTGATGGCGAAAACGGATGAAGTGTTGTGCCTGAACCAGCACATCTGCTGTTCCGGCTCGCCGGAAGTGGTCTCTGCGCACCCTGAATTTATTGCGATGTTCGGTAATCGTGGCGCAGAACAGCTGGCTATTTACCGACATAACCATAACCATCGTCATGATTTAAAGGGAAAGATAATTTTGCGCAACACCGGAGGTCGTGACGCATGATCGCGCTGTTATTACCTGGCTGGCTGGCAGGCGTTTTGCTGGCAATTGCCGCCGGCCCGCTGGGCTCGTTCGTCGTCTGGCGTCGTATGTCCTATTTCGGCGATACGCTGGCTCATGCGTCACTCCTCGGCGTAGCCTTTGGTTTACTGCTTAATATTAATCCTTTTTATACCGTTATCGCCGTCACTTTATTGCTGGCCGTATTGCTGGTATTGCTCGAACGTAAACCGCACCTGGCTGTCGATACCCTGCTCGGGATTATGGCGCACAGCGCACTGTCACTCGGGCTGGTGGTCGTCAGCCTGATGTCCGGCGTGCGTGTGGATCTGATGGCATATTTGTTCGGTGATTTGTTGTCGGTGACATACAGCGACATCTGGATGATTGGCGTTGGCGTAACGGTGGTGATTGCAGTGCTGTGCTGGCAATGGCGGGCGCTGCTTTCCATGACCATCAGTCCGGAACTGGCGCATGTCGATGGCGTAAACCTGCAACGTTCGCGCATCATCCTGATGCTGGTAACGGCGCTGACCATCGGTCTGGCGATGAAATTCGTCGGTGCGCTGATCATCACCTCATTGCTGATTATTCCCGCCGCGACCGCGCGGCGCTTCGCTAAAACGCCGGAACAAATGGCGTATGTGGCGGTGATAACGGGCATTGTTGCCGTGACCGGCGGCCTGACGTTCTCGGCATTCTATGATACACCTGCCGGCCCTTCTGTCGTGCTGTGTGCCGCGGTGTTATTTATGTTCAGCCTCAGTAAAAAACAGATTGCCTGACCGCAACGCCTGAGACAAAAACGGACGCCCTGAGCGTCCGTTTTTTTATGCATCTTCCTGCTGCCTTTTTTCCCGTGCTTCCCGTTCTTCCTGCGCCGCCTCCTGCCTCGCCTGCCGCCAGTGCAACACCGGTGATACCGTTATGCCGTGGATAACCACGCTGGCGACAATCACCGTGAACGCAATGTTAGTCATATAGTTGGCGTCCGCACCATGCAGTCCGTGCGTCCAGGCATAAGCGATATAATTCATACTGCCGATACCGCGAATACCAAACCAGCCGAGCATCAGCCGTCTCCCCTTCGGCACATGTACGCCGATTGTGGTGATATAAACAGCCAGAGGACGGATGACAATAAACAGCAGCGCGGCGATCAGCAGTCCCGTCGGTTCCCAGTGTTCTGCCAGCGTGATTCCAAGCACCATGACAATTCCCGCAGCAAAAATCCGCTCAATGGTATCGCCGAACGACAGTGCATCACCCACCATCAGTCCGATCGAATTGCGTGGCATTTCCGCTTGCATCGAGTGACGCTGGTGAGGATTGACCATGACTTCAGCGGGTGGCGGACGCGACCCCTCACTCAGATCTTCCGGCGGATGCAGGGAGACGACGCGTACTTCCGCGCTGCGAAGCCCGACACCGGCGGCAAATGCCGCAAGGAAACCGGAAGCATCGAGAGATTGCGCAGCCGCATAGCTGAGCGCTATCAGCGACAGCGCCAGAAAATCACTCGGTGCAACCGTACGCTGACGGCTGTGAAAACGCGTCGCACTGAGCCCGACCAGTTTCCCCATCGCAAAACCAATTGCCAGCCCGCCGAGCAACGCCCAGACCACATCGCGCCATGCCCATTGCCACCATTCGTGTGAAGATAATCCGTCCTGCGCCGTGAACAGCATCAGCGCCAGCATCAGCACAGGCAGCGCCGAACCATCGTTCATCCCTGCCTCGCTGGAAAGCGCAACCCGCAGCCCGTCGTCGTCATTGGCATCATTCACGGCAATCATGCTGGCCAGCACCGGATCCGTCGGCGCGATAATGGCACCCAATGCAAGGGCCAGCGGCCAGGAAATACCGGTAATGTAATGAGCAATAGCGGCGACGCACAGGACGGTGAGTAACATGGCAGGAAAAGCGAGTAACACACCAACACGCCAGCTTTGTGCGCGAAAAGGCAAGCGGAGTTTCAGTCCGGTAATAAATAATGACGCCGCCATGGCGATTTCAGTGAAATGAGCGGTGAGCGTGGAATACGCCACCAGATCGATATGCAATAAATTCAGAACCCAGGGACCACAAACGATCCCCGCAGCCAGATATAAACCGAACGTTGTCACCGGACCGCGGGAAATCCACCCGGATGCGAGCGACATAATCAATAGCAGTCCTCCGACCGCCGCTGTCCAACCTAAAAATCCCATGTCTATCCCATGCTAAATATCAATTCATTAAGCATAGTACATGTATGCAGATGAATGATTTTTCAGATAAATAACATCGGGCACAAATGGCGAGGCATATCATTAGCCGGTAAGCTAAAATTGATTTTTATCCGGGAATAAGACGAGACATAAAATGATTAAATACAGTGTGCTGTATCCAAATATTGAAAACGGAACCTTTGATCATGATTATTATCGGGATGTACATTTACCCTTGATCAAACGCAGGATGGGGGAGTTTTGCCATTCTTACGCCATCGATAAAATACCCGCAGATGCACCGGCGGAGGCGCCCTTCATCGCCGCCTGCCATATTTATTGCAACTCAATGGAAGACTTCGAAAAAGGCATGCAAGGTAATGCTGCAGATTTCGTCGCCGACGTGGCGAACTTCACTAATATCGAACCGGTGAAGATGATTTTCGACGTTGTGGTCTGACGTTTCCACCCAGCCCTGATCGTAAAAAAGGCGATTAACCTCTCTGGGTAATCGCCTTTTTTCACGTTCTTTATCTCGCACACCACGTCCTGTCAGCGCAATTATTGGGTCAGCAACTTTTTGATGGGCGCACTCGGTTCGCGCTTAATGGTATGTAAAAACTCCTGGGCTTTGTCATTGACGGCATAATCGGCAGTCACACCAAAGTCCTGCACCATCGCCCACTTTTCAAACAGGGCTTCATCACTGTTACGTATAAACCACAACATTCTCACTGCGGTTACCGCCACCTGAGGGATCTGTGTCACCGTACCATTGATCCACTTATTTAACGTGCTGCGTGGCAGTCCGAGCAGAATACACAACGCGGGCTGATCAATATCCAGCCTCCGGACATAGTCCAGGAATTCTTTTGCGTTATCTGCCATTCACTTATCCCCAATTTCTTAAACCCGCGCATATTGTACAAGAATCTTATAGATATTTCATCTGGTCGCTACTGGCGACTAAAAACGCTCCTTTTGATAGTTACAGAAACAAAAACTCGTGTCTGTTAGCCACCAAAGATGGCTCTGGATGAAACAAACTCATGTAGCGCAATAACTTTACGTTTCTTGACATAAGTCAAATGACCGGTTGATGTGTGAAGCAAGTCACATTCATTGTATGTATGATTTTGTTGAAGAGACAAAAACATCATCCTGATAACACCTCTTATTTGTCGCTAATAGATACTTATTTCAAGATCGGAAAAAACAAATGAACACTCAGTTTACAGAATGCAACATTCAGATCATCGCCGCTGGCAAAGCCGGTAAGAAACACAGGCTTCAGGCTCCGGCGGACTTCCGGGCACTACGCATAGCCGTTCAGCGCATATGCCTTGGTGTGGTGCTCTCAACAAGTGTTATTCCGGCTGTTCATGCACAACTTTCGGGGGATGACCTGGAGGCTGCCAAAGCCTACTTTGCCAATAATCCGGAAATTCCTTCAGATAAGCAGAATGAGATCTTGCGGAAAAACGACCTTATTCAGGTTTCCGACTATCTCAAAAACAACACCTACTGGAATGGTTCAAGCAATGTTCAGATGCCTGTTTTTGATCCCCTGGCAAGAATGGAAACGCCGATGACACAGACAGCCACTCTTCCCATGACCAACCTGACTCCGGCGGAACACACGATTTCGGTTGCGCAACCACCTGTCAAAAATGATCCAACAGGAACGCCGGTATTACTCACCCCCATAAAAAATGATCCCACAGGTATACCGGTAGACGTTCAGACACAGATGCAAAAAAAACAAGCTGAACAGGTTGCTTTGCGTTATGCGGCGGCGAATGCCCCTCATGATGGCCTTGATGGTAAAGATGGAATCGATGGCAAAGATGGCGCTAAGGGCGACACCGGCTTAGCAGGTACTGACGGAAAAGATGCCGACATGTCTAAAGTTAATGCCAACAGCGAAGCTATCCAGGGTGATGAAATGGCAGAAGCGAATCGTCAGCGGACTTCGATGCAACATGTGGATGTGGTTGCTCTCGCCCAGACAGCTCAGGACTCAACACAGAAAACGCAGGCAGAAACGAAAAAACAGATCGCCGCCGCTCAGGCTAAAGTTGCCCATGAACAGCAGATCGAACATATATACTACGATCAGCAAATCCAGCAATTAGCCGCAGGAGCTCACGCCGAAGTCTTAGCGGAATCCCACAGCCGGGCTGCGGGCGATGCCCGTACACTGGCTCAGGCAAATGACTACACCAATAAAAGATTTTCTGATCTGAAAACGCGGGTTGATGACAACAAAAAAGAAGCGGCGGCCGGTTCAGCCTCTGCCATGGCTCAGGCCAATATTCCGCAGGTGCAGGAATCTCAGCAGTTCGCGGTGGGTGCTGGTGTGGGCGGTTATGATTCAGAGAATGCCCTGTCAGTCGGTGCTTCCTTCCACGCGGGCAGGGCCACCATCGTAAAAATGTCAGTCTCCGACGACTCACAGAATAACGTGGGTTATGGCGCAGGCATGAGCGTTGGCTGGTAATCGCACGATTAAAAAGAGGCTGACCGTTTCAGCCTCTTCATCTCTTTCAAGGCCAGTCACAAATGAAAAAACGCCATAGCGATAAATTCAAACACCTGCCGCCGGAGCAGCAATATGTCTGCCTGAAAATGTTACAGCGCGTCGAGGAAACCCCTCTGACCGAGGGTGTGACGGGCGTTGCCGTCTCGGTGATAATGAAAGACGGTCACACTGCCACGCTCAGTAAGTTTATTGCCAAACCGGATGAAGTCTCCATATTGGTCAGTTGGGAAAGCGCCCCCTGACAGGGGTATGTAAGCACACCTGTTTTAGTTTCACGGACTTTTTGAAACCTCCGGGTCTTTGATCTCCTCACAATATCGGTGCCAGGATAAATCAGAGATCCGGGCCTGTTTGATCACTGCTGATCTACTCCCTGAAAACTTCTTTTTAGCCTCCTTTCCCTTATTCTTGGTGGTAGTATTTCGATAACTTAAACCTGGAATGGAAGCGATTAGATGGACACTACTGAAACGCTAAACGGGACATACTTCTACCACGGCAACGACAACGTTACTAAAGAAGAGTTGTTTTGGTTAATCTTCCTGGAGTCCTTCTCCCATCACGCCGGAATAGAAATAGAAACTGCGGCAACCATCATTGCTGGAGCGCCACTTATACCCAAACGCAAAGTCTTAGGTTCAAAGGGTAACAGGACAAGCATTGCATCAAAAATGTCACGCAGAATCTTCAGGGATGCGAAGCTTTCAAACAACCTGAAAATCCCGACAATCGCCTATGGTCAGGTAAGGAACACAAACCAGATTGGTACTATTGTTGGTCGCTGGGTTCCGTATTTAGGTTACGCTCAGGCGGTAATAATTTCTGCAATCGTGGCAAAGGATACACGCGATAAATACAACCTTATCGCCTACCCTCAGGACCGCATTGCATGGACGTATTTCTGATGGAAGTAGATGAAAATGAGATTCTCAATTACATCACGGAAAAATACAGTGAGTGGAGGAAACCTGTCAGCAAAGACTGGACGTTTCAGGAACACTTTAATTTAGTGACTGACGAATTAGGGGAAATGCTGATTGACCTCTTCACTCGGTATGGCATCAGCTATGACAACTTTAATCTCGATAATTATTTTGAGCCTGAATTGCCGTGGTGGTGGTTTCGGCTTCGACGGCAGTACAAAAACAAGGTGTACAAACCTCTTACTGTCGAGATGATTATTGAGTCTGCTAAGGCCGGAAGATGGCTTTACGATTAAGGGCCGTATGCCCCCTTTTTCACATTATGCTGTCTGGCGGTCATTCTGTAGTCCCCCCTGAATTTAGTCTTACCGCTTGATAGAGTTACCTGGTTAAAATACAACCAAAGGAGGCTCATCATGAAGAAAGCGCGTTTCACTGAAACTCAGATTCTGCGAGTTCTAAAAGAAGTTGAAGGGGTCGGCATGTTAAGGATGTGTGCCGCGAAAACGGCGTGTCGGAAGCCAGCTATTACAAGTGCAAATCTCAATACGGCGGTATGGAGTCCTCTGATATCAAACGAATGAAAGAGCTGGTTAAGCAGTTATGTCCCATCCATGCCCCATGAGGTAAAAGGGGGCTGTATAAAATAAGCTTAATTGATCTAATTAATTGAAGAGACTGTTCAAAAATTTGCGTTTGTAACTCCCCGATGATGCGCGGACGATGGACTTTCCCGCTCATTACAATCACCGACTGGTGGAGGAGAAAACGTGGGATTTTTAAGCGGATTTTTCGCCCGGATTACCGGACAGAAGCCCGCATCCGATACGGAAAAAACATCACCTCATGAGGAGTTAAAAATGGCAAAAGTACTGGTTCTCTATCATTCCATGTATGGTCATATTGAAACGATGGCACAAAGTGTTGCAGAAGGTGCACGCAGCGTACCCGGGGTTGAAGTCACGATAAAACGCGTACCCGAAACCATGCCTGAAGAGGCTTTTAAAGCCGCTGGCGGTAAAACTGACCAGATTGCGGAAGTGGCATCGCCCGCTGAGCTCGCTGATTACGATGCCATCATTTTCGGGACACCGACCCGTTTTGGTAATATGTCAGGACAAATGCGTACCTTCCTCGATCAAACCGGCGGGCTATGGGCTAAAGGCGCACTGGCAGGCAAAGTCGCCAGCGTATTCAGTTCAACCGGCACCGGCGGCGGACAGGAAACGACCATCACCTCGACCTGGACCACCCTCGCCCACTACGGCATGATTATCGTCCCGATTGGTTACACTACGCCGGAACTGTTTGATATTTCACAGGTTCGCGGCGGTACCCCTTACGGTGCAACCACGCTTGCCGGTGGCGATGGTTCACGACAGCCAAGCGCAGAAGAACTGCGTATTGCCGTACATCAGGGCAAACACGTCGCGAACATCGTCAGTAAACTGGTCAGCTAATTCGGCGTGTATAAATAAGGCGCAAATGTCTGCGCCTTAAATTCCTGTCACCAGTAAATCCAGAGCAGCCACGACATCCGCACGATGAATATCGGCATTAAACTCGGGCTCATGTCGCAACTGCGTTGTACTGACGCTGGTGAGCAGATTTGTCATCAGCACATATTGTTGATTTTGTATACGCACCAGAGGGTGAAGATGCCTGACGGGCCTCAGATTACTGAGTGAAGTCAGCGGGATCACTACCCGTTCGTTCAGTCTTTCAAATAATGGATTCTGAATATCCATAAAATAGGGATAAAGGTTTTTGCCATCCCCCCTGTTTTCATACACATCAAATTGCGCCATTACAATACTCCGCGTCCCTGAGAGAAGAGTCCTGCCTTTTCAGTAAAGGCATTGCATGAATCCATTGCTTGCTGATTTTCTTCTAAAAACAGTGCCCTTTGTTTCTCTTTCACCGCTTCTCCTAATGCTTTATCAAACGTGGCTGACAGGTTAATGCCGAATGCTTTGGCCTGTTCAAGCAGATCGGCACTCAATGTGACATTGGTTCGCTTCTTATTTCCTGCTATGGATAACATAACACCCTCTTTATACGCACATGACATGCGCACAAGAGTGTCACACAATGAAGCCATAATCTATCGCATCCTTTTCAAAAACCAAAAAAACGGCCCTTGCGGACCGTTTTGTCTCTGCCGGAGAGTACGCCTGTTATGCTTATTTTCCACGCGAAGCAATGATATTTTCCGCCACATTGCGTGGTGCCTCGGCATAGTGGTTGAACTCCATGCTGTAGGTTGCACGGCCTTGCGACATCGACCGCAAAACGGTGGAGTAGCCGAACATTTCAGACAGCGGCACTTCGGCTTTGATAATTTTACCGCCACCGCCCGCGATCTCTTCCATGCCCTGCACCGTACCGCGACGCGATGATAAATCTCCCATCACGCCACCGGCATACTCTTCCGGTGTTTCCACTTCCACTTTCATCATCGGTTCCAGAATCACCGGATCGGCACGTTTCGCGGCTTCTTTGAAACCAAAGATCGCCGCCATTTTGAACGCCATTTCTGAGGAATCGACCTCGTGGTAAGAACCAAAGGTAAGCGTCACCTTCACATCCACCACCGGATAGCCCGCCAGAATGCCGTTGTTCAGCGCTTCCGTGACCCCTTTTTCGACAGCGGGGATATAGTCGCGCGGCACCACACCTCCCTTGGTGGCGTCAACGAACTCAAAGCCCGTTCCCGCAGGCAGCGGTTCGAGGGTGAAGACCACATGACCATACTGACCTTTACCGCCGGACTGACGCACAAACTTCCCTTCGACGTCGGTGACCGTTTTGCGCACCGTTTCACGGTACGTTACCTGAGGTTTGCCGATGTTGGCTTCCACACCAAACTCACGCTTCATACGGTCAACGATGATTTCCAGATGCAGTTCGCCCATGCCGGAAATGATCGTCTGGCCGGATTCCTCATCCGTACGGATGCGAAACGACGGATCTTCTGACGCCAGTCGTGACAGCGCGATGCCCATTTTCTCCTGGTCAGCTTTGGTCTTTGGCTCGATGGCCTGCGAAATCACTGGATCCGGGAATTCCATGCGCACCAGCGTGATGATATCAGACGGGTCACACAGCGTTTCCCCGGTGGTGACATCTTTCAGCCCCACACAGGCGGCAATATCACCGGCACGGATTTCGTCAATCTCGATACGATCATTGGCATGCATCTGCACGATACGGCCAATGCGCTCTTTCTTGCCGCGTACCGGGTTATACACGCTGTCGCCTTTTTTCAGCACGCCGGAATAAACGCGAACAAACGTCAGCTGGCCGACATACGGGTCCGTCATCAGTTTGAACGCCAGGGCCGAGAATTTCTCACCGTCATCGGAATGACGGAAGGCTTCGTTACCGTCTTCATCCGTGCCGGCAACCGGTGGAATATCCAGCGGAGAAGGCATCAGTTCGATCACGGCATCGAGCATGCGCTGCACGCCTTTATTCTTGAATGCACTGCCACACAACATCGGCTGGATTTCCCCGGCGATGGTGCGCAGGCGCAATCCTTCGGTAATTTCATCCTCGGTCAGCGAGCCTTCCTCAAGATATTTATCCATCAGTGCGTCATTGGCTTCGGCGGCTGCCGAGACCATTTTCTCGCGCCATTCTTCCGCCAGTGCCTGCAATTCTGCCGGGATGGCTTCATAGGTAAAGGTCATACCCTGTGTCGCGTCGTCCCATAAAATGGCGCGCATTTTGCGCAAATCCACGACACCGGTGAAATGTTCTTCTTTACCGATGGGGATCACAACCGGCACCGGATTGGCTTTCAGACGGTCCACCATCATCTGACGGACACGAAAGAAATCTGCACCCTGACGGTCCATTTTGTTAACGAACGCCAGACGCGGCACTTTGTATTTATTGGCCTGACGCCAGACGGTTTCAGACTGTGGCTGCACGCCGCCCACGGCGTCGTACACCATCACCGCACCGTCGAGTACACGCATGGAACGTTCCACCTCAATGGTGAAATCCACGTGCCCCGGGGTATCGATAATGTTAATCCGGTGCTCATCGAACGAGTGATCCATCCCGCGCCAGAAACAGGTCACGGCGGCAGAGGTAATCGTAATGCCGCGCTCCTGTTCCTGAGCCATCCAGTCTGTGGTCGCACCGCCGTCATGCACTTCTCCCAGCTTATGATTCATGCCGGTGTAGAAAAGTATACGCTCGGTGGTGGTGGTTTTACCTGCGTCGATGTGTGCTGAGATACCGATATTGCGGTAGCGCTCGATTGGCGTTTTGCGAGCCATATAACGTCCTTACTGGTTGATGGCTAAGTTGGCGGAGAGTGGTTTTCACGTCCCGTCACAAAGTAATGGGTACTAAAATTCTTAATGCGAAGAGTATACTACAATTGTACGTGTATAATCGTACAATTATTTTATTCTATCGATGAAATCGGTCAGTGGCCGTCGCGTTGTACAGCAGCAGAGGGATAGGCTATATTGCGCGGCCGCCGATGAGCGTCGTTACCGTAAAGGAACAATATGATAGCCAACCACCCTGAGCGGGAGCAGATCCGCCTCGAAAATGTTCTGACTGCGCTGGGAAATCCGTTACGCCTGGCCGTTGTGCGCACGCTGGCCAAAGGTGGCGAGCATCCCTGCGGCACGTTATTGCAGGGTTTGTCGAAATCGACGCTGACCCATCACTGGCGTGTATTACGTGACAGCGGTGTCATCTGGCAGCGCCCGGACGGCCGCGCCAATTTGCTTTCACTGCGCCGCGACGATCTGGACGCGCGCTTCCCCGGCCTGCTCGATTCGCTGCTGAATGCCATCGAATCTGACGGCATTACGCTGGAATCCACCCGCAAACACATTTCCGGGCAACATCTTTAATCTGCCTTCAGTTGCGTTTTCACGAGATCGCAAAACATATTGATTATAGCGGATGAATGACTGTCTTCCCGCCGCGCAAGATACAACGGTGCGCTAAGTTGTGTGGCGGTGTCCAGCGGCAAAAATACCACGCCGTCTCCGCCCAGCCGGGTCATGGATTCCGGCACAATAGAAATCCCCAGTCCGGCACCGACCAGACTCAGACAGGAAGTTAAACGCGGCGCTTCCTGCACAATGTGCGGACTGAAACCGGCGCGGACATATGCCCCGAGTATGGCATCGTACAACCCCTGCCCGGCCCGCCGCCGGTATAAGACAAAAGGTTCGTTAGTCAGATCTTCAAGTCTGAGCGGCTGACCGGCCGTTTGCGATGCCAGTTTGTGCCCCGCCGGCACGGCCACCCACATCGGTTCATCCAGCACTTTTTCCATCTCTAATTCCGGCATATCTTTGACGCGCATGCGCACAAAAGCGACATCCAGCTCCCCCGCCACCACGGCGGACAGCAACTCGCCGCTGCCACTTTCCTCAAGCTGAGTACTGACCGCCGGATAAATTGTCCGATAGCGACGCAGCAGTGCGGGGACGAAGGTATGCAGCGCGGCGGAACTGGTAAAACCGATGCGGATCCGTCCCTGTTCGCCCTGCGCAGCGCGGCGCATGGCGGCACTGAGCTGAGCGGCGCGCGCCAGCACGGCACGGGCCTCCTGTAATAACACTTCACCCGCTTCGGTCGGAACCACACCGCGCGGCAAGCGCTCTAATAAAGAGATACCAAATTCCTGTTCCAGTCCCTGTAACAGGCGCGTCAGCGGTGGCTGCTGGATAAACAGCAGTTCTGCGGCGCGGGTAATGCTGCCCGCTTCCACCACGGTGACAAACGCATTCAGACGTTTCAGTTCAATCATATCCATACCTACAGAGTATCTTTCGCCATTAATAAATGCATTAGACATCATGGCACATCCACGCGCATGATCCTTAACAGAATTTTACGCCTCAGACGGCTTTGAATGACTTTTAAGGGGGTGTGTGAAAATGTCAGCACAAACGCAGGATAAATTAATGACTGATACAGAGGTTCAGAGCGCGCCGCAGCCCGGTTGCCGGCAACTGTTTATGGGTTTTTTCATCCTTGGCCTGACCGGTTTCGGTGGCGTATTGCCCATGGCGCGGCACATGCTGGTGGAAAAACGCCGCTGGCTGACTGCAGATCAGTTCACCGAACTGCTCGGACTGTGCCAGTTTTTACCCGGCGGTAATATTATTAATCTGTCGGTCGCCCTGGGGATGGAGTTTCGCGGGTTACGTGGCGCATTATCGGCGCTGCTCGGGCTGATCCTCGCACCGACGATTTGTGTGGTGCTGCTCGGCCTGGTGTATGCACGTTATCAGAACCAACCGCTGGTGGAACATCTGTTCGCCGGGATGGCGGCCGCCGCCGCCGGTTTACTGCTCTCGACCGGCATCAAAATGCTCGCCCCGTTACGGGGTAAATGGTTGCAACTGGCGCTGGTCGCTGTCGGTGTGATGGCGATTGCTGCGTTCCGCATGCCTATGCTGCCCGTCATGCTGGTGCTGGCCCCGGTCAGTATTTTCATCTGCGCGAGGAGTAAATTCTGATGCCGGTTCTGCTTTCTCTTGCCCTGTTATTTACCGAACTTTCCGTGCTGGCATTTGGTGGCGGAAATACCATTCTGCCTGAGATGCAACGGGCTGTGGTACAGGTGCATCACTGGATGAGCGCGCAGGAATTCAGCGCCCTGTTCGCTCTGGCGCAGGCCGCTCCCGGCCCGAATATGATGATCGTGCCGCTGATTGGCTGGCAGGTTGCCGGATGGTCAGGCCTGCTGGTGTCCTCGCTGGCAAAATTTGGCCCGTCCTCGATTATTACGCTTATTGTGATGGGCGGCTGGAAACGTTACAAAGACCGTCCCTGGCGGCAAATTGTGCAGCGCGGGCTGGTACCGGTAACCGTCGGGCTGGTGGTATCAAGCGGATTACTGATCGCCAAAGCGTCAGCGACCACACTGCCCCTGGTTGGGGTGATCGCGCTGTGCACGCTGCTGTCGCTGAGTAAGCGAATCCATCCGTTGTGGGTGCTGAGCGCCGGTGCGGTGCTGGGTCTGGCCTTTGGTTAAGCGTCCTTACAACGAAAAAGGCTGCCATAAGGCAGCCTTGGCGTGATATCCGGCGCGATTAAGAACAGAACACGCGGGCTTCACGCGGGGTATAGATACCAAACGTCACGACACCCAGAAGACCGTTGACGAAAGTTTGTTGTGATTCAACACGAACCACTTTATCTGCGCCACCGCAAACTTTAGCCGCATCAATGGTTTTTTTCTGGCCAATGCCGCTGACGAAGAAGTGATGCGTGGTCACTTGCTTAGGCGCGGTCGCAATACCCTGACCCATGTTGAAAGTTTGCTGTGCACAGCCGGATAACAGTACGGCAACAGCCGCAGCAAAAATCACCTTTTTCATGACAATCCCTTATAGAAGACCTTAAATGGCCATTAAGCCTCAGTAGCCGTCTGCAGGTATGCCCCATAACGAAACGGGACGAACCAACAGATCCAAAGGGGGTTATCGGAAGATTGACGAAAAAATGTAGGCTAAAGAGTGAAAAAAGTCGGTTTATTGTGGTTTTTAATTGAGAAGCCGCTCTCAGCATCTGTCCGATAAATAGCGTATTGATAATTCATTGAGTTTTTATATATAAAAAACGTTAAGGATGATAATGAAAAGTAAACCTCTGAGCCTTGCCAGTGCTGCCCTTTTGCTTTCTGCCACTGCCTCCGCCACCCCTATCCAGCCTGACCTCAGCCAGCGTGACGTAACACGGCTGACCGTTGACGGATTGCAGTTCAAGGATCTCAATCATTCCGGGAAACTGGAACCTTATGAAGACTGGCGGTTGACGCCGCAGGCACGCGCAGCGGATCTGGTGAAACGCATGACGCTGGAAGAAAAAGCCGGTGTGATGATGCACGGTTCCGCACCGACCGCCAGCAGTCCGGTTGGGGCCGGGACGTATTATGATACAGATGCGGCGGAAAAGATGATTGCCGGCGCCAAAGTGAACAGTCTGATCACCCGGCTTTCTGCGGATGATCCGGCCGTGATGGCCCGGGAAAACAATAAACTGCAACAGATTGCCGAAAACACCCGACTCGGCATTCCGGTCACCATCAGCAGCGATCCGCGTAACTCATTTGAATATCTGGTCGGCGCGAGTACCTCTTCCGGTAAATTCACCCGGTGGCCGGAAACTTTAGGACTGGCAGCGATTGGGGATGAAAAACTTACCCGTCGTTACGCCGATATTGTCCGTCAGGAATATCTGGCCGTCGGCATTCGTGAGGCACTTTCACCGCAGGCTGATCTGGCAACAGAGCCACGTTGGGCACGTATCAGCGGTACCTTCGGCGAAGATCCGACGCGGGTGCATAACATGGTGCGCGGTTATATCGAAGGGATGCAAAACGGTGCCGACGGGCTCAATCAGGGCAGCGTGATCGCTGTGGTCAAACATTGGGTCGGGTACGGTGCGGCTGAAAACGGTTTCGACAGTCACAATGTTTACGGCAAAAACGCCGTCTTCCCCGGCAACAATCTCAAAGAACACATTTATCCTTTTACCGGCGCGTTTGAAGCCAATGTCGCCAGCGTAATGCCGACGTATTCGATCCTGAAAAATGTCTCCGTGGACGGTAAACCGCTCGAACAGGTCGGTGCCGGATTCAGCCATCAGTTGCTGACCGATATTCTGCGCGGACAATACGGTTTCAAAGGCGTCATTCTCAGCGACTGGCTGATCACCAGCAATTGTGAAAATGATTGCCTGAACGGTTCGCCGCAAGGCAAAGAACCGGTGCCGGGCGGCATGTCATGGGGCGTTGAAAACCTGACGCCGCAGCAGCGTTTCGTGAAAGCCGTGCAGGCGGGTGTTGATCAGTTTGGCGGCGTGACCGACTCGCAGTTGCTGGTCAATGCGGTGAATGAAAAGCAGCTGACTGAACAGCGTCTGGACGAATCTGTCGTGCGTATTCTTGAACAAAAATTCAGGACCGGTCTGTTTGAAAATCCGTATGTCGATGTGCAGTACGCCACCCGGACCGTCGGGCGGGCTGACTGGCAAAAAGAAGCCGATGCGGCTCAGGGACATTCGCTGGTACTGTTGCAAAACACCGGAGACGTGCTGCCGCTGAAAAAAGGCAAAAAAATCTGGCTGTATGGCATCGGACCGCAGGCCGCAAAAGCAGCCGGTTTTACCGTGGTGGATACGCCGGAGAAAGCCGATATTGCGCTGATCCGCGCCCATGCGCCGTATGAACAACCGCATAAAGCCTGGTTCTTCGGCAAACGCCATCATGAAGGTTCACTGGCCTTTACCGGCGACAATGCGGATTATCAGGCCATTGTGAAAGCCAGCAAAGCGGTGCCGACAATCGTGACTGTTTATCTCGACCGTCCGGCGATCCTGACCAATGTGACAGACAAAGCGAAAGCGGTTATCGGTAATTTTGGTGTCAGCGATACCGTGCTGTTTAGCCGCCTGACCAGCCCTGAAGCTTATACCGGAAAGCTACCGTTTGAACTGCCATCGTCTGAGGAAGCGGTGCTCAGACAACAATCCGATATGCCGCATGACAGCGAAAACCCGCTGTTTGACATTGGCTTCGGGCTGGCGCGTTAAGCCCGGTTAACCGGTGACCCGTGCCAGCACAAAACCGTCCCAGCCTTTGCTGCCGACGGTTTGCAGCGCGGTCGCAGATAAACGCGGCTCCTGTTCGATCATCTCAATGAAGCGACGCACGCCCTGTACCCGGGCGTCGTCGCTGTGCGGATCCACCACCGCACCCTCCCGCACCACGTTATCGCCAATAATCAATGTACCCGGTTTCGACAGTTTCAGCGCCCACTCGAGATACAACGGATTACCCGGTTTGTCTGCATCAATGAAAATCAGATCAAACGGGGCTTCTGCCTGAAGCCCTGGCAGCGTTTGGGCGGCAGGACCGACGTGTAAGGTAATTTTGTCCTGCAAACCGGCCAGTTCAATATTGGTTTTTGCGACACGGGCGTGATGCGGATCGGCTTCCAGTGTCACGACTTTTCCGAGCGCCGGTAATGCCCGCGCCAGCCAGAGTGTGCTGTACGCGCCGAGCGTGCCGATTTCCAAAACTTTTTGCGCGCCGGTAATTTGTGCCAGGAGCGCCAGTAATTTCCCCTGATTGGGTGCCACATCGTGCGCGGGTAAACCGGCCTGATGGTTATTTTTCAGCACCTGTTCCAGAACCGGATCGCTTTGCACGAGATGACTTACCAGATAATCATCGACCGCAACCCATTTCCCGTTGTACTCCTCCTGACTCCCCTGACTCATTTTCGCCTCCCGGCAGTGAATTTTAGGTAATGAAAATATTTAAAAATGCCCTATTAACCGTAATCACTCGCGGCCATTTTTGCCCGAATTTTTAGTGCCCCTCTCAAAAAACCCTCGTTTTCATCAGGTTAAAAATGCGTCATTTCACACTTTTTGAAGAAAGTTCCCTTGAATTTACAAAATAATAATGATAACAATTATCATTAAGTTTAACATTTGCCAGGTTCGGTTACGTTACCGTCTGTCACGTATAGCCGTTTTTAGGCGGAACAAATGTTGGCTTTTGGGTTTATTACACATGCATCAATTAATCACTCAATAATTTATTGAGTGATTTATAGGGATTATGAATATGTTGTTGGCTTTCCCCCTCAAACGCTCGGTGCTCATGTGCGCGCTGGCAATGCCGGTTGCCTCAATGGCAGCTGAAGACACCGTCATTGTCAAAGCTGCGCCTGCGGATACCGCCGATGCGCCGACCCAGGGTTACAGCGCGAAAACCAGTAAAAGCGCGACCAAAACGGATCAGCCGCTGATTACCACGGGCCAGGCAGTTTCTGTCGTGACCCGTCAGCAAATGACGGATCAGAATGCCACCACCGTCAACGCTGCGCTGAACTATACACCGGGCGTATTCACCAACTTTGCCGGCGGCGCAACGCGTTATGACACCATCTCCCTGCGCGGTTTCCATGGCGGTGACGTCAACAACACCTTCCTCGATGGCCTGCGTATCCTCAGCGATGGCTCGACCTACAACTCCATCCAGGTTGACCCATGGTTCCTGGAACGTATTGATGTGGTGAAAGGCCCCTCTTCTGCCCTCTACGGTCAGAGCATTCCTGGCGGCGTGGTGGTGGAATCGACCAAGCGCCCGCAGTTTGCTGAAGAAGGTCATTTCCAGCTTTCCGGTGGCACGCAAAATACTAAAGGCGGCGCGTTCGACTACACCAACGCCATCAATGATCAGCTGGCGTTCCGTCTGACCGGTATGACCCGCAGCAGCGATACGCAGTATGATCATCAGCGTGAAGAGCGTTACGCGATTTCGCCACAACTGTTGTGGACGCCGGATGAAAACACCTCGCTGTTACTTCGCGCGTATCTGCAAAAAGATCCGTCCGGTGGCTACCATGCCGCCGTTCCGGCTGACGGCAGCCTCTATGGACAGAAACTGAGCCGCGGTTTCTTTGATGGTGAAAGCACGCGCAATCAGTTCAAACGCTGGGAACAAATCTACAGCTACGAATTCCAGCATGCATTTAACGATGTATGGTCATTCCGCCAGAACGCCAACTACACCCATTCCAATACCGAACTGGATCAGGTGTATCAGGCCGGCTGGAATGCGGATCGTACCGAGATGAGCCGTTATTATTCCGGTGAAAAATCATCCCTGGATACCTTCGCGATTGATAACCAGCTTGAAGCGGATTTCGCCACCGGCGAACTGGCGCATAAAGTGGTGCTGGGCTTTGACTATTCCCACTTTATCAATGATGTGAAATCTGACGCTGCTTACGCTGAAAACCTCAACCCGTACACCGGCGTGGGCGGTGATGCACTGGATTATTACAGCCTTAAACGCGGTAAAAACCGTTATGAGCAGATGGGTACCTATCTGCAAGATGAAATGAACTGGAACAAATGGTATCTGACCCTGTCAGGCCGTTACGACACGCTGAAAACCTCCAGCCGCAGCTACGAAAGCATTTACGGCACGCAGAGCAACAGCGAACGTAAAGACAGCCACTTTAACAGCCGCGCTTCCCTGCTGTACGCCTTCGACAACGGGATTTCTCCGTACGTCAGCTACAGCCAGGCGATGACGCCATCTGCCCTGCCGGGCGCTGACGGCACGCTGCTGAAACCGATGCAGAGTGAGCAATACGAAGCCGGGATCAAATACCAGCCTGTCGGTACTTCTGATATGTACACCGCGGCGCTGTATGATCTGACTCAGAAAGATGTGGGTAACCGCGTGGTGGTCGGCAGCTACTACGAGCCGGCGGGTAAAATCCGCTCACAGGGGCTGGAGCTGGAAGCTAAGAAACAGGTTACCGAACGCTTCAACGTGATGGCCGGTTACACCTACAACAAAGTGCGTATCCGTGATGCGGCTGAGAACAACGGTAACACACCGTATGTGACGCCAAAGCAAATGGCTTCCATCTGGGGTCAGTACAACACGCCGATTGGTGTGGATATGGGTGCAGGTGTTCGTTACATCGGCACCCAATGGGCGGATAACGAAAACACCCGCCACATGCCTTCCGCCACGCTGGTTGACGCGTCACTGCGTATGAATCTGGTGCAGTTCAATCCGCAACTGAAAGGCGCCTATGTGCAGCTGAACGCTAACAACCTGTTCGACAAAAAATATGTCGCAGCCTGTTACGGCACCAGCTACTGCTACTGGGGTCAGGAACGGACGGTGGTGGCTACAGTAGGTTACGATTTCTGATAGATTTTTCAGCTCTTCCCCCTGCGAAGTAATACCCCAACCC